>JBIICO010000035.1:0-22195 GCA_044238855.1 Caulobacter sp.
ACTTCGTCAACCTGTGGGCCCTGGCGGTGAACGAGGAGAACGCGGCCGGCGGCCGGGTCGTCACCGCCCCGACCAACGGGGCGGCGGGGCTGGTCCCGGCGGTGCTGCGCTTCTACGATCGGTTCTACCAAGGCACGGCCGAGGGGCGACGGACCTTCCTGCTGACCGCCGCCGCCATCGGCGCGCTCTACAAGAAGAACGCCTCGATCAGCGGCGCCGAGGTCGGCTGCCAGGGCGAGGTGGGCGTGGCCTGCTCGATGGCGGCCGGTGGGCTCTGCGCGGCGATGGGCGGCAGCAACGCCCAGATCGAGAACGCCGCCGAGATCGGCATGGAACACAACCTGGGCCTGACCTGCGACCCGATCGGCGGGCTGGTCCAGATCCCCTGCATCGAGCGCAACGCCATGGGCGCGATCAAGGCCATCGACGCCGCCCGCCTGGCCCTGCTGGGCGACGGCGAGCACTCGGTGTCGCTGGACAAGGTCATCGCCACGATGAAGCGCACCGGCGAGGACATGAACGAGATCTACAAGGAGACGTCGCTGGGCGGGCTGGCCGTTGGGCTGGCGGTGAACCGGGTTGAGTGCTGATGGAGCACTCCCTCCCCCCATGGTGAGGGAGTGAGGTGGAAATCCACATCCTCTCCATCACCGCTGGACGGCCGCGCGGCACGCTGAACCCATGCGCAAATACGCCACGCCTCATCGCCGCCTGCTGTTCACCGCCCTTGCGATCGTCGCCCTGCTGGCGGTCGCGGCGCTGACGCCCGGGATTGTTCGCTACTTCGAGATCGACGGATGCCTCGACGAAGGCGGCGCCTGGCGCGGAGATCCGCCCGCCTGCGCGTTCGAGATCCGCTAACCGCCCCAGACCGCCTTCAGCCGCGCGTCGCGGCCGCAGCCGGCGCGGTAGAGCGCGTAGTCGGCCGGGTTCCGCTTGGCGTAGTCGCGGTGATAGCTCTCGGCCGGCCAGAAGGTCTGGGCATCGAGGATCGGCGTGATCATCTTGCCGCGCTTCAGGCGCTTGGCGGCTTCCGCGCGGGACTTCTCGGCCGCCGCGCGCTGGGCCGGGGTGACGAACACGGCTGTGCGGTAGGACGGTCCCCGGTCGCAGAACTGGCCGCCGGCATCGGTCGGGTCGACCAGCTTCCAGTAGCGGTAGAGCAGGAAGCCGTAGTCGAGTTTCGCAGGGTCGTAGGTCACCCGGACCGCCTCGTAGTGGCCGGTCTTCTCGGTCAGAACGTCGCGGTAGGACGGGTTCTTCAGCGCCCCGCCGGTGTAGCCGCTCTCGACCTTCAGCACGCCGGGGATGCCGGCCATGTCGTGCTCCATGCACCAGAAGCAGCCGCCGGCGAACACGGCCGTGGCGGTGGCCGGTGCGGGCTTGGCCGGCGCGGCCGCGACCGGCGCCGACAGAGCGGCGAAGGCGGTGGCGATGATCAGGAAGGCACGGCGGATCATGGGCGGGCTCCGGAGGACTCTCTCAAGATAGGTACGCGCGACGACCTCTGCCCCCTTTCCGAAGGTTGAGGTCCTTCGGCGATCCGGGAGAGGCTGTCGCTTCACTGGAGGTACGTTGCACATGCGTGTTCAGATGCTCGCCGCCGCCCTGGCGCTCACCGCGGGCGCGGCCCTGGCCCAGGGCTTCGATGCGCGCGACGGCTGGGAGCTGTTTCGCCGGCTGGCTCCGGCCGAGACGGCCAAGTGCGCCGATCGCAACTGCACGCCGCGCGACGGCGGCATGTACGAGACCGCGACCAAGGGCAGCTTCTCCAGCAACACCGAGGTCGCGGGCGCGCCGCATGTGCGGCTCTACTACACCGTCGTCGGTTGTGGCGCCGACAAGCGCGGCTGCAAGGCGCTGGAGATGACGGTCAACTACAACGACGTCTTCAAGGCTCCGCCGGCGACGCTGGCAAGTTGGAACGCGGCCAATCCCGGCTGCAAGGCCGAGAACGGCCGCACGCTGTTCGGCCCCGGTGTCGTCGTGCCTCTGACCGCCAGCACGAAGCTCGCCGACATCGACAAGGCGAGAAAGGCTGTGATCGCCTGCGAACCGGGCTTCTCCAAAGCGCTGAAGTAGGCCGGCGCCCTCCCCTCCCTCCGAGCCCGCGTGCTAGCGTCGGCACGAACTCTGGAGACGAGGATCATGGCAGGCATCATCCGCACCGGCTGCGGCGGCTGGACGTTCGAGCCGTGGCGGGGCGTGTTCTACCCGGACACGCTCAAGCAGAAGGACGAGCTGGCCTACATGAGCCGCCAGCTGCGTTCGATCGAGATCAACGGCACCTACTATTCCAGCTTCAAGCCGGACAGCTGGCGCAAGTGGCGGGACGAGACGCCGGACGGGTTCGTGTTCGCGGTGAAGGGTTCGCGCTTCACCTCCAACCGCCGCGTGCTGGCCGAGGCGGGCGAGAGCATCGAGAAGTTCATGACCCAGGGCCTGACCGAGCTGGGCGACAAGCTGGGGCCGGTGTTCTGGCAGTTCGCCCCGACCAAGAAGTTCGATCCCGAGGACTTCGGCGCCTTCCTGGCCCTGCTGCCGAAAGAGGTCGACGGGGTTAAGATCCGTCACGCGGTCGAGGTGCGCCACGACAGCTTCGCCAACGCCGAGTTCGTGGCCCTGCTGCGCGAACATGGGGTGGCCAACGTCTATGCGAAGCACCAGACCTACCCGGAGATCGCCGATGTCACGGCCGACTTCGTCTATGCGCGGCTCCAGACCGGGTCGGACGACGTCGACACCGCGTATCCGCCCAAGGAACTGAAAGGCTGGGCCGAGCGGCTGAAGACATGGTCCGAGGGCGGCGCGCCGGCCGATCTTCCGTATGCGGATGATGGGCATCCGGCGGCCAGGACGCCTCGCGATGTGTTCGCCTTCATCATTCACGAGGGCAAGGTTCGCGCCCCGCATGGGGCGGTGGCGCTGCAGGAGTTGGTGGGCTAGCCGGGGACTGCTTCGCGAAGCACGCTGTCCCCGGGACGGCGTCGGACGGTCTTGAGGGAAAGCCACCGGCTTTCGTCGGACGCAGTCCCCTACGCCGCCCGCGCCACCTCGACCTGCGTCCAGGCGAAGTCCGGGTAGAACCAGGCCATCATGCGGTCGACGTAGGCGACCAGGTTCGGGAAGCTCTCGACGCGACGGCGCAGGTCGCTGTCGAAGAACGGCGTCAGGAACTGGGCCAGCATGGCGAAGGCGACGGCGTCCACCGCCGCGGGCCGGGCGCCGAACAGGCAGGCCTTGTCACCCAGCAGGCTGGACAGCGCCTGGATCGAGGTGACGCCCAGCTCGACGATCTCCGCCGGCGCGTGGCGGCCGATGCCGACCGCCTTGAGGTTGGCCCGCACCTGTTCGAGCAGGTCGTGGCGCAGATCGTCGCGCTGGTCCGCCGGCGCCCCGTCGAACCAGTGGCCCGGGCCTTTGTCGAAGTTGGACGGGATGAAGAACCGCGCCCAGGCGCCGGTCCAGCCGAGGTGGTTCTCGATCATCCGCTCGATGGCCCAGGCCTGGGCCCGCTCGACCGGCGACAGGCCGGCGTTCAGGTCGAAGTCGTAGGTCTTCTCCAGATAGGCGCGGATGAAGGTCGAGTCGGCGATGCGGACGCCGTGGTCGTCGATCCAGGGCAGCTGGCCCTTGGGCGACATCCGGGGCGGGGCCGGCTCCTTGCGGTAGGCGAGACCCGCCATGATCAGCTGGACCTCGGTCTTGGTCACGTAAGGGCTGGCTTCCGGAAGGCCGAAGCCTTCGCCTGCGCAATAGAGCGTGATCACGGTGGTCTCTCCTCTCCCAATCGGACGAGACCATTGCTATCCCGACCCTGCTGCCACCATGCTGTCAGCAAGGTTGTGGGAGGGTGTGATGAGACGCGCCGAAAGACTGTTCCAGATCATCCAGATCCTGCGTCGGGGGCGCGCGCCGGTGACGGCGGACGCCCTGGCCCGGGAGCTGGAGACCTCGAAGCGGTCGATCTACCGCGACATCGCCGCCCTCATCGGCCAGCGCGCACCCATCCGTGGCGAGGCCGGCGTCGGCTATGTGCTGGAGGATGGCTACGACATGCCACCGCTGATGCTGACGCCCGACGAGATCGAAGCCGCCGTGCTGGGGGCCCAGTGGGTCGCCGGACGCGGGGACCCGGCTCTTGCCCGGGCCGCCAACGACCTGATCGCCAAGATCGCCGAGGCCGTACCCGACAACCTGCGCCCGATCGTCATGGAGCCGGCCGGTCGCGCCACGCCGGCCTGGAACAACGAGCCCGACAACATCGACATGGTCCAGGTCCGCGCCGCCATCCACGGCGGGCGGAAGATCAAGCTGTCGTACAAGGACGAGCAGGAGCGGGCGAGCGACCGCACCATCTGGCCTGTGACCGTCGGCTACATGGAGACCAAGCGGCTGCTGATCGGCTGGTGCGAGCTGCGCGCCGACTTCCGGACTTTCCGCACCGACCGGGTGGCGGGGGCGGAGTTCCTGGAGGAGCGCTTCCCCGAAAGGCCGGGCATCCTGCGCGCCAGATGGCGGCGGATGATGCAGGAACGGCATGAAGGCTGGAGCGGCTAGGCTTTAACGCCAGCTGTAGCTGGCGCTGACAACCTCTGGATCGCCGAGCAGATCGCCCAGCGGACGGCCGTCGACCTCGCAGAGGGCCTCGACCCGGCCGTCATCGGAGCGGACTGTCTTGCAGGTGGCGGTCTTGGCCAAGGCGGCCTGCATCAAGGCGCCGCGCGGGTTCGGCGACTCGCCCGTCGCGGTGGAGGTCTTCAGCAACGGCCGGGCGGTCGGGGCGTCGGCGAGGCGGAGCCGAATCCAGCTGTCGGTGTTGAAGTTCAGGGCGACGCAGATCGTCTCGCCGTCGATCACGTGCAGCACGGGACCGCGGATCTCGACACCGGCGACCGGCGACGGCCCCTGACACGGCATGGCCTGTTCAGCCGCCTCGGCGGGCGAGCCGCACATCAGGGCGCCGGCCGTCAGAGCCGCTCCCAGAACCGCTATGATGGTGACCTTCGACATGGCGCTCGCCCGGGACCTCTCTCCAGACGTTAAGAACCATGAACGGGCTTGGTTCCGCCGTGCCGCAGATCACGCGAACAGGGTTTTCAGATCTTCACCATCCAGGATCCGCAATTCGCCCGGCGGCAGGTCGTCCGGCAGGGCGAGGCCGCCCATGCGGTCGCGGTGCAGGGCCGTGACATGGTTGCCCATGGCGGCGAACATCCGGCGCACCTGATGGTAGCGCCCCTCGGTCAGGGTCAGCAGCGCCTCGGTCGGCGACAGGGTCTCCATCGTCGCCGGCAACAGCGGCTTGGTCTCGCCGTCCAGCATCAGGCCGCCTGCCTCGAAGGTCGCCGCCTCGTCGCCGCGGAGGGGGCGATCGAGGGTGACGCGGTAGCGCTTCGAGACGTGGTTCTTCGGCGAGATCACCCGGTGCAGCAGGCCGCCGTCGTCGGTCATCAGCAGCAGGCCGGAGGTGTCCTTGTCCAGCCGGCCGATGGTCGAGATGGCCGGGTCACGGGCCCGCCAGCGGCTGGGCAGCAGGTCGTAGACCAGGGGCCCGTGCTCCTTGTGCGAGCAGGTCACGCCCAGCGGCTTGTGCAGCATCAGCGCGAAGCCGGGCAGAGGATCGACCGGCTTCTGAGACACCGTCAGCCGCTGTTGCAGGTCCGGCGTCAGGGCGACACGCTGCTCGGCGTCCCGGAAGTGCTGGCCGTCGATCAGGACATGGCCGTGGCGGGCCAGCGCCTGCATCTCCTTGCGCGAGCCGTAGCCCATGTTGGCCAGCAGGCGGTCCAGCCGCATGGTCGGGGCCTTGGCGCTCACTTCACCGCCTCGAAGACCTTGAAGCCGCCGGTGTCGGCGCGCTGCGTGGCGGTGCGGAACAGCTCGCCCAGCACCGCCTCGTAGGGGAGGTGGCGGTTGGCGACCAGCCACAGGACGCCGCCCTTGCGCAACAGGCCGGCGGCCTGGCGGATGAAGGTCTGGCCGAGTTGCTTGTCCTCTGTACCGGCGTCGTGGAACGGCGGGTTCATGATCACGAAGTCGAGGCTGGCCGGCGTGACGCCGGTCTGGCGGACATCGGCCCACTGGATCGTGGCGCGCGGGTCGGCGACGTTGCGGCGGGCGGCCTCCGCCGCGCGGCGGTCGATATCGGTGAGCAGCAGGCTCTCGACCTTGGGCGAGGCCAGCACGGCGTGGGCCAGGTAGCCGATGCCGGCGCCGAGGTCGGCGCCCTTGCCCGACAGCGCGGGCAGCTGCCTGACCAGCAGGGCGCTGCCGGGGTCGATGCGGTCCCAGCTGAACACGCCGGGCTGGGTCCAGAGGCCGAGGTTCGCGTCGAGACGCGGGGCGCCGGCGGCGATGGCCTCGTCCAGGCCGACCGGCTCGGCCGGGCGCTTGACGGTGCAGATGCGGTGGTGCCGGCGGCTGTCCTCGTTCACCGCGCAACCGAAGGCTTCCAGCTCCTTGCGCAGCCGCGAACCGCCCTTGTCCTTCGGCGCGCAGGCGACCAGACGACCGCGGGGCGCGAGGCCGCGCAGGGCCAGGGCCAGGGCGTGGCGGCGCTCCACCGTGCCCGGAGGGGCCAGCATGGTCACGGATGCGAGACCGCCGGGCCCGACGGCCTCGAAGTCCCCGGTTCCGGGCGCGAGGGGAGAGAAGCGCTGGGCGCCGGCGGGGGTCTCGACGACCTCGCGGGGCGGGGCGCCGTAGACGGCGTGGATCTGGGATTGGTCGGTCACCGAGGCCATATAGCCGATCCTCTCCCCGAGGGAGAGGGGGACCATGCCGGGGAGGATCGGATCAACCGACCCCCACGATCTCCACCTCCGCGCCGGCCACCATCGCGAGTTCGCCGACGCCTTTGCCGAGGACGGCCTGGGCCAGCGGTGAGACGTAGGAAACGCTGCCCTTGGAGGGCTCGGCCTCGTCCTCACCGACGATGCGCCAGGTCTGGCGGCGGCCGTCCTCGCGCTCGATGGTGACGCCGCCGCCGAAGCGGACCACGCCGTCGGCCTCGGTCGGCTCGACCAGCTGGGCGCTGGCCCGGCGGGACGACCAGTAGCGCAGGTCGCGGGTGGCGCGGGCCATGGCGGTGCGGTCGTCCTTCACGTCGCCGCCCTGGGCGGCGTTGTAGGCGGCGCGGGCGTCGGCGAGCTCCGCCTCGATGGCGGCGAGCCCCTCCGGCGTCACGAGGTTGGCATTCGGGGAAATCGGGCGGTCGGGAAGATCGGCGGCCGTGGCCTCGTAGTCTTCCTCGCGGGTGAAGGCGACACTCATGGACGCACCCTAGCACGGACCGATCCGCACCCGCTTGACCGACGCACGGGAAGGGCGCGCCCTCTGGGGAAAACAGGGAGACACGCCATGACCTTCAAACCCGAAGACCTGATGTACCGGCCCGGCCTGATGAAGGGCGAGCGGGTGCTGATCACCGGCGGAGGCACCGGCCTGGGCAAGGTCATGGCCGAGGCCTGCCTGATGCTGGGCGCCGAGGTCTATATCTGCGGCCGTCGCGGCGGCGTGCTGGAGGAGACCGCCAGGGAGCTGATGGACGCCCATCCCGGCACGGGCGGCAAGGTCGTCGGCATCGCCTGCGACATCCGCGTGCCGGAGGCGATCAAGGACATGGTCGACACCATCTGGGCCGACGGCGGCGCGCTGACCGGCCTGGTCAACAACGCGGCCGGCAACTTCATCAGCCGCACCGAGGACCTGAGCCCACGGGGCTTCGACGCCATCGCCAACATCGTGTTCCGCGGCTCGTTCTTCGTCACCCTCGAGGTCGGCAAGCGCTGGATCGAGGAGAAGAAGAAGGGCTCGGTGATCTCGATCCTGACCACCTGGGTGTGGAACGGCGGGCCCTTCACGGTGCCGAGCGCGATGTCCAAGGCCGGCCTGAACGTGATGACCCAGTCGCTGGCCGTCGAGTGGGGCCCCAAGGGCATCCGCTTCAACGCCATCGCGCCGGGCCCCTTCCCGACCGAGGGCATGAGCGCCCGCCTGAACCCTGGCCAGGAGGGCGCGGCCTATTCCGACATGAAGGGCAACCCGCTGGGCCGCGTCGGCGAGATGCGCGAGCTGGCCAACCTGGCCGTCTACCTGCTGCATCCTGGCTCGGAATACGTGAACGGCCAGACCATCGCCATCGACGGCGGCTCCTACAACGCCAGCGGCGGCAACTTCTCCCGCCTGACCGAGTGGGGCGACGACCAGTGGCAGGCCGTCAAGGACATGATCAAGACGACCAACGAGAAGGACCGGGCCAAGCGGACGGTGTGATCCCTTCCTCTGCCTTCGTGGAGAGGGGGGGCCACGCCTTCGGAGTGCCCTCCCTCCCCTGAAGGGCGGAGGAAGAAATCATGGTTAATCAGACATTAACCGCCCCGGCGCACCTTGCCGCCATGCGCAGCATACTTGCCATCGCCCTGCTCAGCCTGGCGCTCGCCGCACCGGCGGGCGCGCAGGACGGCGGGCGGCTGCGGATCCCGGCCAAGGCCGCCGAGGCGCCCGCGCTGCGCGGCGCGGCGGATGCGCCGGACGCGCCGGCCGGCGACCTCTCCGATCTGATCCCGGCGCCCCTGCCCGCGCGGCCCATCGCCTCGTCGGCGCCGCGCGACAACCGCCAATGCCGGCGGGCCTGCTCGATGGACTACTACTTCTGCCTGTCGGGCGAGGACGACCGATGCCCGCAGGTCTGGACCAAATGCCTCGCGGCCTGCGGCTGACGCTGACGCCGGGTCACGGTTGACGCCCGGGGAAAGCCGCCACAACCTCTCCTGAACAACGATAACAAGACATCAGGGAGGCCATCGTGGCCGGACGTCTGCCCAAGGCCTGCATCATCGGCGCGGGATGCAGCGGTTTCACCACGGCCAAGCGGCTGAAGGACGTCGGCGTCCCGTACGACTGCTTCGAGATGTCCGACGACATCGGCGGCAACTGGTACTTCAAGAACCCCAACGGCATGTCGGCCTGCTACGAGAGCCTGCACATCGACACGTCGAAATGGCGGCTGGCCTTCGAGGACTTCCCCGTCCCGGCCGAGTGGCCCGACTTCCCGCACCACGCCCAGCTGCTGCAGTACTTCAAGGACTACGTCGACCACTTCGGCCTGCGCGAGACGATCACCTTCAACACCGCCGTGGAGAAGGCGAAGCGGAACGCCGAGGGCCTGTGGGAGGTGACGCTGTCGACCGGCGAGACGCGCCTCTACGACGTGCTGTTCGTCTGCAACGGCCATCACTGGAGCCCGCGCATCCCGGAGTATCCGGGCGAGTTCGACGGCCCCGCCTTCCATAGCCACGCCTACAGCGACCCGTTCGATCCGGTCGACATGCGGGGCAAGAACGTCGTCGTGGTCGGCATGGGCAACTCGGCGATGGATATCGCCTCCGAGCTGTCCCAGCGGCCGATCGCCAAGAACCTGTGGGTCTCGGCTCGGCGCGGGGTCTGGGTGCTGCCCAAGTACATGAACGGCAAGCCGGCCGACAAAAGCTCGATGCCGCACTGGATGCCGCGCAAACTGGGCCTCTCCATGGCCCGGAAGATGATCAAGAAGACGCTGGGCAACATGGAGGACTACGGCCTTCCCAAGCCCGACCACGAGCCGCTGGAGGCCCACCCCTCGGTCAGCGGCGAGTTCCTGACCCGGGCGGGCTGCGGCGACGTCAAGTTCAAGCCGGCGATCAAGGCCTTCGAGGGCCATAACGTCCGCTTCGCCGACGACAGCGTCGAGCATGTCGACGCCATCGTCTTCGCGACCGGCTACGACATGAAGTTCCCGTTCTTCGACGACGCCGACCTGGTCCCCGACGCCGACCACCGGCTGCCGCTGTACAAGCGGATGATGAAGCCGGGCGTGCCGAACCTGTTCTACATGGCGCTGGCCCAGCCGCTGCCGACCCTGGTGAACTTCGCCGAGCAGCAGAGCAAGCTGGTCGCCGCCTACCTGACCGGCAAGTACCTGCCGCCGAGCGAGGCGGAGATGGAGAAGGTCATCGTCAAGGACGAGCAGACCCACACCGGCCAGTACTATTCGGCCAAGCGCCACACCATCCAGGTCGACTTCGGCATCTACGTCCACGACCTGCTGAAGGAGATCGAGCGGGGCGCCAAGCGGGCCAACGCGGCGGGGAACAGACTGCCGGTCGAGGCGCGGGCGGAAAAGGTCGGCGCCTGACCCGTTCAGGCGAGGATCACGTACCGAACGCCCGCAGGAAGGCGGCGACGTGAAACGCGCGGTACCGCTCGCGGTCGGCGGCGTCGTCGATGGGCACGGCATAACCGACCGTGCCGAGCGTGGTCTGCAGGAACGGGGCGAAGAACATCCGCCCCATCAATTCCGGATCGTGCCCGGCGGCCAGCTCGCCACGGGCCTGCGCGCGGCCGAACGCCGTGGTGAGGGCGACGAGGCCGGGCGTCAGGATCTCGTCGCGAATCATCCCGGCGATCTCCGGCCGGCGATTGCCGTCGTCCATGGCCAGCAGCATGTAGCCGCGCGCCAGCCCGCCCGATTGCATGGCGCCGATGCGGTCGGAAAAGCCCCCGACCAGCTCCTGGACCGGGCCCGGATGATCGGCGATCCAGGCGTTGATGGCGCGGCCCGGCTGGGCGATGTCCTGCTCGATCAGGGCCTCGATCAGCCGGTCCTTGCCCGGGAAATAGCGGTAGACGGCGGGCTTGGTGACGCCGATGGCGGCGGCGACCTCGTCCATGCGGGTCGCCTCGAAGCCCTTTTCCGAGAACAGCTTGCGGGCAGCGTCGAGGATCTCCCGCGGACGGGCGCGGGCGCGTTCGCCCCGGGTCTTCACCGCTTCTCCGGACGCTGACGGCATCGAATCTCCCCTAGAGTCGAGCACCGTATCGATATACCCAGCGGTAACTAAGAAAATTCGGGGGAGACGAAATGACACATCCGGTTGAGGTCTTCTGGTCGTTCCGCAGTCCGTATTCGTACCTGGCCACGCCGCAGCTGATCCGGCTGGAGCAGGCGTACGACCTGGAGATCGTGGTGCGGCCCGTGCTGCCCATCGCGGTGCGGATCGACGGCTTCTTCAAACGGGTCAATCCGCTATGGCCGCCCTACCTGGCGCGGGACGTCTACCGGCTGGGCCAGATGCAGGGCACGCCGATCCGTTGGCCGCGTCCGGACCCCATCGTCATGGACATCAAGTCCGGCGAAGTGCCGGCCGACCAGCCCCATATCCACCGCCTGACCCGGATGGGCATGGCGGCGGCCGAGGCGGGCAAGGGCCTGGCCTACATCGATCAGGTCGGGACGCTGATCTGGTCCGGCGCGACCGACAACTGGCACGAGGGCGACCACCTGGCCCAGGCGGCCGAGCGGGCGGGGCTGGATCCGGAGGCGCTGGAACGGGCGGCGAAGGACGACGGCGAGCGCCTGGACGCGGCCATCGCGGCCAACCAGGCGGCGCTGGAGACGGCCGGCCACTGGGGCGTGCCGACCATGGTCTTCGAGGGCGAGCCCTTCTTCGGCCAGGACCGTATCGAAACCCTCCTGTGGCGGATGAAACAGCACGGGTTGCAATCGCGAAGTTGACGCCTAGTCACCGCTTGCGCGGGGCCGCGCGACTGGTAGCCTGAGCGACGATGAGTCATGTCGTTCTTCTTTCGCCCGGCAAGCGTGAGCTGACCAAGGTCGCCAACCGGCGCTCCATCCTCGACGCCGCGCGCGAGGTGTTCGCCGAGCTCGGCTACGAGTCGGCTACGGTGCGCGACATCATCCGTCGCACCGGCCTCGCGTCCGGCACCTTCTACAACTACTTCAAGTCGCGCGAGGAAGTGTTCGAGGCCCTGGCCGACGACGGCGCGGCGCGGTTCCGGCCGATCCTGCGCGCCTGCTGGGAAAGCGCAAACACCTTCGAGGGCTACCTGCGGGCCGCCATCCAGGCCTACTACGACTTCATGGCCGACGAACATGAGACCTGGCAGGCCAACCGCCCGGCCGGCGAGAAGCATCCGCACATGCGGGTCCAGACGCCGGAGATGGAGCGGGTGTTCGAGGAGGTCCGCGACGCCTTCATCCAGGCCATGGAGCACGAGGCCGCGCCGCGGGTCGACGCCGACTACCTGGCCGCGGCCTGCATCGCCGTGGCCCGAGACGTGGGTGACAAGATGCTCGAGCGCCGGCCGATCGACACCGCCGCCGCCACGGACTTCGCCGTGAAGCTGATCCTGGGCGGCCTGCCGGCCCTGCCGCGCACAGCGCCCTAGGAGCCGCGACCATGGCCGATCCCGCCGTCCAGAAGGTCCTGATCAAGGTCCTGCTGTCGCTGCCGACCCCGGTGCTGCGCGCGCTGTCCGGCAGCGGGGTGGTCTATCAGGGCGGTCGCACGCTCGATCCGCGCTTCCAGTTCCTGGCCGCCAGCGCCAAGCGGCTGCCGGCCATGTCGTCGCTGAGCGCCCAGGACGCCCGCGCCGCCAGCGCCCAGGGCCTGGCCGCCATGACCGGCAAGCCCGAGGCCGGCGTGCGGGTCGAGAACCTGACCATCGAGGGTCCGGGCGGGACGATCCGCGCCCGCGCCTACCGTCCCGCCGAGCAGGACAGCAGCGCGCCGCTGATGGTGTTCGCCCACTTCGGCGGCGGGGTGATCGGCGATCTGGAGACCAGCGAGATCTTCTGCCAGATCCTGGCCCGCATCGCCCGCTGCGCGGTGCTGTCGGTCGACTACCGTCTGGCGCCCGAGCATCGTTTCCCGGCGGGGCTCGAGGACGTGCTGGCGGCCTATCGCTGGGGCCGGGACAACGCCGCCCGGTTCGGCGCGCCGACCGGCGTGGCGGCGATCGGCGGCGACTCCATGGGCGGCAACTTCGCGGCCGTCGTGGCCCAGGAGATGAAGCGCGCGGGCGAGGCCCAGCCGGCCCTGCAGCTGCTGATCTATCCGGCCGTGGACGTCGCCAGCGAGACGCAGTCGATGACCACCTACGCCGACGCCTATCCGCTGTCGCGGGACACCATGAACTGGTTCATGGGCCACTATATCGGCCCCGACGCCGATCCGGCCGACCCGCGGCTGTCGCCGATCAAGACCGAGGACCTGTCGGGCCTGGCTCCGGCCGTGGTGGTGACCGCCGGGTTCGACCCGCTGACCGACCAAGGCGAGTGCTACGCCAAGCGGCTCAAGGACGCCGGCGTGCCGGTGATCTATCGCTGCTACGACAGCCTGGCCCACGGCTTCACCGCCTTCACCGGGGCCATCCCGCCCGCCGACACCGCCTGCCGCGAGATCGCGGGCTTCGTGCGGCAGGCCTACGACGGGATGCTGAAATAGGGGTGAGGGGACAGTCCAAGATGTCCCCTTGGGACGCCTTAAACTGTCCCCCTCCTGCCTTTCGGGATGACTCCCGCTGCGTAACCGATCCAGACTCCGCCCCGACAGAACGGGAGTGAGAACATGCGTGCGTTGGTGGTCGAAAGTCTGGGTGAGCTCTACGCCGGCACGTATGTGCGCGAGGTTCCGACGCCCACGCCCGGCCCCGGCGAGGTGCTGGTCAAGGTGCTGGCGGCGAGCGTCAACTTTCCCGACCTGCTGATGACCAAGGGCGAGTACCAGTTCAAGCCGCCGCTGCCCTTCACCCCCGGTCTGGATCTGTCGGGCGAGATCGCCGCCCTGGGCGAGGGCGTCACGGGCTGGAAGGTCGGCGACGCGGTGGTGGGCGGCGCGCGGCTGGGCGGGTTCGCCGAGTATGCGGTGATGGACCCCAGGGCGCTGAAGCCCAAGCCGGCCCGGCTGAGCCATGGCCAGGCGGCGGCCTACGGCGCGGCCTACCTGACCGCCTACGTCGCGCTGGTGCGGCGCGCCCAACTGCAGCCGGGCGAGTGGGTGCTGGTGCACGGCGCGGCCGGCGGCGTGGGCCTGGCCGCGGTGGACATGGCCAAGGCCCTGGGCGCCCGGGTGATCGCGGCCTCGGCCTCCGACGAGAAACTGGCGGTCGTGGCGGCCGAGTACGATGTCGACGCGACCGTCAACGTCACCGGCGGCTTCCGCGAGAAGGTGAAGGCGATCACCGGCGGCGCGGGGGCTGACGTGATCTACGACCCGGTCGGCGGCGACATCTTCGACGAGAGCACGCGCTGCATCGCCTTCGACGGGCGGCTGCTGGTGATCGGCTTCACCTCGGGGCGCATCCCGACGGTCTCGGTCAACATGCCGCTGATCAAGGGCTTCTCGGTCATCGGCGTGCGGGCCGGCGAGTACGGCCGCCAGTTCCCCGAGAAGGGTCGCGAGAACCAGGAAGCGATCTGGAAGATGGCCGACGAGGGGATCATCAGGCCCCGGGTCCACGCCGAGCTGCCGCTGGACCAGTGGCGAGAGGCTTTCGACCTGCTGGCCGACCGCAAGGTGGTGGGCAAGGCGATCATCCGGCCGGATCTGTAAGGGCTTCGCTTGACTCCGCCCCACCCTTCCCGTATTTCCGCCCGCTCATCGCGACGGGCCTCGCCTGGCGCGTCTAGACCTTTAGAATTCGGAGCTATCCCGTGAGCAAGCGGACCTTTCAGCCCTCGCGTCTCGTGCGCAAGCGCCGTCACGGCTTCCGGCTGCGGATGTCGACCAAGAACGGTGCGAAGATCGTCGCCCGTCGTCGCGCCAAGGGCCGCAAGCGCCTGACCGCCTAGTTTAGGCCGGGCGCGTCCCTATCTGCGTCTTCGACGACGGGACGGGACGAACGTGGACGAAATCACCACAATCGAGCGTATGCGCAAGCGGCCGGAGTTTCTCCTGGCCGCTCAAGCGCGTTTCGTCTCCCGCGGCGCGGTGGTCATCCAGCGCCGCGACCGGGCCGACGGCAACCCGGCCCTGAAGGTCGGTTTCACCGCCACCAAGAAGGTCGGCGGGGCGGTCGCCCGCAACCGCTGCAAGCGCCGTCTGCGCGAGGCCGCGCGGGCGCTTCTGCCCGTTCACGGGGTCCCCGGTTCGGACTATGTGTTCATCGCCAGGGGCGGCACGGCGACGCGCCCCTGGGACCGTCTCCTTGACGATGTGAAAAGCGCACTGTTAAGGCTCGCCGCCGATCCAGACCCCGCGCCCGCGAAACCCGCCGACGCGTCCGATCCCTCCCGTTCCGGTTAGCCCGCTCCCATGCAGCAGAACGACACCCGTAATATGCTCGCGTTCGTCGCGGTGGCCTTCGCGCTGCTCGTGGCCTACCAGGTCTTCGTCCTGGAGCCGGGCAACAAGAAACGGGCGGCCGAGTTGAAGGCCAAGGCCGTGGCCGAAAAGTCGATCCAGGCCCCGGGCGTTCCCGGCACGCCGGG
Organism: Caulobacter sp.; assembly: GCA_044238855.1. Taxonomy (GTDB): domain Bacteria; phylum Pseudomonadota; class Alphaproteobacteria; order Caulobacterales; family Caulobacteraceae; genus Caulobacter. The sequence continues at coordinate 15,275 of JBIICO010000035.1, forward strand.
CGTCGACACGCTGATGACCCGCGACCAGGCCATGCAGGGCCCACGCGTGGCGGTCGACACGCCGGCGCTGAAGGGCTCCATCCGCCTGCAGGGCGCGCGCGTCGACGACCTGTACCTGAAGGGCTACCGCGAGACCCTGGCCAAGGACTCGCCGCTGGTCGAGCTGTTCCGCCCGGCCGGCGCGCAGCATGCCTGGTTCGCCGACATCGGCTGGACAGCCCAGAACGTGGCGGGCATGCCGGGCGCCAACACCGTCTGGACGCTGTCGTCGGGCGACGTGCTGCGGCCGGGCAGTCCGGTGACCCTGACCTACGCCGCCCCGAGCGGCCTGGTGTTCAACCGCAAGATCTCGGTCGACGACCGCTTCATGTTCACCGTCGAGGACACGGTGGCCAACACCACCGGCTCGCCGGTGGCGATCGCGCCCTACGCCTCGATCCAGCGTCGCGGCCTGGCCCCGCACCACGGCAAGGGCCAGAACGTCCACGAAGGCGGCGTCGGCGTCCTGTCCGACGACGGCAAGGGCCAGGAGCTGCGGCTCTTCAAGTTCAAGGACTGGCTGAAAAAGGCCCAGAAGTCCGAGAGCGGCGACAGCGTCGCGGCCAGCTTCAACTCCACCGGCGGCTGGCTGGGCATCACCGACAAGTACTGGCTGGCGGCGATCATCCCGTCGCAGTCGGAGAAGATCACCGCCCGCTTCGCGGCCCCGAACCAGGGCGTCGACGTCTACAACGCCTCCTACAGCGCCCAGGCCCGGACCATCCCCGCCGGCGGCAAGATCGTCGAGACCACCCGCGTCTTCGCCGGCGCCAAGGTCGTTCAGGACCTGCAGGCCTACGAGAAGGGCCAGCGCGGCGGCGCGGCCATCCCGAGCTTCGACAAGGCCGTCGACTGGGGGATGCTGTGGTTCTTCACCCGGCCGTTCTTCATGGCGCTGGAGATGATCTTCGGCTTCGTCGGCAACTTCGGCCTGGCCATCCTGGCCGTGACGCTGATCGTCCGCATCATCCTCTTCCCGCTGGCTCACAAGAGCTACGAGTCGATGTCGCGGATGAAGAAGCTCCAGAAGCCGATGGAGGAGATCCGCGCCAAGTACAAGGACGACCCCGCCAAGCAGCAGCAGGAGACGATGGCCCTGTACCAGAAGGAGAAGGTCAACCCGATCGCGGGCTGCTTGCCGATCCTTCTGCAGATTCCGATCTTCCTGGCCTTCTACAAGGTGCTCTCGGTCACCATCGAGATGCGGCACGCGCCGTTCATCACCTACATCAAGGACCTGTCGGAGCCCGATCCGCACACCATCCTGAACCTGTTCGGCCTGCTGCCCTTCGACGTGGCGAAGATTCCGCTGATCGGCGGCGTCGACGCGCTGGTCCACCTGGGCCCGCTGCCGCTGCTCTACGGCTTCACCATGTGGCTGACCACCGCGATGAACCCGCCGGCGCCGGACCCCATGCAGCAGCGCATCTTCCAGCTGATGCCGATCATGTTCACGTTCATCATGGCCGGCTTCCCGGCGGGCCTGCTGCTGTACTGGACGTTCTCGAACGTGTTCTCGATCTTCCAGCAGTACATCATCATGCATCGCCTCAAGGTCGAGAACCCGATCGACGACTTCATCGGCAAGGTGACCGGACGCGCCAAGGCGGTCGGATGACCGACGCGTTCGACGAGGAGCAGATCGAGGCCGCGCGGGTCCTGTTCGCCCATCCGGTCGCCTTCATGATGGGGGCGGTGAAGATGGACGGGCTGCCCTCGCCGGACCTGCCGGAGGTGGCCTTCGCGGGCCGCTCCAACGTCGGCAAGTCCAGCCTGATCAACGCCCTCGTCGGCCAGAAGTACCTGGCCCGGGCCTCGAACGAGCCGGGCCGGACGCGGGAGATCAACTTCTTCAACCTCGACGACCAGCTGCGGCTGGTCGACCTGCCGGGCTACGGCTTCGCGCGGGTGTCGCGCGGCACGGCCAACAAGTTCCAGGACCTGGGCCGGGCCTACCTGCGCGGCCGGCCGAACCTGAAGCGCGTCTATCTGCTGATCGACGCCCGCCACGGCCTGAAGGAGGTCGACAAGGAAGCGCTCGACGCCCTCGACGTCGCGGCGGTCAGCTACCAGATCGTCCTGACCAAGGCCGACAAGCTGAAGCCCGCCGAGGTCGAGGCGGTGGTGGCGCGGACCCAGGACCAGATCCGCAAGCGCCCGGCCTCGTTCCCGCGCGTGCTGGCGACCTCGGCCGAGAAGGGCACGGAGATTCCGACCCTGCGCGCCGAGGTGAAGGCGGCCTGCGAGGTTTAAGGACCTCTCCCTCCCGATGCGGGGCGGGTGGGTGCTTTTACTTCCGCACCACCTCGCCGCCCTTCATCACGAAGCTGACCCGTTCCAGCACCGTCACGTCCTTCAGCGGGTCGCCGTCGACCGCGATGAGGTCGCCGAAGCGGCCGACCGCGATCTGGCCGACGTCGCCGGACTGGCCGAGCGCGGCGGCGGCGTTGACCGTGGCGGCCTGGATCGCCTGCAGCGGGGTCGCGCAGTAGCGGACCATCACCGCGAACTGGCGGGCGTTCTGGCCATGCGGATAGACGCCGGCGTCGGTGGAGTAGATCTGCTTCACCCCGGCCTTCACCGCCTTGCAGAAGTTCTGGCGCTGCGCCTCGCCGATGGCGGCGTCCTTGGCGATCTCGCTTTCGCGGACGCCGTTCTTCTTGCCCTCCGACTGGGTGTAGTCGGTGTTGTAGATGTCCATGCCGAAGAAGGCGCCGCTCTTGACGGCCAGCTTGATGCCCTCGTCATCGACCAGGCTGGCGTGCTCGATGGTGTCGACCCCGCCCAGCAGGGCGGCGCGGATGCCCTCCGGCCCGTGGGCGTGGGCGGCGACCTTGAGGCCCTGCATGTGGGCCTCGTCGACGATGGCCCTGATCTCTTCCACCGACAGCTGCTGCACCCCGACGCCGTCATTGGAGAAGACCCCGCCGGTGGCGCAGATCTTGATCACCTTGGCGCCGTATTTGTGCATCCGGCGGACCATGCGGCGGCCCTCTTCCGGGCTGTCGATGACGGCGGGCGAGACCGAGTTGGCCGAGGGCGGCAGGTAGGTGCTGTCGCAGTGGCCGCCCGTGGCGCCAATGGCGTAGCCGGCCGGGACGATGCGCGGGCCCGGCACGAAGCCTTCCTCGACCGCCTGCTTGATGCCGACGTCGCCGTAGAAGTCCGAGCCGACGTTACGCACCGTCGTGAAGCCGGCTTCCAGCGTCACCCTGGCGTTGGCGACGCCGATGGCGGTCCAGAAGCTGTCGGTGAACTGCAGGCCGCTGTAGCCGCCGTAGACCGGGCTGTAGGTCAGATGGACGTGCATGTCGATCAGACCCGGCAGCAGCGTCTTGCCGGGCAGGTCGATCAGCTCGACCCCGGCCGGCAGGGTGGTGGCCGCCAGCGGGCCGACGCTGACGATGCGGCCGTCGGTGATCACCACCACCGGACGCTCGATGGACTTGCCGGTGGCGACATCCAGCATGCGCTCGGCCGAGACCGCGATGGTCTTGGCCTCCGCCGCCCCGGCGGCGAGCGAAAGGACGAAGGCGAGAGCGGCGACAGCGCGCATGAAGTGATCCCCCAGATACAGGCGGCGACTGTAGCGGCGGTTCGCGGTTCGGGGACAGGCTTTCGTGTCCCCGACCACGCACGGAAACACAAAACCAACGTTCCCTAAACGCTCCCGCAACGGTTGGCGCCTAGTCTGCTCCCCGGCCGCATCGCCGGGGAACGCCTGCTCGTGAAGATCGACGTCGTCAGACCATGGGAGCTGACCGCCCACGCCGTGGAGCGCTGGGCGGCGCTGCAGGCGGCCGAGCCGGCCCACGAGACGCCGTTCCTGTCGCCGCACTGGCCGCGCGCCGTGTCGCGGGCGCAGGGTTCGGCGTCCAGCGTCCGTGTCGCCGTCCTCGGCGGGATGGAGGACCCGAAGGGTTTCCTGGCCGCCCGGGTCAGCCCGTTCACCGCCATGCCGGCCGGCGCGCCGATGAACGACTACCAGGGCCTGGTCGCCGAGCCGGGGCTGGAGGTCGATCCGCGCGAGGTCGTCGGCGCCCTGGGCGTCGGGCGGCTCGACTTCTGCCACATGCTGGAAAGCCAGACGGCGTTCGCGGCGCATGCGCGCGGCGTGCAGCCGTCGCGGATCATCGACGTGTCCGGCGGTTACGCCGCCTACGAGGCCGAGCGCCGGGCGGCGGGCATCTCCGCCCTCAAGGACATCGACAAGAAGCGCCGCAAGGTCGAGCGCGAGGTCGGGCCGGTGACCTTCACCGCCTTCTCGCGCAGCAAGGGCGACTTCGAGCAGTTGGTCGAATGGAAGCGGCAGGCCTGGCGCGCGACGGGCCAGACCGACCTGTTCGCCGCCGGCTGGCCGCTGCGTCTGGTGCGTGGGCTGTTCGCCAGCCGTGACCCCGACTTCGGCGGGGTGCTGTTCACCCTGCACATCGGCGACAAGCTGGCCGCCGCCCAGCTGGACATCCGCGGCGGCTCGACCGTCCACAGCTGGATCATCGGCCACGACAGCGCCTTCGACCGCTATTCGCCGGGAATGATGCTGTTCCAGGACATCCTGCGCTGGATGGACACCGTGCCCTACAGCCGGCTGGACCTGGGGGCCGGCGACTATCGGTTCAAGCGCGAGCTCGCCAACCACGAGGTCGGCGTCGCGCACGGCTTCGTCGGCAACGCCTCGGCGGCGGCGATGATGCGCCAGGCGGCCTACGGCCTGCGCCGGGTGGCCGAAAGCCTGCCGCTGGGCCCGGTCTCGGAGCTGCCGGCCAAGGCCATGCGGCGACTGGACCTGCTGCGGGGCTTGCGGTGAGGGCGCGGGCCCTTTAACCGCAAGCCACGATGACCCTTACCCTTGAAGACATCAGGGCCGCGGCCGGGCGACTGGCGGGCCATGTCGAGCGGACCCCGCTGCGCCACTCGCGAACTCTGTCGGAGATCACCGGCGCGGAGGTGTGGGTCAAGTTCGAGAACCTGCAGTTCACGGCCGCCTACAAGGAGCGCGGCGCGCTCAACAAGCTGCTGCTGCTGACCGACGCGCAGCGGGCCAAGGGCGTCATCGCCGCCAGCGCCGGCAACCACGCCCAGGGCCTGGCCTATCACGGCGCCCGGCTGGGCGTGCCGGTGACCATCGTGATGCCCCGGGGCACACCCTTCGTGAAGGTGCAGCACACCCAGGCTCACGGGGCCGAGGTGGTCATCTTCGGCGACACCTACGACGACGCGGCCGCCCATGCGCAGCAGCTGCGGGAAGATCGCGACCTGACCTTCGTCCACCCGTTCGACGACTACGACGTGATGGCCGGCCAAGGCACCATCGCGCTGGAGATGCTCGAGGACGTGCCGGACCTGGAGGTCCTGCCGATCCCGATCGGCGGCGGCGGGCTGATCAGCGGCATGGCCGTGGCGGCCAAGTCGATCAATCCCGACATCCGCATCTTCGGCTGCGAGCCGGCGATGTTCCCGTCCTTCACCGCCCGCATGCGCGGCGTGAACGGCCAGGGCGGCGGCCAGACCATCGCCGAGGGCATCGCCGTCAAGCAGGTCGGGGCCAACACCTACGGCGTGGTCCGCTCGCTGCTGGAAGACGTGCTGCTGCTGGAAGAACCCTATTTCGAGCGGGCGCTGGCGCTGTACTGCAACGTCGAGAAGACCGTGGTCGAAGGCGCCGGCGCCGCGTCGCTGGCCGCCCTGCTGGCCTATCCGGAGCGGTTCCGGGGCAAAAAGTGCGGCCTGGTCATCACCGGCGGCAACATCGACACCCGCCTGCTGGCCTCGGTTCTGACGCGCGAACTGGTGCGGGCCCAGCGCCTGGTCAGCCTGCGCATCATCGGCGACGACCGGCCGGGCCTGCTGGCCACCGTCAGCCACGTGATCGGCGAGTACGGCGGCAACATCATCGAGGTGGCTCACAACCGCCTGGCCCTGGACGTGCCGGCCAAGGGCGCGGAGTTCGACATCATGATCGAGACCCGCGACGCCCAGCACACCCAGGAGATCATGGACGCCCTGCGCGAGCACGGCTACCCGCCGCGGGCGGTCTAGGAGTCAGCATGTTCCGTCGTATCGTTCTCGTCGCCGCCCTGGCGAGCCTCGCCCTCGCCGGCTGCAGCCGCAAGCCGCCGGTCGACCCGGCACTGATCGAGGCCAACGCCGCCACGGCCAAGGCCTTCATGGAAAAGACCGCCAAAGAGCCGGGCGTGCAGAAGCTGCCCTCCGGCTCGCTGTACAAGGTCGAGCGCTCCGGTCCCGCCGGCGGCGCCCACCCCGGCCCGCGCGACGAGGTGAAGGTCCACTACGAGGGCAAGCTGGTCACCGACGTGACGTTCGACAGCTCCTATGAACGCGGCGCCCCGGCGATCCTGAATCTGGCCGGCGTGATCCCCGCCTGGACCGAGGCGCTGCAGAAGATGAAGCCCGGCGACGTCTGGACTCTCTACGTGCCGCCCGAGCTCGGCTACGGCGAGATGGGCACCCCCGGCGGCCCCATCCCGCCCAACAGCGTGCTGATCTTCAAGATCGAACTGATCGACAGCCTGCCCAGCGGCGGGCCGGCGCTGGGGTAGCGCCCTCCGCGGCCGTTCGTCCTTAGCGACACTCGCCCGAGGCTCGCTCCTCAGGATGACGAAGAGGAGTGGGCCGCCACAAACGTCGTGACGGCGAAGCCGCGTCCCGAACCACGCACCGTTAGTCCGTGAACACCACCGTCTTGCGGCCGTTCAGCAGCACGCGGTCTTCCAGCGCCCAGCGCAGCGCCCTCGCCAGGACGCGGCGTTCGATGTCGCGGCCCTTGCGGATCAGGTCCTCGGGGGTGTCGCGGTGGCTGATGCGCTCGACGTCCTGCTCGATGATCGGGCCCTCGTCGAGGTCGGCGGTGACGTAGTGGGC
>JBIICO010000030.1:0-23564 GCA_044238855.1 Caulobacter sp.
AACAACCGCCAAACCAAGGGGGCGAGCGGCCTGACGTGTCACGGCTGGTGATGAAATTCGGCGGCACTTCGGTGGCCGACCTGGAACGCATCCGGCGCGTGGGCCGGCTGGTCGCGGCGGAAGTCGCCGACGGCAAACGCGTGGCCGTCGTCGTGTCCGCGATGTCCGGCAAGACCAACGAGCTGGTCGCCTGGACCGACGGCGCCGGCGCGGCCGCCCAAGGCCTTCCGGCCTCGGACGACGAATACGACGTGGTCGTCGCCAGCGGCGAACAGGTGACCGCCGGCCTGCTGGCCATGACCCTCCGCAACATGGGCCTGCCCGCGCGATCGTGGATGGGCTGGCAGGTGCCGATCATCACAGACGACGCCCACGGCCGGGCCCGCATCGACGACATTCCGCCCGAGAACCTGTCGAACGCGATGGACAAGGGCGAGATCGCCGTCATCGCCGGCTTCCAGGGCGTCGACCGCGAAGGCCGCATCGCCACGCTGGGCCGCGGCGGCTCGGACACCAGCGCCGTGGCGATCGCCGCGGCTGTCGGCGGAGCCTGCGACATCTACACCGACGTCGACGGCGTCTACACCACCGACCCCCGTATCGAGAGCAAGGCCCGCAAGCTGGCCCGCATCTCCTACGAGGAAATGCTTGAGATGGCCTCGCTTGGGGCCAAGGTTCTGCAGACCCGTTCGGTCGAGCTGGCGATGGCCCAGCACGTGCCGCTGCGGGTGCTGTCGAGTTTCGTCGAGCCGGGAGAAGCTCCCGGTCAAGGCACCATCGTCTGCGACGAGGAGGAGATCGTGGAAAAGCGGATCGTGAGCGGCGTGGCCTACAGCCGCGACGAAGCCAAGGTCAGCCTGTTCGGCCTGCCGGACACGCCTGGCGTCTCCTCGAAGATCTTCGGCGCGCTGGCCGACGCCAACGTCAACGTCGACATGATCGTCCAGAGCCATGCCCGCAGCGAGGGCGCGGCCAACATGGAGTTCACCGTCGGCAAGCGTGACGCCGGCCGGGCGGTCGAGATCGTGCGCGAGGCCCAGAAGGAAATCGGCTTCGAAGCCGTCGAGTTGGACGAGAACGTGGCCAAGGTCTCGGTCATCGGCGTCGGCATGCGCAGCCACGCGGGCGTCGCCAAGACCATGTTCACCGCCCTGGCCGAGAAGGGCGTCAACATCCAGGTCATCTCGACCAGCGAGATCAAGATCAGCGTGCTGATCGACGCCGCCTACACCGAGCTGGCCGTCCGCGCCCTGCACGCGGCCTACGAACTCGACAAGGTCTAGGGGCGTACACGACCCTGAAAAGAGAAAGCCGCGGTCCCGAGGGCCGCGGCTTTTTTCATGTCCGGTTGCTGGCAGGAGAGGCCTAGGCTTCGCCCTTGCCGTCGCCGATCTCGGCGACCTGGTCGGCCCAGCCGTTCCGCCAGGCGACGATGTCGTCGAGGCTGCTGTCGGTGTAGTGCTCGCCGCGCCCGCCCGGGGCCAGGATGTCCTGAGCGTTCGGAGCGGCCTCCACGGTCGCCACCGCGGCGGCGATGTCGTCGGCGGCGGCGGCCGCGAACACGGCGCTCCAGTCTTCAGACGCGCCGATCACGAAGGGGGTGTCCTCGATCAGGAACGGCTGGCTGCTGACGGCGTCGAAGTCGAAGGTCTTGCCGCCGGCGGCCGGCAGGCCGTAGCCCGACCAAGTGTCGATCTCGACCCGCCACTCGAAGCCTTGCGACGCGAGATCGTAGCCCGAAACATCACCGAGGAGCGCGCTGGGCGAGAAATGGTCGTCGCCGCGCAGCGACGAACCAAAGTCGAACAGGTCGCTGTGCGAGCCGCCCAGACCGAAGAACCAACCGTCGAACGCCATGGCGCCCATGCTCCCCAATATTGCACTTGGGAAATTAATCGGCCGAACGCAGTTCCACAAGAGAAAGAATCCGTACGGAAACAGGCGTTACGTCCGTCGCCATCCACTGTTCCCTCACGGAAATCTGCTATAGCCGCCCCTCCAGAGGGAGAAATCCGCACCCATGGTCGCATCGAGCCTCGCCATTCGCGGTCCGCGCAGTCTGCTTCGGCAGATTCGCGAAGCCATGGCCGGCGAAGCGCCCGCGCAGGCCAAGCTGAACATGGTGGTGCGGATCATCGCCGGCTCGATGGTCGCGGAGGTCTGCTCGATCTACCTGCGCCGGGCGGGCGGGGACCTCGAGCTGTTCGCCACCGAAGGCCTGTCGCCCGACGCCGTCCACGTCACGCGGCTGAAGCCCGGCGAGGGCCTGGTCGGCGAGATCGTGCGCCAGGGCCGGCCGCTCAACCTGTCGGACGCGCCGCTGCATCCGGCCTTCGCCTACCGCCCCGAGACGGGCGAAGATCCGTACCACTCCTTCCTCGGCGTGCCGCTGCTGCGCGGCGGCCGGCCGATCGGCGTGCTGGTCGTCCAGAACCGCACCGAGCGCACCTATGCCGAGGAAGAGGTCGAGGATCTGCAGATCATCGCCATGGTGCTGGCCGAGATGGTCGGCGCCGGCGACCTGCTGAGCCAGGAAGCGCTCAAGGACGTCGAGATCGCGCCCCACCGGCCCGAGCGGCTGAAGGGCGCGCGCTTCGCCGACGGCCTGGTCTACGGCACCGCCGTCCTGCACGAGCAGCCCGTCGCGCCCGAGCAACTGCTCAGTGATGACGCCCTGGCCGAGGAAGCGCGGCTGCTCCACGCGATCGAGATGCTGCAGAAGCAGATCGACGAGATGCTGGAGGGCCAGCACGGTCTGGTCGGCGCCTCCTACGAGGTGCTCGAGACCTACCGGATGTTCGCGCACGATCGCGGCTGGAACCGGTCGCTGCAGGAGGCCGTCCGCTCGGGCATGACCGCCGAAGCCGCCGTCGAGCGGGTGCGCTCCGAGCACCGCGCGCGGCTGGGCCAGGCGCGCGACCCCTACCTGCGAGAGCGCCTGCACGACCTGGAGGACCTCAACGACCGCCTGCTGCGTCACCTGGCGGGCGAGGGCCACAAGGCGCGCGAACTGCCCGAGGACGCCATCCTGATCGCCCGGAACCTGGGGCCCGCCGACCTGCTGGAATACGACCGCAAGCGCCTGAAGGGCTTGCTGCTGGAAGAGGGCTCGCCGGCCAGCCACGCCGCCATCGTGGCCAAGGCGCTGGACATCCCCTGCGTCGGCCGCCTGTCCGGCCTGCGCGACAAGGTGTCCGAGGGCGATCCGGTCATCGTCGACGCCGAGACCGGTGAAGCCTTCCTGCGCCCCCGCGCCGACGTGGTGGCGGCGCTGAAGACCCGGCTGGAAGTCCGCGCCCAGCGCAAGGCCGTGTTCGCCGGCCTGCGCGACACCCCCGCCTTCACCAAGGACGGGGGCAAGGTCACCCTGCTGATGAACGCCGGTCTGGCCGTCGATCTCGACATCCTGGGCGAGACCGGCGCGGAGGGCATCGGCCTGTTCCGCACCGAGTTCCAGTTCATGGTCGCCGAGGACATGCCGCGCCTCGACGCCCAGCGCGCCCTCTACGAGAAGGTCCTGGACGCCGCCAACGGCATGCCCGTGACCTTCCGCACGCTCGACCTGGGGGGCGACAAGCTGCTGCCCTACATGGAGCTGGAGCGCGAGGATAACCCGGCGCTCGGCTGGCGCGCGGTGCGCATGGGCCTCGACCGGCCGGCTTTGCTGCGACTGCAACTGCGGGCGCTGCTCTGGGCCGCCAACGGCCGGCCGCTGCGCATCATGTTCCCGCTGGTCGCCAGCGTGGACGAATTCCGCGCCGCCCGCGCCTTCGTCGACGCCGAGATCGCCTGGGCCCAGCGCCGGGGTCGCCCCGCTCCGTCACGACTGGACGTGGGGGCGATGATCGAGGCGCCGTCGCTGATCTGGCATCTGGACGCCCTGCTGCCGATGACCGACTTCGTGTCCGTCGGCACCAACGACCTGATGCAGTACCTGTTCGCCGCCGACCGCGGCAACCCTCGCGTGGCCGACCGCTACGACCCCCTGTCGCCGCCCGCCTTGCGCGCGCTGCAGCAGATCCAGCAGGCCTGTGCCGAAACGGGAACCCAGGTCTCGGTCTGTGGCGAAATGGCCGGCCGCCCGCTGGAGGCGTTCGCGCTCGTGGCGCTCGGCTTCGACCGCCTGTCGATGCCGCCGACGGGCATCGGACCCGTTAAGCAGATGGTGCTTTCGCTTGATCGCGAAGCCGCCGCGCGGGGCGTCATGGCCCTGCTGAAGGGCACTTCGGGATCGGTCCGGAACGAGATCGAGACACTGGCCCGGAAATTGTACGTCGCCGTCTAGGACTCTCATCTGTGACGGATTAGCACATTGAATTCCGGGCATTATTTTGATAGTCACAACCTAGCGTTAAGGTTTCCCGACCTAGGGGAAGTGCACTGCGCCGTGCTCGCGTACGGCGCGAATATGTGGGGGCGTCGGTAGCCATGCCGCTCGATTCTGGCGGGGTTACGCAACTCTATCGCACCGGGGACATCGACCCGGCGGATCAGCTCGCCCCCACCGAGGAGCCTTCCCTGTACTACGGACCCGATATCGGCGCGGCCCTGAAGGCCGCGCGTGAGTTCCGCGGCCTGTCGCTGCAGGACGTCGCCGACGCGACCCGCATCCGCCGCACCTACCTGGCCGCCGTCGAGGACATGCGGCTGGAGGAGCTGCCGTCGCGGCCGTTCGCGGTCGGCTATGTGAAGGCCTACGCCAAGCTGCTGGGCATGGATCCCGACGAGGCCGTGGCCCGCTTCAAGGACACCTCGCCCGATCCGGACGAGCCGCTGCGCGCGCCCGTCGGCGTCCGCCGCGAGCGCGACCCCCGCATGGGCCTGTTCATGGCCCTGGGCGGCTTCATTGTCGTCGCCATCGTCGTCTGGAACATCGCCCAGCGCGCCATCAGCGAAGAGGCGCCCGCGCCCCAGACCACGGCGGCCATGTCCAGCGACAGCGGCAACGGCTCGGCGCTGAACGGCGCGGGCCCGGGCGCTCCGGTCGCGCCGGGCGGCCCGACGTCCATCGGCGCGCCGCTGCCGCCGCCGACCGAAGCCTCCACCCCGCCGGTCTACGAAACCCCCGGCCTCGAAGCCGCCGCCCAGGCGGGCGGTTCGGCCGACGCCGCCGCGGCGGCCGGCAAGGCGCGCCGCGAAGCCGAGGCCAAGGCCGGTCCCGTCCAGTCCGACATCCCGATCGGCGCCGCCTTCGTCGCCAAGGGCGCGATTCACGGCGCGGCGGCTAACGCCTCCAACGTGACCCTGCAGGCCCGTCGCCAGACGATGCTGATCGTGCGGGGCGCCGACGGCGCCATCTACTTCGCCCGCCCGCTGCAGCCCGGCGAGGCCTTCCGCCTGCCCACCAACAAGGGCGTGGCGGTCGAGGTCACCGATCCGACGGTCATCGACGTCTTCGTCGCCGGCCGGATGAAGGGCGTCATGCCCCTGGCCCAGACCACGGTTTCGGCGCTGGCGAGCTAGCTTGCGTCGATCCTCCCCGGGGCTTCGGCAGGAATGTCACTTGGGAAACCTCGGCCGCGAGCCTAGATTAGACCGCGCATGAGCCACGACGATCACACGCACGTTCGCCCCTGGCGCCGGATCGACCGACGCAAGTCCCGCCAGATCATGGTCGGCAAGGTGCCGATCGGCGGCGACGCGCCCATCGCTGTCCAGTCGATGACCAACACGCTGACGGCCGACGCCGCCTCGACGCTGGAGCAGATCCGCCAGTTGGAAGAAGCCGGGGCCGATATCGTCCGCGTCTCCTGCCCCGACGTGGAATCGACCCAGGCGTTCAGGACCATCGCCCGCGAGGCCAGAGTCCCGCTCGTGGCCGACATCCATTTCCACTACAAGCGCGGCATCGAGGCGGCCGAGGCGGGCGCGGCGTGCCTGCGGATCAACCCGGGCAACATCGGCAGCCCCGACCGCGTGCGCGAGGTCATCCAGGCCGCCCGTGACAACGGCTGCTCGATGCGCATCGGCGTCAACGCCGGCTCGCTGGAGCGTGAACTGCTGGAAAAGTACGGCGAGCCTTGCCCCGACGCGATGGTCGAGAGCGCGCTGAGCCACGCCCGCATCCTGCAGGACCACGACTTCCACGACTTCAAGATCAGCGTGAAGGCGTCGGACATCTTCATGACCGTCGCCGCCTATCAGCAGCTGGCCGACGCCATCGACTGCCCGCTGCACCTGGGCGTCACCGAAGCCGGCGCCCTGCGCACCGGCACGGTGAAGTCCTCCATCGGCATGGGCAGCCTGCTGTGGGCCGGCATCGGCGACACCATCCGCGTCAGCCTGGCCGCCGATCCCGTCGAAGAGATCAAGGTCGGCTTCGACATGCTGAAGTCCCTGGGCCTGCGCCACCGGGGCGTGAACATCATCGCCTGCCCGTCCTGCGCCCGTCAGGGCTTCAACGTCATCAAGACCGTCGAAGCGCTGGAAGAGCGGCTGGCCCACGTGTCCACGCCGCTGTCGCTGTCCATCATCGGCTGCGTGGTGAACGGCCCCGGCGAGGCGCTTATGACCGATCTGGGATTCACCGGCGGCGGCAAGGGCTCCGGCATGGTCTACATGGCCGGCCGCCCGGACCATAAGCTCGACAACGACAAGATGGTCGACCACATCGTCGGGCTGGTCGAAGCCCGCGCCGCCGAGATCGAGGCCGCCAAGGCCTCCGCGGAACTTCAAGCCGCCGAGTAGGCCCTTCCAGGGCAACCTTTGCGACGCGTCGCGAAAAGCGGGGTTTTCCGTTACCCTTCAGTATGCGAAACCGCCGATTCATGAACGTTGTTCTGGGGGCTTGGTGACCGAGGAAGTGGAGAAGCCGCGCGCGCGGCTCGCGATGAGAGCGTCGACGCGCTTCCTCATGCAGTCCATCGAGATGATGCTTAGGGCGATGGGTGGTCGCGATCTGCTGCGCGCCACGATCTTCCTGGCCATCGTCGACGCCAACACACGGCACCTCGAGCCGAGCGACGCGGTCTCGCAGACCTATTCCGAGACCGAGGACACCATCCCCGACAATCTGCGTCGGCCGATCAGCGTGCACGCGTTGGCCCTGTCGCTTGAGCTGCCCTACGAGACCACCCGCCGTCACGTGAACGCGCTGCTCCAGAACGGCTACTGCCGGCGGCGCGAGAACGGCGTCTTCGTGCCGGGCGAGGTGCTGTCGCGCGAGAACTTCGTCGCCACCCACGAAGAGAACCTGGACAATCTGCGGGGGCTATTCGCCAACCTCAAGGCAGGCGGCGTCAGGGTCGACTGATCGGGACTTCGGCCGGGGAAAGCGTTCCCCGGCTCGTCTGAGCCGGGGACGCCGTTAGGGCGGCCGCATCGGGGGGGGCAGGCCGGCCGCCTTCGACGGGAGCGCGAACACCTGAGGCCCAGGATCCGGCTGTTCCGCCAAACTCCGCCTGTCCGAGGGACAGGCCTACTTCGGGGACCACCGCGACACCGAATACGTCGTCGCTGACGCTGCTCTTGCTGGAGCCCCCGAGCACCTCAACTTCAAAACGAGCATACGCCGGTGCTTCTCGTGGGGTGCGACGGATTCCCCATCCTGAGGAATCAGGTTGCATCCTGGCAAAGACAACGGAAAGCTGACCGTATCGAAGGAGCGGCCCCCAACGCCGAGAACATTCATTGACGATCGAGGACACCCGGATCGAAACCGCCAATGATCACGATGTCGCCGCCCGTTTGGCCGGCGAATTCTTCATCAGAGGCGTCGAGATCATTGCCCGAGCCCACGACGGCGATCTGCTGAAGGGGATCATCTTCACCGCGATCGCGGTGGCCAACAGCGAGCACATGCCTGTCGAGGCGGTGGACCGGGAGCCGCGCCCGGTCAGCGTCATGTCGGTCGCCAGCTCGATCGGCGTGCCGTACGAGACCACGCGGCGATACGTGAACCTGCTGGTCTCCGAGGGCCAATGCCGACGCATGGGCCGCAGCGGCGTGGTTATCACCGCCGAGGCCTTCCTGCGGCCCGGCATGCTGGGCGCGTACAACGACACCTTCACCAGCTTCAACCGGCTGGTCACGGCCTTGCGCCGCGCGCGGTACCCCGGCGCGTCTTAGATCGCGCACCACTGTCAATTATTGACGGCGATGTAGAGAGGAAAAGCGGCGGGATCACCCCGCCGCTTCCGTCGCGCGTGGAGATCAGGCGTCGAAGGTGATGACCGAGCGCGCCAGTTCGCCGCGCTTCAGTTCATCCAGGGCGTCGTTGACCTGGTCCAGCCGGATCCGCTGCGAGATCATCTGGTCGAGGTGCAGCTTGCCGGCCATGTAGAAGTCCACCAGCCGCGGCATGTCGACCGGGAAGCGGTTGGAACCCATCAGCGAGCCCTGGATACGCTTTTCGCCGAGGAAGTCGGGGCCGTGCAGCTCGATCATGGTCCCGACCGGGATCATGCCGATCACGTTGGCGGTCCCGCCCCGGCCGAGCATCTTGAACGCCTGCTCGGTGGTCTTCTTCAGGCCGATGGCCTCGAAGCTGTGCTGGACGCCGCCCTTGGTCATCTCGATGACCGTTCCGACCGGGTCGACCTCGCTGGCGTTGATCACGTCGGTGGCGCCGAAGGCCTTCGCCAGCTCCAGCTTGGAGTCCTGCATGTCGATGGCGATGATGCGGCCCGCGCCCGCCAGCGCCGCGCCGTTGACGGCGGCCAGACCGACGCCGCCGCAGCCGATGATGGCGACCGTCTCGCCCGCGCGCACGCCGGAGGTCTGCACCACCGCGCCGACCCCGGTCGTGACCGAGCAGCCGATCAGGGCCGCGCGGTCCAGCGGCATGTCCTTGCGGACCGCGACGCAGGCGTGCTCGTGGATCAGCATCTGCTCGGCGAAGGACGACAGGTTCAGGAACTGGTTCAGGCCGTTGCCGAGGCGCGGCTCGTCGCTCTTGGCGCGGCGGACGTCGCCGCTGACGCAGCGGGCCATGTGGCCGGTCACGCAATGGGCGCAGTGGCCGCAGAAGGCCGACAGGCAGGTGATGACGTGGTCGCCCGGCTTCACGGTGCGGACTTCCGAACCGACCTGCTCGACGACGCCCGCGCTCTCGTGGCCCAGCACGGCCGGCAGCGGATGGGGATAGGAGCCTTCGACGAAGTGCAGGTCGGAGTGGCAGACGCCGGCGGCCACGGTGCGGATCAGCACCTCGTGGGGACCCGGCTTGTTGATCTGCACGTCCTCGATCTGCAGCGGCTTTCCGACTTCGCGCAGGACAGCGGCCTTCATCGCGTATCTCCCCTTGTTGGTTGGCCGGGACGTTATCGCCGTTCACGCGCCTGACGGAAGGCCTGTCGAACAAACGTTCGCGAAAATCTCGACGCGCATGGCGAAGTTGGGATACCGATGTTTCTAAAATCGGAGGGAATGACCATGACCAAGCCTCTCGAGGTCTCGCGCCGGGCCCTGCTCGGCTGGACCGCCGCCGGTGGCGCCGCGTTGGCGACCCCGGCCATCGCCAATCGCACGCTGCCGGTCGCGACCACGAAACAGGGCATGGTGAGGGGCTCCGTCGCCGGCAACGGCGCGCTGGTGTTCAAGGGTATCCCCTATGCCTCGCCGCCGGTGGGCGATCTGCGCTTCGCCCCGCCCCGGCCGCCGGAGGCGTGGACCGGAACACGCGAGGCGACCGCCTTCGGGCACACCGCCGTCCAGAACCCCTCGCCCTCGTCGGTGAACCCGACCTCGGAGCTGGGCAAGGCGCTGCAGCAGGTGTTCCCCGCTCGCGCCGACGTCGAGGCCCAGAGCGAGGACTGCCTCGTCCTCAACGTCTGGACCATGGGGACGAGCGACCGCAAGCGGCGGCCCGTCATGGTCTGGTTCCACGGCGGCGGCTTCGCCTATGGCTCGGGCCAGTGGCCGATGTACGACGGCGCCAACCTGGCCAGGCAGGACGTGGTCGTGGTGACCGTGAACCACCGCCTGAACGTCTTCGGCTACCTCGACCTGCCGGAGGTTCCAGGGTCGGGCAACGCGGGGATGCTGGACCTGGTCGCGTCGCTGGAGTGGGTGCGCGACAACATCGCGGCGTTCGGCGGCGATCCGGGCAATGTCACCATCTTCGGCGAGTCGGGCGGCGGGGCGAAGGTCAGCTACCTGCTGGCCATGTCCAAGGCGAAAGGCCTGTTCCACCGGGCGATCATCCAGAGCGGCCCCGGCGTGCGCGCCGTGCCCAAGGCCAGCGCTGCCGCCCTGCGCGCCGACCTCTACAAGGAGCTGGGCGTCACCGAGGGCGATGTCGCCGCCCTGCGCGCCCTGCCCGCCGACAAGCTGCTGGCGGCCGCGCGCGTGGCCGAGGGCAGGCAGCCGGGGGCCGGGTTCGATCGCTCCGGCTTCTCGCCCGTGGCCGGCGACGGGGTGCTGCCCGACCAGCCCTGGGATCCGAAGGCCCCCGACACGGCCCGCGACGTGCCGGTGCTGATCGGCATCAACAAGGACGAGATGACCCTGTTCATGGCGTCGGCGCCCTGGTTCGGGAAGCTGGACGACGCGGGGCTGGAGAAGATGGCCGGGGCCTTCTTCGGGCCCAAGGCGCCGGAAGTGCTCGCCGCGCTGCGCAAGGACTTCCCGAACGACAGCCCGACCTATCTGGCGACCCATCTCGGCACCTACGGCCGGATGTTCGCCGGTTCGGTCGAGATCGCCGAGCGCAAGGCGGCGCAGGGCGGGGCCAAGGCGTACTTCTACCTGCTGGCCTGGGAGACCCCGGTCGGGCCGTTCCGGTCGCCGCACACGCTGGAAATCCCGCTGGTGTTCGACACCGTCGAGACCAGCCGCGTCCTGCTCGGGCCCGGGCCCGAGCCGCAGCTGATGGCGAAACAGATGAGCGCGGCCTGGCTGGCCTTCGCGCGCACCGGCGATCCAAACAACCCGGCCATCCCGACGTGGCCCGCCTACGACGCGACGCGGCGGCCGACGATGGTCTTCGACATCGAGAGCAAGGTGGTCGACGACCTCTACGCCGCGACGCGGGAGGCGGTGACATGAGCTTGAGGGGACAGGTCAAGATGTCCCTTGGGACACCTTAGCCTGTCCCTGCCCCTCGATGGCGGTGTACAGGCGAAGCCATGACCAGCGACCTTCTCTTCGCCACCCGCATCCACCGCGCCAGCCTGGCCGGCGACAAGGGCTTCGAGGCGTTCAACGCCGACCTCGAGGACGCCTGCCGGATGATGGAGGACGAAGACGAGGCCGGGCGCGCCTGGAGCAAGCGCAACCACTACCGCGGCTACACCTCCTACAGCTCCCCGGGCGAACTCTGGACCCGGGCGACCGCCTTCGCCGATCTGAAGAAGAAGCTCGACCGCCACGCCGGCGCGTTCGCCGATGAACTGGGCCTCGACCTTGGCGGGCGTCGGCTGAAGATGGACAGCTTCTGGGTCAACGTCCTGAAGCCCGGCGGGGGCCACAGCGGGCACATCCATCCGCACAGCGTGCTCAGCGGCACCTACTACGTCGCCGTACCCAAGGGTGCGCGGGGCATCCGCTTCGAGGATCCCCGGCTGGCGCTGATGATGGCCGCGCCGATGCGCCACGCCGACGCGCCGGCCGACCAGCGCGCCTTCGTCACGGTGGAGCCTGAGGCGGGCGAGCTCCTGCTCTGGGAAAGCTGGCTGAGGCATGAGGTGCCGTCCTCGAACGCGAGGGCGGACCGCATCTCGATCAGCTTCAACTACGGTTGGCGGTAGAGCGCGTCACACCACCACGTCGTCGCTGAAGATCACCTCGCGCATCGGATCGCGCGACCGCCTCGCGCGTCGTGACATCGCCTGGGCGATGCACAGTGGCGCGATGCCGATCCACGGGACCATCGACAGGCTGAAGGCGCGCTGCCACAGACCCTGCTGCTCCGGCTTGACCAGATCCAGCCCGCCGACGTTGGCGAAGATCAGGTTGAAGGCGATCATCGCCAGGAAGCTGAGGATCAGCAGCACCTTCACCCCACCCATGTCCGACCGGCCGGAAAGGCCGAGGAACAGGAACAGCGCGGCCGGAACGGCGGCGAGGCCGAGCGTGAGCCCTTGCCAGGAAACCGGGCCCATATGGCGCGGGTCGGGCATCGGATAGAGCCCGGCGTAGATCACCGCCGCGCCCCAGGCGACGATGCCGACGGCGGCCAGCAGCGCCCACAGGATGCTGCCCTTCAGCGCGCGCACGCCGAACAGCACGCCGATCCCGGACAGCACGGCGATGCCGCCCGTGGCGATGAGGGCGTAGTTGAACAGCTGGGCCGCGGGCTTGCCGGCGATGCCGAGCTCGCTCGCCAGCATCGTCATGTGGTCGTAGCCCGGCGTCAGGTAACCGCCGACGGCGAGCGCGCCGTAGTAGAGCACCGGAATCAGGATCGAGATCCTGAGCAGCAATGACGCCATGGCGCCGCCTCCCCCGCATATCCTTATCGTTGGGCGGGAGGCTCGCGCCCGGGCGACACTACGTCAATCGGTGACCCGTGAGGGGCGAACGTCGTTACGGGTTGCGCGGCGCCACGCACATCGGCCGGCCCTCGTACGCGTCGCCGAACAGCGAGCCGTCACGCGAGGCCGCGAGGCGCGCCTTCTCGTAGGCGCGATTCTCGACCGGCGGCCTGGTCCCGCGCGCGCAGATCGGCGCATCGACGGCGCGGGCGTACTTGCACAGGCAGATGTCGTAGCCTTGGTCCAGGCGGCTAGCCGAGCCGTGACAGACCGGCGGGCGACTCTCGCCGCCGACGTCGAGACAGAGCGTCCCTTTCACCGGACGTTCGGGCGAAGCCGCGGCGGCCAGCAGGGCGGCGACGGCAAAGGCGGATACGGCAAGCAGGCGGCGCATCGGATCATCCTCCTGGCGGCGATCATATCACGGAACGCCGGTCTCCGGCC
Source organism: Caulobacter sp. (assembly GCA_044238855.1). Classification (GTDB taxonomy): domain Bacteria; phylum Pseudomonadota; class Alphaproteobacteria; order Caulobacterales; family Caulobacteraceae; genus Caulobacter. Next base: position 12,858 of record JBIICO010000030.1, read on the forward strand.
GTTGATCCCTCGCGAGAGTGGCGCTAGCGTTCCTGGTCCTTGGGGGGATTGAAGACATGATCGGGTTCCGTGCGACGACGGCCGCGGCGGCCGTGGCGATGGCATTGGCGGGCACGGCGGCGATGGCCGCGCCGGACGCTTCCGTGCCGCTGAAGGACCGGACCGAGAAGGTCTCGCTGAAGGGCAAGAAGGGCGAGAGCCTGTTCCGCCCCGGCTTCCAGGTCGCCGAATACACGGGCGGCGCGACCGCGAAGGTCCGCAGCATCGACGTCCCAGGCTTCCACGCCAGCGACAAGATGAAGACCGACTTCGACATGTCCTCGCCGAGCCTCGGCCAGATCACCGGATCCTGCGCCGGCGGCGAAAGCCGTACGGGCCTGGGCTGGATCACCTTCGACAAGGACGACCTGGTCTATGCCTGCAGCTTCGGCGGCGGGGCGCCGGCCGGATCGACGTTCAACCTGGCGCTCAGCGAGGGCAGCTGGAAATCGCGCCTGCAACAGCCGCAGCGGGCCGGCGAGCTGCGCTGGGGCCGCGGCGTGATCCGCGCCGAGACCAAGCGCGTCGGCGGCCTGCCCTGGGCGGGCGGCCGGGTGATGGGCTACGTCTTCACCAAGGACGGCGTCGAGATCGGCGCGCTCGACATCACCGTGGCCCCGACCTTCTACCTGCCGCCCAAGGGCGATCCCGACCGCGACGCCGTGGCGGTGCTGGGGGCCACGATCTTCCTGTTCCAGGACCCGGCGAACCAGAACCGCTAGGGCGCCGAAGCGGGGGCGCCGAAATCGACCTCGCCCGACCCAAGGAGCGCGAAGTCTCCACCAACGTCCGGGCGCTGATCGAGCATCTGAAGCACGCCTTCGGCGGTCCCCCTACCGGGAGAGCGGCGGCGCTTTCGCCCGGACCGATCACCCCCCATCTATCGGGACATGAGCAAGCCGCCGCGCCCTGTGAAGGCCGTCCGCACCCAGTGGTCTGACGTGGTCCTCGTCTGCCGCAAGTGTTCGAAGAAGCTGAAGGGCGGCGGGTTCGGGCCGGACGGCGACCAGAAGCTGGGCAAGGCGCTGCGGCGCGAGCTGGGCGGCGGCAAGAGCCGCAAGGCCAGGGCGGGCGTGATCGAGGTCGGCTGCTTCGACCTGTGCCCCAAGGACGCCGTGGTGGTCGCCAACGCCGCCACGCCGGGCGAGTGGCTGGTCGTGCCGCGTCATACGCCGCTGGCGACGGTGACCGGGCGCCTTCGCCTGAAAGGTGACGCCGCCGCGTAGATAGGTACGGATTTGGGCACTCGACGATGGATTGAGCCCGGATCACCGTCCGCGCCTCGGACAAGCAAGGACGCGGGCGATGGCGGAAACCCTGATGGCGGTGTTGCCGGGCGGCGGCGGCGACGCGACCCTGTACGAAATGTACCGCGATGGGGTTGGCGAGTGGCTCGCCGCCTCCCCGCTGACCAACGGCGCGCACTCGGGCGACATTCCCGCCCTGGTCAACGTCGGCGACGATGTCTGGTGCGTCTTCCGGGGCAGCGACAATCTCGACCTGTGGTGGGCCAAGTACCGGCCCTGGTCAGATACCTGGCTGGAATGCCGCCGGTTCGGCGCCGGCAACCAGTCGGAGCGAGCGCCCGCGCTGGCCTTCCTCGGCGACCGGCTGATCTGCGTCCACAAGGGCGGCAGCGGCGACAACGGCCTGTACTGGTGCGCCTACGATCCGGCCAGCGACGACTGGACCGCCGACACGCCCTTCGGCCGCGACAACCAGACCGGCGGCAGCCCGGCTCTGGCCGCGTTCGGTGACCGGCTGATCTGCGTCCACACCGGCAAGTGGGACAACGACGACCTGTGGTGGACCAGCTTCGACGGCCACGACTGGACCGAGGACCAGCCGTTCAACGCCGGCAACCGCTGCCTGGGTGGCGGCGGACTGGTGAGCAACGGCGGCACCCTCTACTTCGTCCACCGGGGCGGCGGCGGCGACCAGTACATGTGGTGGTGCAGCTTCACCGGAGACGGCTGGACCGGCGACTCGCCGTTTCCGAACGGCAACAAGACGGCCGGCCCCGTCAGCGTGGCGGCGCTCAACGGCGTCCTGCACTGCGTCCATCGCGGCGACGATACCGACGACCGCCTCTGGCACACCTGGCTGGACGGCGACTGGACCGAGGACCGCCGCCTCCCCGGTGGCGCGTCAAGCCGGTCCGGGCCCGGCCTGATCGTCGTCCAGCGCTGATCAGACGCCCAGGCTGGCGTAGGCGACGCCGCCGTCCACCGCGATGGTGATGCCGACCGCGTAGTCGCCGGCCCGCGAGGCCAAGTAGATGGCCACGCCCTGCATGTCCTCGTCCGTGCCGATACGCCGGGCCGGGATTCGCGCGGCGACCGCGTCGGCCTGGTCGCGGGCGGTGATGTTCATGTCCGAGGCAAAGGCGCCCGGCGCGATCGCCGTGACGACGATGTCGTCCTGGATCAGCTGCGCGGCCATGCGGCGCGTCAGGTGGATCAGCCCCGACTTGCTGGCCTGATAGCTGTAGGTTTCCTGCGGGTTGGGCCGGATGCCGTCGATCGAGGCGATGTTGATCACCTTGGCCGGCTGCTCGGCCGAGGCGCGCTCACGCAGCGCCGGCGCCATGGCCTGGGTCAGGAAGAAGGGCGACTTCAGGTTCAGGTCGACGACCTTGTCCCAGCCGGCTTCGGGGAAGCCGTCGAACTCGGCCAGCCACGCCGCGCCCGCGTTGTTGACCAGGATGTCGAGGCCGGTCTCGTAGCGGCCGTACTGTTGCGCAAGGGCCTGGCAGCCCTCGACCGTCGAGACGTCCTGCGGCAGCGACACGCAGACCCCGCCCCCCGCCGAGAGCTCCGCGGCCGTGGCGTCGCAGGCCGAGGCCTTGCGCGAGGAGATGTAGACCCGCGCGCCGGCGTCGATGAAGCCCTTCGCGATCATCTTGCCGATGCCGCGCGAGCCGCCGGTGATCAGGGCGGTGCGGCCCTTGAGCGAGAAGAGGTCGGTGGTCATGGCGGGCTCCCTGAATGGTTTGCGTGGGAACCTAGCGGCGTCTGCACCGAATCCAAACCGTCCGCTCAGGAACGGTTCAGACTCCGTGTGCGAGGATCAGGGTGAAAGGTGAGTTAGTCATGCCCCATACCTCCGCCGAACGCCGCATCATGGGCGTCTGGATCTTCGATCTGGCCGACATCGAGGCCGCGCGGTCCCTCTACGCGGACCTGCCCCAGCCTCTGAAGGCGCAGACCGAGCTCCGCGTCTGCATGGACGGCGGGCACCTGCACGCCGCGTCCGACGACGCCGCCGAGTGGCTGCGCGAACATCTCGCGGCTTAACCAAGCTCGTAGGCAGGTCCGTTAAGCGCGTCCGCGTAGGGTATCCGCAGACTTGAGCGGAGAAACCGCATATGCAGGCCCTGCCGATCGCCGCCGCCGGACTGATGGACGCCGCCCAGCGGTTCGACGCCAGCGCCCGCCGTATGGCCACGGCGCCGCTCGACAATCTGGTCGAGGAATCGGTGAAGCAGATCGAGGCCAAGACCGACTTCGCGGCCAACGCCGCGGTGGTCCGCGCCACCGACGAGATGACCGGAAAGCTCCTGGATATCCTGGCCTAGAGGCCAGGCCCCTCCCCGCCGCCATAGCTCGCCGGAGCTTCTTCCCGGCCCAGGAAGCGCTTGATCCACGGCCAGGCCGTGGCGAAGGCCGACAGGAAGCCGACGAGGCCGGAGAACACCTGCATCGTCCGCCAGACCGTGTCGAACAGGGCGCCGCTGAACACCGCCTCGACCGCCGGATAGACCAGATCGCTGACCACGATGCGGAAGCGGGCGTAGGCGTCGGAATACTCGATCGACCGCTCGCCGATCCAGGCGGCCAGGATCGCGCCAAGCACCGGGGCCCAGAACAGCGGCAGCGCCAGCACCACCGTCGACAGGGCGAAGACCAGCTTGGTCCCCAGCGTCTCCCGCGAGATCAGCGCCAGCGAGACGATGAGCAGCAGCAGGACCCCCAGCACCGCGAACGCGGCCGGCAGCACCCTGTCGGTCAACCCGATCAGGTCCGCGCCGGCCACCATCGGCCCCAGGATCAGCACCACGGCGCTGAGTCCGAACGCCGCCAGCCACACGGCGCCGTACTGCGTGAAGCGGGTCTTCAGAAACTCAGAGTTCAGCATCCATGCCTCCACCCCGTCCGGCGGTAACCATGACGGGGCCGAGCGACGGAGTCGAGGCGCCCACGCCTCAGGCCGGCGTCTCGAAGGACTCGATGCTGCGGTCCGGCTGCGGAATCCGGACGCGCACGCGGCCTTCCAGCTCCGCGGCGAGGGCTTCGAGCAGTTCGCGAGTGCCCTCCTCGCGGCCGGCGACCTGGCCGGGATCGTCGAAATAGGCGCCCTGCTCGGTGAAGACCAGGCGCGTGCCCTTGCCCTCGGCCCTGAACTCCGCCGTGGCCAGCGAGGCGCTGATCGGCTTGCCCGCCACGGTCATCTGGTAGGCGAACACCAACCGCTCGTTCGGCACGACGTCGAGATAGATGCTGTCGTTGGTGATCACGACGTCCGCGCCCGGCGGCGAGAAGGCGCTCGACTCCGCCGCGCCGACGGCCGTCTCGCCGCCGCTGTGACGATGCAGCGCCCAGTGGTCGGCCTGGAAGAACCAGCGCCGGCGCGCCTCCGGATCGGTGAAGGCCAGGTACACGCGGGCGGGCGGGGCGTCATAGACGCGGTCAAGGCAGATGGTGGCGTGGGTGACGGAACCGGTGGTCATGGCGGCTACTCCTCGTCCGCGGGCTTGGTCTCGGCGAGGTAGGCGCCCAGCCGGTCGAAGCCGCGCTCCCAGAACATTCGCCGCTCGTTGATCCAGGTCTCGGCCTGGGTGAGCACCGTGGTGTCGAGGGTGCAGGTCCGCACGCGCCCGACCTTCTGGCTCTTCACCAGCCCGCTGCCCTCCAGCACCGCCAGATGCTGCACCACCGCCGAAAGGCTCATCGGCAGGGGCTCGGCCAGCTGGCTGACGGACGCGGGGCCCCGGCTGAGGCGCTCGAGCATGCCGCGCCGGGCGGGATCGGCCAGGGCATGGAACACGGCGTCGAGGGGAGGTGATTGATGAAGCATGTACTTAAGTTTTCACGTCGCCTCCGAGGGGTCAAGCGGAACGTTTAGCGGATGCTGAAGTTTTGCGGCCGAGGGCAGGCTGTCTCCATCACGCCGCATCGCCGGCGCCGGATCGGGGACGCCTCCCCGCGAAGCCGCCCGTCGCGCCGCGCGCAGCACCGCCAGGTCGCCGTCCGCCTCCCTTTGCGACTCAAGGAGTCGCGCCGTCAGGTCATCACTCATCCGGCAAGTGTACAGCCGCTGTCGACGCGGGGGATCGAACGCACGATCGCCTCAACCTCAAGGGGCCGAAAGGGGCGAAATGTCCCGCTTTGTCTCGGGACTATATGTCTCGTGAGTCTCGCATTCGGGCCGGTTGCGCGAACCGATCGGCACCGGCGACGACCGGCGCTTCAGCGTCCAGAACAGGCTCCGGGGAAGCGCGCGTCCCATTTTGCCTTGCGCTCGCGCCCGACGCACCGCCTCCTGCCCTCCAGAAACGGAGGCTCGCGCCCCATGAAACCACCCGCCAAGCCCCCGACCTACGCGCCGCCGACGCCCAAGGTGACGCGGCAGAAGAAGGCCAAGGTGCTGACCGCCGCCGAGCGCGCGGCGTTCCTGGCGAGCCGCCCGGATCTGAAGCCGAAGTAGGCCGCGCGCCCATCCCCCATCCGGGGATGCCGCGCCTTCCCCGCCCGGCGCCTACTGGCCCCTTCAGCCCGAAGGACGCGCCATGACCACCACCGTTCCCGTTTCCGCCGATGTGCGGCTCGTGACGCTGGACATCAGCAACGACCCCAACAAGCCCAACGTCCAGCAATTCCATCTGGTCGATGTGTCCGGCCATGACATTCGTTGCAAGGTGACCGCGTCCGAGGGATCGATCCTCGACGTCATCGAGCTGCGCGTGCTGGCGTTCTTCTACCCCACCGTGTCGAAGGTATGGGCCCTGCCCGGCCAGCGGCTCGACGAAATGGTCCACTTCCACGGCGTGGGGAAGCCGAAGTTCCGGGACGCCGTCGCCGATCCGGTGCTCGGCATGCGCATCATCAATCGGAGCTCCGTGATCCTGCCGGTGGAGTCGAGCGGCGTATACACCGTCGACTGGCTGTAACGGCCTCACCCGGCCTTGGGCGGCAGCTCGAACAGGTCGGCGAAGCGGGTGAAGGCCCCGGGGTCGCCGGCGACGATCCCGGCGGGCGGCAGGGCGCGGAAGCCGTAGACGGCGGCGGCCACCTCCGGCGGCGTGGCGGCGATCGTGACGTCCGCGCCCTCGGCCTCGCCGCGTTGCGTGCTCAGCATCCCGTCGGCCACGCGCGCCACGAACGCCTCCTCGCCGAAGCGGAAGGCGATCGTCAGCGTTTCGTGCGCCCGGTCGGCCTTGAACATGGTCCGGAACGACAGCATCAGCGACACGGCGCTCAGCGGCAGGCTCGGGTCGTGCGACGGCGAGCGCGCGGCCCAGGCGCCCAGGCCCTTGATGATCGGCTCGGCCTCACGGCCCCAGTCGGTCAGTTCGTAGACCTGCACCGAGGCGGGCGGCGCCAACTTGCGACGGCGGAGGACGCCGACCGCCTCCAGCCCCTCCAGCCGCTGGGTCAGCACATTGGCGCTGATGCCCGGCAGGCTGGCCCGCAGGTCGCCGAAGCGGCGCGCGCCCAGCATCAGCTCCCGCATCACCAGCAGCGCCCAGCGCTCGCCGACCAGGTCCAGCGCATGGGCCGTGCCGCAGGCGTCTTCGTAGCGGCGGCCGTTAGTTATCTTTTCTAACTTCATTGTTGCCTAATGTAACTCCATGCGGCATGAGTCTCAACAAGGCCGGGGGGGGCCAAAGGGAGAGACGCCATGAGCTATATCGACATGACGGTGATGGCCGTGCCCACCGCGAAGAAGGACGCCTTCCTCGCCCACTCGCGGGCGGTCGACCCGCTGTTCAGGGAGGCCGGCGCCCTGAGCGTCACCGAAACCTGGGGCAGCGACGTGCCGGACGGCAAGGTCACCGACTTCAAGCGCGCCGTGCAGGCGACGGCGGACGAGACCGTGGCCATCGGCTGGATCACCTGGCCCGACAAGGCGACCCGCGACGCGGCTTGGGAAAAGCTGATGAAGGACGAGCGCATGATGAGCGTCGAGATGCCCTTCGACGGCAAGCGCATGATCTTCGGCGGCTTCGAGGTGGTGCTGGAGCTGTGAGGGGACTGCTTTTGGCGTCGCGCTTGGGGCGTCATTAGCTGTCCCCGCGCAAACGGCTGACGCTGTCGCGGGGACAGGAAATCATGTCGCCAGGGACACGATATCCAGTCCCCCGGCCAAACGAAAAAGGGCGGCTCCCGTGAGCCGCCCTTTCTGCTGGCGCGCTGTCGGGGACAGCTGCCGCGCTAGCTGTCCAGGAAGCTGCGCAGCTTCCGCGACCGGCTCGGGTGCTTCAGCTTGCGGAGCGCCTTGGCCTCGATCTGGCGGATGCGTTCGCGGGTGACGCTGAACTGCTGACCGACCTCTTCGAGGGTGTGGTCGGTGTTCATGCCGATGCCGAAGCGCATGCGCAGGACCCGCTCCTCGCGCGGCGTCAGCGACGCCAGCACGCGGGTGGTGGTCTCGCGCAGGTTGCTCTGGATCGCCGCGTCGATCGGCAGGATCGCGTTCTTGTCCTCGATGAAGTCGCCCAGGTGGCTGTCTTCCTCGTCCCCGATCGGGGTTTCGAGCGAGATCGGCTCCTTGGCGATCTTCAGGACCTTGCGGACCTTTTCCAGCGGCATCGCCAGCTTTTCGGCCAGCTCTTCCGGGGTCGGCTCGCGGCCGATCTCGTGCAGCATCTGGCGGCTGGTGCGGACGATCTTGTTGATCGTCTCGATCATGTGCACCGGGATACGGATGGTCCGCGCCTGGTCGGCGATCGAGCGGGTGATCGCCTGGCGGATCCACCAGGTGGCGTAGGTCGAGAACTTGTAGCCCCGGCGGTACTCGAACTTGTCGACGGCCTTCATCAGACCGATGTTGCCTTCCTGGATCAGGTCCAGGAACTGCAGGCCGCGGTTGGTGTACTTCTTGGCGATGGAGATCACGAGGCGCAGGTTGGCCTCGACCATTTCCTTCTTCGCCTGACGCGCCTCGCGCTCGCCCTTCTGGACGGTCTGGACGATGCGGCGGTAGTCGTCGATCGGCACGCCGGTCTCGGTGGCCAGCGCGGCGACTTCCTGGCGGATGTCGGCGATCGAGGAGCCGTCGTTCTCGCTGAACTTGGTCCAGCGCACGCCCAGGCTCTTCACCGTCTCGGCCCAATTGGGATTCAGCTCGGAGCCGAAGTAGGCCTTCAGGAACTCGGTGCGGCTGATGCCGTAGCTGTCGGCCAGACGCAGCAGGCGACCTTCAAGCGCGATCAGGCGACGGTTGATCGCGTAGAGCTGATCGACCAGGGCCTCGATGCGGTTGTTGTTCAGCTTCAGCGTCTTAAGGCGGGTGACGATGGCCAGGCTGGCGGCCTCGTAGGCCTTGCGGTCCTCGTCCTTCAGGTCGCCGCCCTTCAGGCGACGCTCGACGAGCTTTTCCTGCAGGCGACGGAAGGCGTCGAACTCGGCGGCGATGGCGTCCAGCGTCTCCATGACGCTTTCGCGCAGTTCGCCTTCCATGGCGCTGACGGTGGGGCCCGCGCCGTCGTCGAAGTCGTCGTCGTCCTCTTCGCCCTCGGGCTTTTCGGCCTCGCCCTCGGCGGCTTCTTCCTTCGGCTCCTCGGCGCCTTCCTCGGTCGGCAGGGCCGGCGGGGCGGACGGGAACATGACGCCGTAGGTGCCTTCCAGGTCGATGACCTCGCGCAGCAGGATTCGGCCGGTGCCGAGCTCCTCGCGCCAGACCATGATCGCTTCGAAGGTCAGGGCGCTCTCGCACAGGCCGCGGATCATGGTGTCGCGGCCGGCTTCGATACGCTTGGCGATGGCGATTTCGCCTTCGCGCGACAGCAGTTCGACGCTGCCCATCTCGCGCAGGTACATGCGCACGGGGTCGTCGGTGCGGTCGTAGGCGGGCTTGGTTTCCGCCTCGGTGGTGATCGAGGTCTCTTCGCGGTTGGCGACTTCGCCGCCCTCGCCCTGCTCGGCGTCTTCCTCGGCCTCGACCACGTTGACGCCCATCTCGCTCAGCATGGCGAGGGTGTCTTCGATGGCCTCGGAGGTGACTTCCTCCGACGGCAGGACCTTGTTCAGCTCGTCCATCGTGACGTAGCCGCGCGCCTTGGCCTGCTTGATGAACTTCTTGACCCCGGCGTCGGTGAGGTCGAGGAGCGGGCCGTCCTTTTCCGTGGTCTCGGGAGCTTCGGCCTGCTCGTTGGTTGTCGTGCTCATCGTGTTCTCCGACGGACGCCCCTGGACTGGCGCGCGCCACATGAAAATCTTTGGACGCCTTCAGGCGCTACGGGGAGGCTTCGCCGTCCGACCACAGGCTTCCCGAGCGAACGGCCCGCTTCAAAGTGTCGCGTTCGGCTTTCAGGCGCTCGAATGCCGCCAAGTCTGAACGCCCCCCAAGGCTGGCCTTGGCGGACGAAAGAGCGGTCTCGAGCGCAGCCAATCGGTTCACAACCTCAAGAGCGTGCGTCCACTGGGACCTGGCGGCGGCGAGGGTGACATCCTGTTTCAGGAAGGGCGCGCCTGCTTTAGCAGCGGCCCGGTCGATGTCAGTCAGCAGCCCGGCAAATCCACGATCCCGCAGATGGCGTGCGAGAGCGCCCGAGTCAAGGTGATCAGCCTCAAGTCGCAGCCGAATGATTTCCTTGGCCAATTCCGAAAGGGCCGGATCTCCGAAGCCGCCCCGCTCCATTTCCTCCAGATGATCGTCCAGACGATGGGGATCATCGAGCGCGCCCTTGGCCAGGGCGGCGGCCAGGGGATCGAGCTGGGAGGACAGTTTCCTGGCCGCTTCCTTGCCTTCCGGCGTGGGGAAGGCGTCGAACTGCATCGCCCCGCCGCGACCCGGACGGCCGCCGCGCCGGGCATTCGGCTGGAAGGCGGGGCGGGCGCCGTCGCCGCCGCCGCGCTGAGGCCGGGCGAACAGCACGTCCAACCGGCCGAGCAGGTCGTCCCGGTAGGCCTGGGCCAGGTCCTTGTCGGCGATCGCCTGGGCCTTCTCGCGCAGCCGGGCCTTCAGGCCGGCGCGGCGCTCGGGCGTCTCCAGCGGCTCCTGGTCGCGTTCGCGGGTGAACAGGGCGTCGACGAAGGGCGTGGTCTCGGCCAGCTGCGCCTTCAGCGCCAGCGGTCCTTGCTCGCGCAGGACGTCGTCCGGATCCTTGCCGCCGGTCACGATGGCGAAGCGGAACGACTTGCCCGGCTTGAGCAGCGGCAGGGCGCGGTCGATGGCCCGGCTGGCCGCGCGCATGCCCGCGCTGTCGCCGTCGAAGCAGAGCGTCGGCTCCGGATGCAGGCGCCACAGCACCTCCATCTGGTCTTCGGTCAGCGCCGTGCCCAGCGGCGCGACGGCCGGAATGTTGGCGCGCTGGCAGGCGATAGCGTCCATGTAGCCTTCAACGACGACCAGCTGCTCGTCGTTGCTCGCATGCAGCAGCTTGCGCGCCTCGGGCAGGCCGTAGAGCAGCCGGCCCTTGGAGAACAGGCTGGTCTCGGGGCCGTT
>JBIICO010000186.1:0-7067 GCA_044238855.1 Caulobacter sp.
GTCCTTGGTCTGGCGGGTGACCTTCGCCTCGCCATGCACCCACTCGCCGGCCCGGGCCATGGAGAGATAATCCAGAGACAGGTGGACCGTGATCGGAACCGCGCCGGTCGCGCGGGCGACGCCGCCGGCCAGGACGCCGTCCATGAAGGTGGCCAGCATGCCGCCGTGGACGATGCCGACGCTGTTGCAGTGCCGGGGCAGCACGAAGAAGGCGTGCTCCTGCGATTGCTCCGTGCGGCGATGGAACAACGGGCCGTTGTGAGTCGTGAACGGCCCCCGCGTGCTGGGCACGAACCCTTCCGGCGGCGCCGGAACCTCGTCAGCGCTCACTGGCCGTACATCCGGTGGCGGACCCGGTCGCCGGCCTTGATGCCCAGCCTGGCGGCCTCGCCGGAATAGAGCTCCAGCACGCCGTTGGCGGGGTATCTGGACGGCAGCGGCGTGTCGTCGAACGGCTGGGCCCCGTTGACGATCGAGACGATCCTGCCGTCCGCCCCGATGTAGATGATGTCGAGCGGCATGTAGGTGTTGTGCATCCAGAAGGATCGCGGCGCGGCATCCTCGAAGATGAACAGCATGCCGTGGCCCTGCGGCATGGCCGTGCGGTACATCAGGCCGTGCTGGCGCTCGGACTCGGTGTCGGCGATCTCGACCTTGAACCGCAGCGTGCCGCTGGCGGTTTCGATAGACAGCGGCTCGGTGGCGAAGCTGGGCGACGTGTCGTGCGGCTTGTTGATGTCGACCGAAGAGGTCGGCGAGCCGGGCTCGCGGGCGCTGCACGCGGTGGCCCCCAGCCCTACGCCGAGCATCACCGCCGCCAGGACCAGCGACCGGCGGGCGTTACGCGTCATCCAGCTCAACAAGGCTACTCCAGAAGCGACTCCGCGCTTCTAGGGCGCGGAGATCTCGGCCACCACCAGACCCTTGGGCCCCTCGGCGAAGCGCACCATCACGCCATCGCCAGGCTGCAGGTCGTCGAGACCGCTGCGGCGCAGGGTCTCGATGTGGACGAAGATATCCCCCGGCGCCGCGTCGCGCACCACGAAACCGTAGCCCTTGGTGCGGTTGAACCACTTCACGGTGCAGTGCTCGAGCGGCCCGTCGGCGCGCGGCGGCGGCGAACGGCGCGGCGCGGCGCGATCGCCGAATCGATCACGGCCGAATCCCCCCCGGGGGCCGTTGTCCTCGAATCGGCGGACCGGCCGCTCGGCCGGCGGCGGCGCGGAACTCTCGTCCAGGTCGACGATGTCGGAAACCTGCCAGCCCTTGGCGCGGCGAACGGCGTCACAAACGATCGTCGCGCCTTCGAGCGCGGACTCGCGCCCGGTATTGCGGAGCGAGGTGATGTGCAGAAGCACGTCCTTCAGCCCCGTTTTCGAGGGATCGTCGGGTACGATGAAGCCGTAGCCCTTTCCTGCGTCGAACCATTTTACCCGGCCGGAGATTCGCACCGCCTCTTCGTGATGGCCCGGCTCTTCGTAATCGTAACCTGACATTCGCCCCTCTGCCCCGTCCCCCTAAGTCCTCGCTGGACGAGTGCTTAAGTATAACACTGTTCTCGCAAAAGGAGAGGCGTCAAGAGATTGTTCGCCTACGGCATGACTGTGTGGCGGTTTCGCGACGATAAGTCGCGGCCCCGTCAACGCGTGAAAACGCGTCGGGCAAAGGGCTGCTGAATTGGGGGAGACGCCTCGCGATGGTACGCCCTAGGGGAGTCGAACCCCTCTTACCAGATTGAAAATCTGGGGTCCTAACCGATAGACGAAGGGCGCCCGGTCGCGAGGAAGCGGCTGTTTATTCGGCCGAAGGCCGAGTCGCAAGCCCTTCTTGCGCTACCCCGCCATCCGCGGATCGGCCGCGTCCTCGATCTCGAACTGGACGCCTTCGCGGCCCTGCCAGTCGTCGGGCTTCAGGCGACCGACGAAGTGCATGGCGCCGCCGCCGGCCATGATCCGCTGGCCCAGCTCGGTGTCCTCGGCCCGCCAGGCCACGGCCTTCAGCCGACCGGCGCCCGTGGCGTCCAGCAGGGTGCAGCGGATGTGCCCGCCCTTCATCAACATCGGCCGGTCGATGCGCGCATCGGCGACGGCGAACACCGGCTCGGGATTGCCGGGCCCGAACGGCGCCAGGCGCTGGAAGTCGTTCCACAGCGCCCGCGTCGCGCCGCCGGGACTGACCAGGGCGTCGATCTCCACCGCGTCGGCGGCGGCCGCGTCGATCATCTCGTCCTTGAGCTTCTCTTCCAGGAAGGCCCGCAGTTCCGGGATAGCCGACGGCCGCACGGTCAGGCCGGCCGCCATGGCGTGCCCTCCCCCCGCCAGCAACAGCCCCTCGTCGAACGCGGCCTGCACGGCGCGGCCGAGGTTGACGCCCGGCTGGCTGCGCCCCGAGCCCTTGCCGGTGTCGGAGGGACGGTCGACGCCGATGACGATCACCGGCTTGCGGTAGCGCTCGCGCAGGCGGGCGGCGGCGATGCCGACCACGCCGGGATGCCAGCCGTCGCCGGCCACGACCAGCACCGGCGCGTCCGGATCCTGATTGCTGTCGCGTTCGATGAAGCTGACGGCCTCCTCGATCACGGCCTTCTCGATGTCCTTGCGGCCGGCGTTCAACGCGTCGAGCTCGGCCGCGAGAGCGGCCGCCTCCAGCGGGTCGTCGGTGGACAGCAGGCGGGCGCCGAGGTCGGAACGGCCGATCCTGCCGCCGGCGTTGATCCGCGGCCCCAGAATGAAGCCGGCATGGAAGGTCGTGGCCGGCCCCGCGCCCTTGGCGACGTCCAGCAGCGCCTTCAGGCCCGGGTTGGCCCAGTTGGACATCACCCGCAGGCCCTGGGTGGTGATGGCGCGGTTGAAACCGGTCAGGCTGGTGACGTCGCAGACCGCGCCCATGGCGGCCAGGTCCAGCCACTGCATGATGTCGGGCGCGCTCCTGTCCTCGAAAAGCCCGCGTCCGCGCGCCTCGCGGTTCAGGGCGGCCAGCAGCACGAAGGTCACGCCGGCGGCGGCCAGGTGCCCCTGCCCCGAGGTGTCGTCCGGACGGTTCGGATTGACCAGGGCGGCGGCCGGCGGCGGCTCGCCGCGCATCAGGTGATGGTCGACGACCACCACGTCGAGGCCGATGTCGCGCGCCGCCACCAGCGCGTCGTGGGCCGCCGCGCCGCAGTCGACGGTGATGACCAGCTCGGCGCCCTGTTCCTTGAGATGCCGGAAGGCGGCGGGGCTTGGGCCGTAGCCCTCGGTGATCCGGTCGGGAACATAGATCGGCAGGTCGCGCCCCATGGCCCGGAACCAGCGCACAAGCTGGGCGGCGCTGCTGGCGCCGTCGACGTCGTAGTCTGCGAACACCGCCATCGGCCGGCCGCGTTCAACGGCGTCGACCAGGATGGCGGCGGCCTTGTCCATGTCGGCGAAGACGGACGGGTCGGGGAACTGGTTCTTCAGCGTCGGCGACAGGTAGTCGGCCGCGTCGTCGGGCCCGACTCCGCGCGACGCCAGCGCCCGGGCCAGCGGCTCGCTGAGCTGGTGACGCAGCTGGTGGTCGCGGACCACCGTCTCGTCGGCCGGCCGCCGCCGCCAGGCCCGACCCGTCAGCGAGCGGCGTATCCCGAGGAAGCCGATCTCGCCCGCGCCGTCGGCCATGGTCAGAGCGGTCGCTTCATCCGCACTTCGCGGACGGTGCGGGTCGAGGAGTTCATCACCAGCGAGTGGGTATGGACCGCCCCGGCGTGCAGGGCGACGCCGTCGAGCAGCGCGCCCTTGGTTACGCCGGTCATGGCGAAGATGGCGTCGGCGCGGACGATGTCGGTCAGCGTGTACTTGCGGTCGAAGTCGGTGATGCCGATGCGCTGGGCGCGGGCCCGCTCGTCGCTGTTGCGGAACACCAGCCGCCCCTGGAACTGCCCGCCGACGCACTTCAGCGCCGCGCAGGCCAGCACGCCCTCCGGCGCGCCGCCCTGGCCGATGTAGAGGTCGATGCCGGTCTCGGGGTCGGATGTGTTGATCACCCCGGCCACGTCGCCGTCGGTGATCAGGTGCACGCGCGCGCCGACCGACCGCACGCCGGCGATGATCTCGGCATGGCGCGGACGGTCCAGCACGCACACGGTGATCTCGGAGACCTCGACGCCCTTGGCCGCCGCGACCGCCTTGGCGTTGTCCGCCGGCGACTTGTCGAGATCGATCACGCCGTCCGGATAGCCCGGACCGCAGGCGATCTTGTCCATGTAGGTGTCGGGCGCGTTCAGCAGCGTGCCCTTGGGCGCCCAGGCCATGACGGCCAGGGCGTTGGCCATGGCCTTGGCCGTCAGGGTCGTGCCTTCGAGCGGATCCAGCGCGATGTCGATCGCCGGGCCTTTGCCCGTGCCGACCTTCTCGCCGATGTAGAGCATCGGCGCTTCGTCGCGCTCGCCCTCGCCGATGACGATCTCGCCGTCGATGGCCAGCTCGTTGAGCGCGTTGCGCATGGCGTCGACGGCGGCCTGGTCGGCGGCCTTCTCGTCGCCGCGCCCCACCAGGCCCCAGGCCGCGATGGCCGCGGCTTCGGTCACGCGCACGGCGTCCAGAACGAGGCCACGGTCCAGCGTCTCGGAACTCATCTGGTGTTCGTCTCCCGGCCCTCTTGGCGAGGGCCCCTGCCTGTTATCGGCGGATTCTCAGATGCGCGCGATGCGCAGCAGCCGGGGCCGCTCTAGCACAGCCGGGAGCTTTTCGATGCGGTTTATCGCGTCGGTCAGCACCGACTCGGCGATCGCGTGGGTGGTGAGCACGATCGGCACGCCGCCCGCGTCCTCGACCGGCTTCTGCAGGAAGCTGTCGATGGAGACGCCGCATTCGGCCAGGGTTTCGGACACCGCGGCGATGACGCCGGCCTGGTCCTTCACCAGCAGGCGCAGGTAGGCCTTGCCCACCCGACGGGTCGGGGCGACCGCGACGAACGGCTTCAGCTTTCCGGCCGGCGCCTGGAACACCGGACGGATCGCGCCGGTCATCACGTCGGCGATGTCGGCGGCGACGGCCGCGGCGGTCGGGCCCGAGCCCGCGCCCGGCCCCTGCACGAAGATGCGGCCGATGCGCGTGCCCTCGATGTAGAGCGCGTTGAGCGCCCCGCGGGTCTCGGCCAGCGGATGGCCTTCGGGGACCAGCGAGGGATGCACCCGCACCGCAACCCCGTCCTCGGCGCGGTCGGCCGAGGCGATCAGGCGGATGCGGTAGCCCAGGTCCCTCGCCATGCGGATGTCGAGCGCGTCGACACCCTCGATGCCCTCGATCTCGGCGGCGGCGAAGTTCGGCGCGCAGCCGAAGGCCAGGGCGGCCAGGATCGAGACCTTGTGCGCGGCGTCGAAGCCGCCGACGTCCATGGTCGGATCGGCCTCGGCATAGCCCATGCGCTGGGCGTCGCTCAGCACGTCGGCGAAGGGCGCGCCCTTGGCCTCCATCTCGCTGAGGATGAAGTTGCAGGTGCCGTTCAGGATTCCGGCCACGCCCTTGACGTCGTCGCCGACCATCGCCTCGCGCAGCATCTTCACGGCCGGCGTGCCGCCCATGACGGCCGCCTCGAACAGCAGCGGCACGCCGGCGGCCTCGGCCAGCAGGGCGAGCTCCGCGCCGTGCTCGGCGATCAGGGCCTTGTTGGCGGTCACCACCGGCTTGCCCGCCTTCAGGGCCGCCTCGACGGCGGCCTTGGCCGGGCCGTCGCTGCCGCCGACCAGCTCGACGAACACGTCGGTGTCGGGCGAGGTCGCCAGCGCCACCGGATCGTCGAACCAGGCGTAGCCGGAGATGTCGACCGCGCGCGGCCGCGAGCGGCTGCGGGCGCTGACGCCCGTCACCACCGCCCTGCCCCCGGCGGGCGCGAAGTCCGGCCGCTCGGAGAGGAACTGCAGCAGGCCGCCGCCGACGGTGCCGAGACCGGCGACGCCGATCTTCCAGACTTTCTGACTCATTGCGCCGCCATAGCGTTGTGGGCCTTACCGAGGATGCGGTCGGAATCGGCCAGGAACTTCTTCACGTTGCGGGCCGCCTGCCGGATGCGATGCTCGTTCTCGACGAGACCGACCCGGACATAGCCCTCGCCGTACTCGCCGAAGCCGATGCCCGGCGCCACGGCGACGCCGGCCTCTTCGACCAGCAAGCGGGAGAACAGCAGCGAACCGGCCTCGCGGAACTGCTCGGGCACCTTGGCCCAGGCGAACATCGAGGCCGGGGGCGCGTCGATCTCCCAGCCTGCGCGGCTCATGCTGCTGATCAGCACGTCGCGGCGCGACTTGTAGATGCCGCGGATCTCGTCGACGCAGTCCTGCGGGCCGTTCAGCGCCGCCGCCGCCGCCACCTGGATCGGCAGGTAGGCGCCGTAGTCGAGGTAGGACTTCACCCGCGCCAGGGCCGAGCAGATCCGCTCGTTGCCGACCACCATGCCCACGCGCCAGCCGGCCATGGCGTAGGTCTTCGACAGGCTGTTGACCTCGACGGCGATGTCCTTGGCTCCATCGACCTGCAGGATCGACGGCGGCGGATTGTTCTCGAAGTAGATGTCGCCGTAGGCCACGTCCGAGATGATCAGCATGTCGTGCTTCTTCGCCAGCGCGACCGCGTCCTTGTAGAAGTCCAGGTCGACGCACTGGGCCGTCGGGTTCGACGGATAGCTGACGATCAGCACGTTGGGCGGCGGCACCGAGTGCTTCACCGCGCGGCTGATGCCCGACAGGTACTCTTCCGGCGAAAGGGCCGGCACGTGGCGGATGACGCCGCCCGCCATGATGAAGCCGAAAGCGTGGATCGGATAGGCGGGGTTGGGGCAGACAATGACGTCGCCCGGCGCGGTGATCGCCTGGGCCAGGTTGGCGAAGCCTTCCTTGGAGCCCAGCGTCGCCACCACTTCGGTGTCCGGGTTCAGCTTCACGCCGAAGCGGCGCTCGTAGTAGCCGGCCATCGCCCGACGCAGGCCGATCACGCCCTTGGAGGCGGAGTAGCGGCCGGCCTTGGGGTCGCGGGCCGTCTCGATGAGCTTGTCGGTGATGTGCTTGGGCGTCGGCATGTCGGGATTGCCCATCCCGAAGTCGATGATGTCCG
>JBIICO010000187.1:0-7057 GCA_044238855.1 Caulobacter sp.
CTCGACGTCCACGTGAATCCACTGGTGATCGCCGGTGGCTTCGGCGAACTGGTTGACCCGCTCCTGCGAGACTTCCAGCCAGTCCGACACGCCGATTTCCTGGCCCGCGAGGCTGGGCAGGTCCTTGTAGTCAACTTCCTTGGTCATCGCGCCATCTCCCTCAAACGCTTGTTCGGCGTCATCCATGCCCCGACCGCGCCGGGCTTTCAACCTGCGACGCGGCGTAAGGCAGGCCACGGACTACCTGCCAGGTAATTTGACGGCCGCCGAAGCAGGGCTAGCCTGCGGCCATGAGCACCACGACCCCTGTCGGCGAACTGATCCGCGACTGGCGCCAGCGCCGCCGCATGACCCAGATGGATCTCGCGCTCGACGCCGAGATCTCGCCCAAGCACCTCAGCTTCCTGGAGACCGGCCGGGCGCGGCCCAGCCGCCAGATGGTGCTGCATCTGGCCGAGCAACTGGACGTGCCGCTGCGCGAACGCAACGCCATGCTGGTCGCCGCCGGCTTCGCGCCGGTGTTCCCGGAGCGGGCGCTGGACGCGCCGGACCTGGCCGCCGCCCGCCGGGCCATCGAGCTGGTGCTGAAGGGGCATGAGCCCTATCCGGCGCTGGTCGTCGACCGGCACTGGGACCTGGTCTCGGCCAACGCCGCCATCGGGCCGTTCATGGGCGCGGCCGACCTCGCGCTGCTGACGCCGCCGATCAACGTGCTTCGCCTGACCCTGCATCCGAAGGGGCTCGCCTCGAAGATCGTCAATCTGACCGAATGGCGGAACCACCTGCTGGATCGCCTCAAGCGCCAGATCGACGCGACGGCCGACGCCTCGCTCCAAGCTCTGTACGACGAGCTGAAGGCCTACCCCGCGCCGCCCGCCGCCGTCGGTGCGCGGCATGGCGAGGACCTGGGCGGCGTGGCGGTGCCGATGCGGTTGCAGACCGATCACGGCCTGATGAGCTTCATCGGAACGGTCACCGTCTTCGGCACGCCCACGGACGTCACCGTCTCGGAGCTGGCGCTCGAGACCTTCTTCCCCGCCGACGACTTCACGGCGCAGGCGTTGATTTCCCTCGCGGCAGACCGTCAAACGGGAGGTGAAGCAGCCGCGTGAGACGGCGGAGGGGGCGAGCGTGAGCGAAGAGTACGTTTTCGAGGTCGACGGCGCCCGCATCACGGCCACCCCGTTCTCCGCGGGCCCCTGGCACCCGACCATGCAGCACGGCGGCGCGCCCTCGGCGCTGGTCGCCCGCGCGGCGGAGACCTTCCCGTCAGAGCGGCCCATGCGCGTCGCCCGGATGACCATCGACCTGCTGCGTCCGGTTCCGGTCGGCGAGCTGGACATCGACACCGAGCTCGTCCGCGAGGGGAAGAAGATCCAGCTGCTGTCGGTGCGGCTGGTCTCTGGCGGCAAGGAGTGTATGCGCGCCAGCGTGCTCAAGCTGCGCGACGAGCCGCAGGACCTGCCCGAGCACGAGGGATTCCGCGCTCTGGACTTTGAGGTCCCGGAGGCGGGCGAGCCGCGCGGCGCCGGCTTCAACATCCACGGTTTCGGGTCCGGCCTGTCGACCAGGCTCGTCCGTGGCCGGTGGGGACAGCCCGGCCCCGCGGCGGTCTGGTTCCGGATGGACCGGGCCCTGGTGCGCGGCGAGACGACCACGCCGCTGATGCGCGCGGCCCTGACCGCCGACTTCTGCAACGGCGTCTCGTCGGTGCTCGATTTCCAGGACTGGACGTACATCAACGGCGACCTGACCGTCAGCCTGGCCCGGGACCCGGTCGGCGAGTGGATCCTGCTCGACGCCGAAACCTGGGTCGGCGACACCGGCGGCGCCCTCGCCTTCGCTCGGCTGGCCGACCGCAACGGCTACTTCGGCCGCGCGGTGCAGAGCGTGCTGATCGAGCCGCGGGGGTAGACGCGTTCGAGGCGCCGGCACGGGGAGCGAGCCTCAAGCGAGCGCCTCGAAGGAAGCGGGTATGTGTCGCGGGATGTGAGAGCCGGTCAGCAAGCCAACTCGGCTCACCCCTTCAGCAGCTGTCCCGCCAGGATGTTGCGCTGAACCTCGCTGGAGCCGGCGTAGATCGTCGCGGCGCGGTTGTTGAGATAGCGCGCGGTGTTGGTGATCGTGTCGACCGGGCCGACGCCCTGCTGGACATCGAGGCTGTGCAGCGCGCGGGATTCGTCCACGGCGGCGTAAGGGCCGGCCAGGATCACGCCGATCTCGTCCATCTGCTGCTGAAGCTCGGTGCCGGTCAGCTTCAGCATCGAGCTGGCCGAGCCGGTCTCGCCACCGCGCGACAGGGTCGAGAGGATCTCGTGCTCGTTGGCCTCCTGAGCGTCGAGCTGGACGGCCAGTTCGGCGAGGCGAAGGCGCAGGGACGCGATCTCAGCGGGATCGCCGTCGGGGCGGTCGGCCAGCATCCGCGCGACCCGCTTCCACTGCTTGCGCAGCCGGGGCGACCACTGGCCGCCGCGCTCGTGGGTCAGCAGGTATTTGGCCACCGTCCAGCCGTCGTTCTCCTTGCCGACCAGGCCACTGACCGGCGCGCGGACGTTGTCGAAGAAGACCTCGTTGACCTCATGGTCGCCGGCCAGGGTGATGATCGGCCGGATGGTGATGCCCGGCAGGTCCATGTCGAACAGCAGGAAGCTGATGCCCTGCTGTGGCTTGCCCTCGGTGCTGGTGCGGACCAGACAGAAGATGCGGTTCGACCAGTGGGCGTGGGTCGTCCAGATCTTGCTGCCGTTGATGACGTAGTGGTCGCCGTCCCGGACGGCGCGGCACTGCAGCGAGGCCAGATCGGAGCCCGAGCCGGGCTCGGAATAGCCTTGGGCCCACCAGTCCTCGCCGGTCTTGATGGCCGGCAGATACTTCGCCTTCTGCTCCGGCGTGCCGAAGACGATGATCACCGGCCCCAGCATGCCCGTGCCATTGGGCGTGATCGGCGGCGCGTCGGCGGCGATCAGTTCGCTGGCGAAGATGTAGCGCTGGACAAGCGTCCAGTCCGTGCCGCCATGCTCGGTCGGCCAGTTCGGCGCCGCCCAGCCCCGCTCGTTGAGGATCGACAGCCAGCGCTGCGCCACCGGCCGGTCGCTGTAGACGCCGGCGCACAGCCGGCCGGCCTCGCGCAGGTCGTCGGTCAGCTTCTCGTCCAGGAAGCGGCGAACCTCGTCGCGGAAGGCCTCGTCGGCCGGGCTGAGCTTCAGCGCCATGGGATACTCCGTACTCTCGTCGTCAGCCGAGCAGCCGGCGCGGGACCTGGACCTCGATGTCCAGCAGCTGCTGCGCCTTGCCTTTGGCCAGGGCGTCGAGGCGCAGGCTGGCGTACTGCCCGCCGCCCAGAGCCTGGATGCAGTGGAAGTTCAGCGCGTCCATGCCCGGCAGTTCGTAGCGGCGGACCTCCGGATGCGGCGCGCCCTCGAACTCGTGGGCGAACCAGTCGCGGACACGCTGCTCGGTCAGGCTTTCGCGGATCCAGGGCAGCAACTCCGGCCGCCGCGCGATTACACCGACGTTGAAGGCGTCGCCCTTGTCGCCCGAGCGGGCCCAGGCGACCTCGATCAGCGGCACGGAAACCAGGTCGTCCTCGGCGGCGGGCGCGTCGGGAACCGGCGGCCGCACGACCTTGGCCGCATCGAAAGCCTCGGCCGGTGGCGACGCCTCGACGGTCAGGGTCTGGTCGCCCAGCGAGACGGCGGCCGGAACCTCCGAGCGGGGCAGCAGGATCGAGAACACCCGCGCCACGGGGCTGATGGTCGGCGCGCCGCCGAACCAGCCGGTGCTGCCCACGCTCATCGAGGTGGTGGGGGAGGCGAACTCGCGCATCATCAGCTTCAGGGCGGCGGCGTCCTCGTGCTCGGCGCCGATGCGGGCGACGACCTCGCGGGCGGCCTGGGCCTCCGGGCGGGCGTTGGCGCCGTAGGTGGCCTCGGCGCCCAGCACCTCGACCCGCACGTCGCGGAACGGGGGCAGGTTCCGGTCGCGCAGCATCTCGCCGACCCGCTCGACGACGGCCTCGGCCTGGCGTTGCGCCTTGCGGGCGGCGTCGCGGCCCACCACCGGCATGGCGCCGATGAACCGCGCGCCGTCGCCGAAGGTCACGCAGACCTTGTAGTGGTCGCTGGGCGGATAACCCCTGGCGTTGCTGACCTTCACCCGGTGCGGGCCGACCTGTTCGACCTTCAGCTCGGTGAAGTCGCAGACCACGTCGGGCAGGGCGTAGCCCTGCGGATCGCCCACTTCATAGAGGATCTGCTCGGCCACGGCGGCGGGCGAGACGAGACCGCCCGTGCCCTCCGGCTTGGTGACGACGAAGCTGCCGTCCGCGTGGCACTCGACGATCGGATAGCCGATGTGCGCCCAGTCCGGCACGTCTTCCCAGTCGGTGAACAGGCCGCCGGTCGCCTGCGCGCCGCACTCGATCACGTGCCCCGCCAACGATCCCGCCGACAGCAGGTCGTAGTCGTCCGCGGTCCAGCCGAACTCGTGCATCAGCGGCCCCAACGTCAGGGCGCTGTCGACCACCCGGCCGGTGATGACCATGTCCGCGCCAGCCGCCAGGGCGGCCGCGATCGGCGCGCCGCCGAGGTAGGCGTTGGCGCTGAACACCTTGCCCGGATCGGGGAAGGGCGCGTCGGTGAACATCTCGCTCAGGCCGCGGCCCTTGAGCTCGTCCAGGCGGCCGGCCAGATCGTCGCCCTCGACGACGGCGATCCTGAAGCTCAGGCCCGCCTCGGCGGCCAGCTTCTCCATCCGCTCACGGCAGGCGCGCGGGTTCAGACCGCCGGCGTTGGTGACGATCTTAACGCCCTGCGCCTTCAGTTCGCGCAGGTTGTCCTTCCAGACCCAGTCGGTGAAGTCGCGGGCGTAGCCGGCCTCCGGTCTCGCCGCCCGGGCCTGGCCGAGCGACGACATGGTCGCCTCGGCCAAGTAGTCCAGGATCATGTAGTCGAGGTTCCCGCCGCGCAGCAGCTGGGGCGCGGCGACCGAGGAGTCCCCTAGGAACCCGCCGGCGCCGCCGATACGCACAACCTTGCCCATGACCGTCGCCTCAGACGATCTTGGCGTCGGTCTTGCCCCAGTAGGCGTCGCGGATCAGGCGCTTGTAGAGCTTGCCGGTCGGATGGCGCGGCAGCTCCTGCATGAAGTCCAGCACGCGCGGCGACTTCACATGGCTGAGGTTGGCCTTGGCGTAAGCCAGCAACTCGGCGCGCAGGTCATCGCCCGCCATGTCCCACGAGGCCGGCTGGATCACGGCGATGACCTGCTCGCCCATCTCCTCGTGCGGACCGCCGACGACGGCGACGTCGGCGACCTTGGGGTGGCCGATCAGCAGGTTCTCGATTTCCTGCGGGTAGATGTTCACCCCGCCCGAGATGATCATGAAGCTCTTGCGGTCGGTCAGGTAGAGGAAGCCCTCCTCGTCCATCCAGCCCACGTCGCCCAGGCTGGTCCAGCCGTGCTTGTTGTAGCTCTCGGCCGTCTTGGCCGGGTCGTTGTGGTAGTTGATGGGCGGGCCGTTCTCGAAATAGACCTGCCCCTCCTGGCGCGGGCCGAGGGCGTCGCCCTCCTCGTTGCAGATGCGAAGCTCGCCCAGCACGGCCTTGCCGACCGAACCCTTGTGGTTCAGCCAGTCGGCCGAGCCGATGTAGCAGAAACCGTTGCCCTCGGTGCCGGCGTAGTACTCGTGGATCACCGGGCCCCACCATTCGATCATCTGCTCCTTCACGGGGACGGGGCAGGGGGCGGCGGCGTGCACCGCCGACTTGATCGAGGAGACGTCGTACTTGTCGCGCACTTCCTTCGGCAGCTTCAGCAGACGCACGAAGTGGGTCGGCACGAACTGGCCGCAGTCGACCTTGTACTTCTCGATCAGGGCCAGCATGGCCTCCGGATCGAACTTTTCCATCACGATGACGGTGCCGCCCAGCTTGTGGACGCTCATGCACCAGCGCAGCGGCGCGGCGTGATAGAGCGGCGCCGGGGAGATGTAGACGCTGTCCGGCGTGAAGCCGAACAGGCCCTGGGTCATCATGAACAGCGGGTTGGGCGCGTCGATCTCGGCGCCGGTGAGGGCCGGCTTCACACCCTTGGGGCGGCCGGTCGTGCCCGAGGAGTAGAGCATGTCCGAGCCGGCGGTCTCGTCGGCGATGCGCTCGGCCGGCTGGACGTCGCGGGCGGCCTCGAAGCTCTCGAACGGCGCGCGGGCGCCGCCGACCATGTAGAGCTTCAGGTCGCCGATCAGCGCCGGCATCTCGTCGGCCACGGGACCGACGGTCGCGGAGGTGATGAACACCTTCGCCTCGCAGTCGCGGACGATGTACTCGACCTCGCTCGCCGTCAGCTTGGACGAGATGCAGGTGTAATAGAGCCCGGCGCGCTGGGCGGCCCAGGCGATCTCGAAGTACCGGGGCGAGTTGTCCATGAAGAGCGCGATCACGTCGCCGGCCTTCAGGCCCAGCGAGCGGAACAGCTGCGCGCCCTGGTTCGAACGGTCCTCGAGCTGGCGATAGGTCACGGTCTCGCCGGTGCCGGCCATGATGTAGGCGGCGCGGTCGGGATGGGTCTGGGCGTGATGAACTGGATGCATCGTCAAACGGCCTGGGCTCGAGGGGACTTAGGCGGCGAGGGCGGACGCGGCCGCCTTGCCGAGGATCATGTCTGACGCCTTTTCGGCGATCATGATGGTGGGGGCGTTGGTGTTGCCACTGATCAGGCGCGGCATGACCGAGGCGTCGACGACGCGCAGCCCTTCCACGCCGTGAACCCGCAACTGCGGATCGACCACCGCCTGCGGCCCGTGACCCATCTGGCAGGTGCCGACCGGGTGGTAGATCGTGGTGCCGGCGGCCTGGGCGTAGGCCAGCAGCATCTCGTCGGTCTGGAAGTCCGGGCCCGGGTTCATCTCGTGCTCGATGTAGGGCTTCAGGGCCGGCTGCTCGGCGATCTTGCGGCCGATCTTCAGCGAGGCGACGGCCACTTCCTGGTCCAGGCTGTTGGACAGGTAGTTGGCGAAGATGGTCGGGTGGACGGTCGGGTCGGCCGACTTGATGCGGAT
>JBIICO010000188.1:0-6982 GCA_044238855.1 Caulobacter sp.
CAGGCGTTGGCGTGGAACATCGGCACCACCGGCAGGACCGTGTCCGTCGCCGAGACGCCCAGCACGTCGGACTGCAGCCCGACCAGGGTGTGGATGTAGTTGGACCGGTGCGAGTAGAGCACGCCCTTGGGATCGCCCGTCGTCCCCGAGGTGTAGCAGAGGCCGGCGGCGGTGTTCTCGTCGAAGCCGCCCCAGGCGCAGTCGGCGGCGTTGCCGTCGATCAGGGTCTCGAAGGTGTGGGCGCCCTGCCACTTCACGGTCGGCACGCCCTTGATCTGGAAGGGCGGCATGTGGGTCTTGTCGGTCATGATCACGACGTGTTCGACCGACGGGCAGTGGGCCAGGATCGCTTCGAGAATCGGCACGAAGGTCAGGTCGACGAAGATGATGCGGTCTTCGGCGTGGTTGATGATCCAGGCGATCTGCTCGGGATGCAGGCGCGGGTTCAGGGTGTGGCAGACCGCGCCGATGCCCATGATGCCGTACCAGGCTTCCATGTGCCGGGCGGTGTTCCAGCCCAGGGTGGCGACCCGGTCGCCCATGCGAATGCCCAGGCCCAGCAGCGCGTTCGAGACGCGCTTGGCGCGCTCGTGAACCTGCGCGTAGGTGGTGCGGACGATCGGCCCCTCGACCGACCGGGTGACGATCTCACGGGTCCCATGCCAGCGCTTCGCGTGATCCAGTATGGTGTCGACCGTAAGCGCCGACTGCTGCATCAGCCCCTGCATGGACGTGTTCTCCCCTTGTCTTTTCCTTGCGGAAGCCTTGTTAGCAGGGGATTGCCGCGATGCACAACGCACCGCGCGCAGAGCGGGAATCGACCCCGGTCGACGCTGGCCGCCGAGTCCGGCATAAGCGCGGCAGGATGACCGCGAACCCCGCTCCCCTGCCCGACCGCCCGCTCCTGATCGCCGTCTCCGGCGGTTCGGGATCGGGCAAGAGCACCCTGGCCGCCGCCCTGCAGGCGCGCCTGCCGGGCGATACGGTGCGGGTGGTGTTCGAGGACGCCTATTACGGCGACTACGGCGGCGAGCCGGGTTTCGACGCGGCGACGTTCGACTTCGACGACGTGAAGGCCAAGGATCACGGCCTGCTGGCCGAACACCTGCGCGCCCTCAAGGGGGGCGAGGCGGTCGAGGGGCCGGTCTACTGCTTCTCGACACACCGCCGGAAACCCGAGACCGAACGGCTCGATCCCAGCCCCGTGGTGGTCGTCGAAGGCGCCCACCTGCTGTGCACGCCGGCGCTGGCGGCGCTGTTCGACCTGCGCATCTTCGTGGATACGCCGCCGGACGTGCGCTTCATCCGCCGGCTCATCCGCGACCAGCGCGAGCGCGACCGGACCGCCCAGTCCGTGATCGATCAGTACCTGGCCACCGTGCGCCCCGCGCACGAGCGGCTGATCGAGCCGTCGCGCGTGCTGGCGGACATCATCATCGCCGATCAGCGTGGCGCGGTGATCCCCAACGACCCCGGCGAGTTCGACCGCCTGCTGGCGCCGGTGCTGGCGCACCCGATGCTCGCGCGGTTCCTTCAGTCCCCATCCGCTGGGTAAGAGTTGTTGCAGGCCCGAAAACTTCCCCTATAGGCTGCGTTTTGGGGAAGCGTTAACCGAGGGGCCATGGCCGAGCCGACGACTGAAGGCATGCGCTCGGAGCGCAAGCGCAGACATATCCTCGCTTCCGCCACCGCGATCTTCTCGGCCGAGGGCTTCTCTCAAGCCGGCATGGAGCATATCGCCCGCGACGCCGGCGTCTCCACGGCGACCCTCTACGCCTACTTCCCGAGCAAGGCCGAGCTGTTCCGGATCGTCGTCGAGGACGTGCTGGCCGACCTGTCGGGGGAGGTTCACGCTTCGGTGGGCGTCGAAGGCGACGCGCGCACGCGGTTGACGGCCTTCGCCAGCGCCTACGCCGCGTTCTACAGCGACGCCACGTCGCGGGCGCTGTTCCGCATGATCGTTTCCGAGCGGAAGCGCTTCCCGGACCTGGCTGAGCATTTCCGCCTGCGGGGCGTGAACGAGTTCGGCGGCGGGGCCATCCGCATCGTGCGCGAGCTCGCCGAGGCCGGCGCCATCAACGTCGAAAAGCCGGCCTGGGCCGCGGGCCAACTGCAGGGGATGATCGAGCACGCGACCCTGGTTCTCGGCCTGATCAACGGGGACGACGCTCTTCCCGCCCGGCCGCTCGACGTCATCGCCCAGGACGCGGTCGAGACGTTCCTGGCGCGATACGGCGCCCCCTAGCCATCAGGGGAAGAGGCGGCGCGTCGTCCAGCCCCCGTCCTCGCCGGGACCGGCGGGGCGCTCGAACACCAGCCGTTCGTGAAGCCGGAACGGCCGGTCGCGCCAGAACTCGATGGCTTGGGGCACGATGCGAAAGCCCGACCAGTGCGGCGGACGCGGCACCTTGCCGAGGCCGAAGCGCAGGCCGGCCTCACCGACCTTCTTCGCGAGCGTCAGCTGGTCCGGCAGGGTGCGGGACTGGTCCGAAGCCCAGGCGCCGATCTGGCTGTGCCGGGCGCGGGTGGCGAAGTAGGCGTCGGCCTCGGCGTCCGACACGCGGACGACCTCGCCGCGGATCCGGACCTGCCGGCGCAGCGACTTCCAGTGGAACAGCAGGGCGGCCTTCGGATGGCCGGCCAGTTCCACGCCCTTGGCGCTTTCCAGGTTGGTGAAGAACACGAAGCCATCCTGGTCGAAGCTCTTCAGCAGGACCATGCGCACGTCCGGCATGCCGTTGTCGTCGACGGTGGCCAGGGCCATGGCGTTGCCGTCGTTCGGCTCGGACTCCGTGGCGGCCTTCAGCCAGGTCCCGAACAGTTCGAACGGGTCGGCCTCCGGCAGCAGCGGCAGGGGCTCGGCCTCCGTGACCTGGCGGACGTAGTCGTCCTCGCTGGGCGAGGGCGGGATCAGGGCGTCTTTGTCGCTCATGGAGGCTCATATAGCGCGGCCGGGCGGCGGCGACAGGCTTAACCCGCCGTTGACTCCGGATGGTCAACTTGCGCGGATGACCGCAGGGGGCGCCATCGACGTCAGGACGGCCCGCCGGCTGCTCGGGGTGAAGCCCGGCGCCGACGCCGCGACGCTGACCACCGCGTTCCGCGAGGCGGCGCGCCGGACCCATCCCGACCGCGAGGGCGGCGACGCCGAGGCGTTCCGCCAGGTGCTCGAGGCCTACCGCCTGCTGCGCGACATACCCGCCGCGCCGGTCGCCTTCATTCCCGCCCCGATCCCGCCGCGCGAGGCGACCGTCGAGATCGATGTCGCCACCGCCATAGCGGGCGGCGAGGCCCAGGTCGCCACCGCCGACGGCCGTCACCTGAAGCTAAAACTGGTCCCCGGCCTGCGCGCCGGCCAGCAGGTGCGCGCCGGCGGGGCGCTGTTCACCGTGGTGATCCGCGACGAGGGCGTGATCGTGCGGGGCGACGACATCTGGCTGACCGCGCCGGTCGAGGCCGCCACCCTGGCCGGCGGCGGCCGCATCGCCGTCGACACCCCATGGGGGCGCCGCAACCTGTGGATCGACCGCAAGGCGGCCGACCGCAAGCTGATCCGGCTGGTCGGCGACGGCCTGCCGGCGGCCGGCTCGCGGCGGAAGGGCGACCTGTTCGTGCGCCTGGCGCCGGCGCCCGACCGGGCCGAAAGCGCGGCCAAGACGCTGCTCCGCCGTTTCGCGGCCGCCTGGGCGGCGTGACACCGCGACCTTCGTTCAGCTAGAAGGCCCGCGACATGTCGCACAACAGCTTCGGCCACCTTTTCCGCTTCACCACCTGGGGCGAGAGCCACGGACCCGCCCTGGGCTGCGTCGTCGACGGCTGCCCGCCGGGACTGAAGCTGACCGCCGAGGACATCCAGGTCTGGCTCGACAAGCGCCGGCCGGGCCAGGGCAAGTTCGTCACCCAGCGCCAGGAGCCCGACGCCGTCCGCATCCTGTCCGGCGTGTTCGAGGACGAGCGCACCGACGGCCAGGTGACCACCGGCACGCCCCTGTCGCTGATGATCGAGAACGTCGACCAGCGGTCCAAGGACTATTCGGAGATCGCCCGCGCCTTCCGGCCGGGCCATGCCGACTGGCCCTATTTCGCCAAGTACGGCGTGCGCGACTATCGCGGCGGCGGCCGGTCCTCGGCGCGCGAGACGGCCGCGCGGGTCGCGGCCGGCGCCGTGGCGCGCAAGGTCATCGAGGGCGTGGTGGTGCGCGGCGCCCTGGTCCAGATCGGACCGCACAAGGTCGACCGCTCGCGCTGGAACTGGGACGCGACCACCGACAATCCCTACTGGTCGCCCGACGCGGCGATCGTGCCGGTCTGGGAAGAGCACCTCGAGAAGATCCGCAAGGCCGGCTCCTCGACCGGGGCCGTCGTCGAGGTCGAGGCGATCGGCGTGCCGGCCGGCTGGGGCGCGCCCCTGTACGGCAAGCTCGACGCCGAACTGGCCGCGGCCCTGATGTCGATCAACGCCGCCAAGGGCGTCGAGATCGGCGCGGGCTTCGACTCCGCCGCCCTGACCGGCGAGGAGAACGCCGACCAGATGCGGATGGGCAATGACGGGCCGATCTTCGGCTCCAACCATGCCGGCGGGGTGCTGGGCGGGCTCTC
Organism: Caulobacter sp.; assembly: GCA_044238855.1. Taxonomy (GTDB): domain Bacteria; phylum Pseudomonadota; class Alphaproteobacteria; order Caulobacterales; family Caulobacteraceae; genus Caulobacter. Next base: position 4,600 of record JBIICO010000188.1, read on the forward strand.
GACCGGACAGGCCGTCGTGGCGCGCGTGGCCTTCAAGCCGACCTCCTCGATCCTGACGCCGCGCGAGACGGTCGACGAGGACGGCGCCGAGGTCGACCTGCGGACCAAGGGCCGCCACGATCCCTGCGTCGGCATCCGCGCCGTGCCAGTGGTGGAGGCGATGACCGCCTGCGTGCTGGCCGACGCCTTCCTGCGCCACCGCGCCCAGACCGGCGGCGGCGCCTTCGCGCCGGGGGCCAGAGAACGGCGTTAGGCGCTAGGCCACCCGGCTGAAGTCCATCACCCAGTTGGTTTCCCAGGTCGCGCCGTCGTCGGCGGAGAAGGCCTGGGACCAGCGCGCGCTGGTCGGCGTGATGTCAGACCACAGGAAGCGCACCCGGATCGGGCGGCCGCCCAGTTCGTCGTCGCCGAGGAAGGTCCCGACGCCGTCCTCGAACCGTCCGTGCACCGGCTCGCCGATGCCGGGATGGCGACTGTCGATCCACCAGATCGACCACAGGCCGGTCCTGACGTCGAAAGTGCGGACGGTCGCGGCGGCGTAGGGATCGCCCGGCAGGTCCAGGGTGTTGTCGTCGATCACGCCCTGCCCCTGCAGGATGTGACGCAGTTCGGTCGTACCGCCGAACGTCTCCCACTCCCGGCAGCCGGCCAGCCGTTCCTTCAGCCGGCGGTGCGCCACCGTCCAGCGACCGGCGAGAAAGTCGAAGTCATGTCGCCCACCCGACGGCGTAGCCCGCGTATCCATTTTATGCTCCCGCGCATCCGGCGGGGCGCCGGATCACGGGGACGGTTCGTAGCGCGGGCTTGTGTCAGGGCGTGTCAGCATGTGGCGCGACGGTCCGCCGCTGAACGCGTTCGACCGGATCTCGTTGACGAACAATAACTTGCGCCTCTACGAGACAGCGCCGGGAGGCGTCATTCTTGCGCTTTGAACGACTGAAGCTGCTCGTCGTCGACGACAATCCGCACATGCGGACCCTGCTCGGGGAAATCCTGCGCGCCATCGGCATCAACGACGTCGTCGAGGCCTGCGACGGCGCCGACGCGCTGCAGAAGCTGCGCGATCATCGCGGTATCGACATCGTCATGACCGACCTGGCGATGGAGCCGCTGGACGGCATCGACTTCGTCACCCTGCTGAGGAATTCGCCCGACAGCCCCAACCCGATGTGTCCGGTGATCATGATCACCGGCCATACCGCCCAGAAGCGGGTGGCCGAGGCGCGCGACGCGGGGGTCAACGAGTTCCTGGCCAAGCCCGTGACGGCGCGCGGAGTCATCGAGCGTATCGGACGCATCGTCGAGCAGCCCCGGTCCTTCATCCGCACCGACGACTACTTCGGCCCCGACCGCCGCCGCCGCGCCGACCCGAGATTCGACGGCCCCTGGCGGCGAGCCGGCGACCGGCGGCGCTGACCGCGACGATCGGCGGCCTTCTTTAGGCGCGGATCAACGGCTAACCAGGACCGGCGTCCCGTCGGAGTCGATCCATGTCCCTCAAGCGTTTCCTCGCCCTCGGCGCCCTGCTCTGCGCCGCGCCCGCCCTCCAGGGCTGCCTCGCCGTGGCGGCGGGCGGCGCGGCGGTCGGCGTGGCCGGCGCGGCCGTGAGCACCACCGCCAAAGTCGGCGGCGCGGTCATCGGCGCCGCCATCCCGGACGGCGACGTCGACTGCGACAAGAAGAAGAACCGCAAGAAGAAGGAGTGCCGCAAGTAGCGACCGGCGCGGGCCCTCGGATCACGACCATGGCGGACGCCGGCGGCGTCTCACGGCCCAGACACGGCGCACCCTGAGGACCGGATCCCCAGCCGGCTTGTTCGAGCTCCGCGATGATGGCGAGGCGGCGCTGACGCGGCAGCTCGCTGGGCGCCTCGAGATCCTCGGCGCGGCGATGCCGGTGATGCTCGGCGGCGCGGCCGGATGGCTCTGACGGCCAGAGCGCGTCAGGCGGAAGTGCACGCGGTTCCGCCGCCCGAACGCGCTCTGAACCTGAGAGTCCGGAGCACTCTGATCCGGTCAGGTGATTCCGTCTGGACCGGGCGCGCTCTATCCCTGAAGCGTCAGCGAGCAGCTCTCGCTGATGGTCGGGCGCGAGACCACGATGCGGGACAGGCCGGGGAATTGCGGGCGCAGCTTTTCCGCGAAGTAGAGGCAGAGGCGCTCCAGCGTCGGCGTTTCCAGCCCTTCGCGGTCGTTCAGCAGGCCGTGGTCCAGTTCCTCCGCCACGCCTTTCAGCGCCCGGTCGAGGGTGTCCAGGTCCGCGACCCAGCCGGCGTCCGTCATCGCGCCGCGCACGCTGGCCTCGACCTTGAACGAATGGCCGTGCAGGCGGCGATAGCGGTGATCGCCCGGGCCCTGCTCGATGTAGTGCGCGGCGTCGAAGG
>JBIICO010000189.1:0-6956 GCA_044238855.1 Caulobacter sp.
AAGCGAAGACGAACGGCGCACGCGGCGCCGACTGCAGGTAGGGCTGCTCGCCGCCGCCCAGATAGCCGAACACGAACTGGGTGCCCTGCGCGGTCGCGGCGGCCAGTCCATCGACACCGCTGCTCAGCCAGGTGACCACCGCCTGTCCCGGCTTGAACAGGAACAGGCCGACCACCAGCGCGACCTGGATCACCAGCGCCCCGATGGCGAGCCGCCACGGGAAGCGTTTTCGATCTTCGGAAAGGCCCCAGCAGACCAGAAGGGTCAGGGCGATCCCGACCAGGCTCTGCGCGTTTTCCAGCCGGAACATCATGATCTCCGGCGCCGAGTCCCCACGAGGCGCCTTGAACGCCCGATTGACTACAAAGCCGGGGGGCCGCGCAAGGTCGGACGTTCTGCCCGACCCGCGACGTAGCGACTATGCCGCCGCCGAGACCGTGGACTCGGTGTCGGAGGTCAGTTTCTCGACCAGTTGCTTGAACAGGTCGGCGACCTCGGTCGAAAAGCCGGTCGCCTGGCTCTCGGCCGACTGGAGCGAGGCCAGCAGCTCGGTCATCGAGACCGTGCCGTCCTGGTTGGTGTCCATGGGGTCGTAGGAGCTCTCCTCCTCCGAGACTGAGCCGGAAGCAGAGCCCGAGCCGCCCATGCCGCCCGGCGGCGGCCCGGAAGGCCGTGCGGCGTCGAACTCTTCGGCCGACAGGCTGCCGTCGCCGTTCGTATCGGCGGTTGCCAGGAACTCGGCCGCGCGGTCTGCCGCCTCGCTGTCCTCCATGCCCGGCGGGGCGTGGGCGGCCATGTCGGCGGCCAGTTCGTCGGCGGTCAACAGGCCGTCGGAGTCGGCGTCCGCTCCGGCGAAAACTTCCTCCGAAGTCGGCCCCACCATCTGCATCGACAGCATCGAGCCCATCATTTCCGACCCGAAATTCGCGAGGCCGAATCCGCCGCCCTGCATGGGCTTGGCCGAGCCGGAACTGCCCTCGCCCTGCACATTCTGCCCGATGGACAGGAACTCGTCGCTGGACAGCTGGCCGTCGCTGTTGGCGTCGGCCTTCGAGAACATGGCCTGCCGCATCTGCTGCAGCAGGTCGGTACTCCCTACACTGGAAAGGTTCATGACCGTCTCCCTTGAGGAGACGCCCGCCGTCCCGAGACGACGAACGCCGCGCCGGAGGTCCCGACGCGGCGTCCGCGATGCCAGAAGCGTTCCCTGTTTCTCCCAGGAAACAAAGGGATCGGCTACTTCCCGGTCAGCTCCTTCACCAGCGCGTCGCGGCCGTACACGACCTTCAGTGCCTCCGTGATGGTGGCGGTGGAGACCACCACCATGCGGTTGAGGGTCCCGTCGTAGCCGTAGGCGCCGCCCAGGCTGTGGATGTTGCCGTCGAAGGCCGCGCCGATGACCTCGCCCTTCGCATTGACCACCGGCGATCCGGAGTTGCCGCCGATGATGTCGTTGGTGGTGGTGAAGTTGAACACCGCGTCCTTGTTCAGCCGATCCCTGGCCGCCAGCCAGCTCGGCGCCAGGGCGTAGGGCGCCTCGCCGGTGGCGCGGTCGAACACGCCGCCGATGGTGGTGAAGGGCGTCGTCGTCACGCCGCGATGCGTCCAACCGGCGACCTTCCCGTAGCTGAGGCGCAGGGTGAAGGTGGCGTCAGGATAGACACTGTCGCCGTAGACGGCGAAGCGGGCGCGGGCGATGCGCTCGGCGGCGCGGGCGGTCGGCCCCTCGACCTGCGTCTCCCAGGTCTCGCGGGCGTCGCGGGCGGCGGCGTCCATCCGCAGGGCGTACTTGATCATCGGGTCGTCGGACGCCTGGATCGCCGCCCATCCCCCGTCCCACAGCGCCTTGCGCACGGCCGGATCCCCCAGCTTGCTGCCGGCCACCAGACGCGCGGACAGACCCTGCGGGCTCTCGCGGCCCAGCACGGCGTCACGCGCCGCCGGCTCCGACGCCAGGTACTCGCGGCTCTTCAGCAGCCAGTGCTCGAGGTAGAGCTGCTCCAGCGCCGGCTCGACGGTCTTGGCGGTGAGCAGCCGGCGCTCCTCGATCGGCAGACGGCTGTCAGCGAACTCGGGCAGGCGGTCGCCGGACGCCTTCTCGCGCTCGCGCGTCGCCCTGACCAGCGTGCGGGCCCAGCCGAACAGGCTGGAGCTCCTGCCGGCCTCCGACTCCAGCTGGCGATAGCGGACGAAGTTGGCCGCATAGGCCGCCTGGGCCGTGGCGATCTCGCCCCACGGGTCTCCGATCTCGGCGGCCAGCGCCGGGTCGGCGGCGACCTTGGCGCGCAGCTCGGCTTCCTGGGCGCGCTTGGCGTCCATGAACGCCTTGTCGCTCAGCGCGAACTGCCGTCCGAAGAACACCTTGTAGCCGTTCTCCAGACCGAAGATCGGATCAGCGACCAGGCGCTGGGCGTCGGCCCCGCGACGGCCGTACTCGATCAGCCGGCCGCGCAGCTCCGAGCGCTGGAGCTGGCCGACCGGGATCGTCAGGTCCCGATAGGTCTCCAGCTGCGAAACGGTCAGCAGCCGCTCGGTCGAACCCGGATTGCCCGACACGAAGGTCGGCTCGCCATCCTTCGGCGCTGACGCGTTCCACTTCAGGAAGCTCGGCGTCCTGGCCGGCTTGCCGTTCTCGTAGACGCGCAGGAACGCGGAATCGAGATCGTAGCGGGGGAAGTTGAAGTTGTCGGGGTCGCCGCCGAAGAAGGCCGTGGCGAACTCCGGCGCGAACACCATCCGCACGTCGGTATAGCGCTTGTAGCGGTACACGACGTACTGGCCGCCGCGATACAGGCTGGTCGTCTGGCAGCGGTCGCCCGTGTGCCCCTTGCAGGCGGCCTTCTCGGCGTCGGCGACCGCGCTGTCGCGGGCGGCGGCGAACTCGCCTCCGGTCTTGCCCTGGGTGGCCTTGCGGATCTGGTCGGTGACGTCGGTCGCCGACTGCAGCACCTCGGCGGTCATACCCGCGCAGGCGCGTTCCTCATCGCGCGTGGCGGTCAGGAAGCCGTCCTGCAGGTAGTCCTTGCCGGCGCTCGACAGGCTGACGAGGCAGCCGGTGACGCAGTGGTTGTTGGTCAGCACCAGCCCCTCGCCCGACACAAAGGACGCCGAGCAGCCCGGAATGCGGACGGAGGCGGCCTGCATTCGGCCCAGCCAGGCGGCGTCGATCTTCACGCCGTAGGTCTGCTGTACCCTGGCGGCGGGAAAGTTCTCGAAGGTCCACATGCCTTCGTCAGCGGCGGCGCCTGAAGCGAAGGCCAGGGCGGCGATGCTGGAAAAGACGGCGAGCGAGGAAACGCGATTCATCGAACGTCCTTGGAAAGTTCTTACAGAGTTTCGTGCGGCCTTAGCGCGCGGTTTCGGGGTTTGGCGAGTCCTCGGCATGGCCTTACCCCGATTTAACTTGGCCAGCTGACGACTCCCGGTCCAGAAGCGGTAACGAGTAACGGGGCGTTCTGGGGAGATTCCGCTTCATGTCGTTGGCCTTGGCCACGCTTATCTACGAGTGGCGACGCTATATGGCGGCGGTCATGGCGCTGGCCCTGTCAGGCCTGCTCGTGCTGGCCATGACCGGTGTCTTCATGGGTATCGGGCAGAGCTTCACGGCCCAGACCGAACGCTCCAGCGCCGACATCATGGTCATGCGCCCCGGCGCCACCAACATGATGGGCGGACCGTCGGGCGTGCCCCGGCGTTTCATTCCGCTGGTCTACAACCACCCCGAGGTGGTCGAGGTACAGCCGTTCGACAACGCGGGCGGCACCTTCCAGTCGGTCAAGACCTTCGACCCGACCATGAGCGCCGCCGAACGCGCGCGCCAGGGCGGGCCCAAGCAGAAGTTCGTCATGACCAGCATCATCGACACCACGCCCGGTTCGGTGACGATCCCGACCGACTACTCGCAGGAACTGGTCGACGCCCTGCGGCAGCCCTACACGATTGCCGTCGATGAGACCTCGCTGCCGACGCTGGACGTAAAGCTGGGCGACAAGGCGATGTACAACGGCGCAACGGTCACCGTGGTCGGCGTGCTGCGCGGCTACCCGAACATGATGCAGCCGACCATCGTCATGTCGCGCGACACCCTGCGGATGCTGGGCCAGGCCGACACCGGTCCGCGCGTGGGCCCGCTGATGGTCAAGATCCGCAACCCTGCCCGCGCGGCCATCGTCGCCGACGAGCTGAACAAGATGGGCAACGGCGACTGGAAGGCCTGGACCCGTGAACAGTTGGCCGAGGCCAACGCCGGCGCGATGTTCGAGGAAGGCATCCTGGTCATCATCATCGGCGGCTGCGTCGTGCTGGGCATCATCATTGGCGTCGCCATCACCTGGCAGACGCTGCGCGGCGCCATCATGGCCAACATCAAGGAGTTCGCCGCCCTGCGCGCCCTCGGGGTCAGCATGGGCAGCCTGCGCCGCATCGTCGTCGAACTGAGTTTCTGGGTCGGCTGCGTCGGCGTGGCGGCGGCCATTAGCCTGACCTGGCTGGTGAAGCTTTTCGCCGCCGCCAACGCCGTGGTCATCGGCCTGCCGATCACTCTGCTGCTGATCGTCGGCGGCGGCCTGATCCTCATCGCCATGGTTTCGGGTCTTCTTTCGCTCGGCATCCTCAAGAACAGCCAGCCCGCGGACCTCCTGCGATGAGCAAGCACACCAAGGTTCACGGCAAGCACGGCGACTTCGCGATCGAGGCGAAGAACCTGGTGAAGCGGTTCAAATCCGGCAAGTCGCAGATCGAGGTGCTGAAAGGCGTCGACTTCGATGCGCGGCACGGCGACCTGACCATGGTCATGGGACCGTCAGGCTCGGGAAAGTCGACCCTGATCGCCGCCCTCTCCGGGCTGCTGCGGCCGGAGGAAGGCCGCGTCGACGCACTGGACGTCGATGACCTTTGGAAGCTCCCCACGGGACGAATCGACCGCTTCCGGCTTGATCACTGCGGCTTCATCTTCCAGGGCTTCAACCTGTTCCCTGCCCTCTCGGCGCTGCAGCAGGTGACGACGGTGCTGAAGTTCCAGGGCCTGTCGGCCGACGCAGCGAAAAAGCGCGCCACCGAGGCCCTGACCGAGGTTGGTCTGGGCCACCGCCTGAACCAGCGCCCGGCCGAGCTGTCGGGCGGCGAGAAGCAACGCGTCGCGATCGCCCGCGCGCTGGCCAAGGACCCGAAGATTCTGTTCGCGGACGAGCCGACCTCGGCCCTCGACGGCGAGAACGGCCAGGTGGTCATCCGCCTTCTGCGCCGCGCCGCGACCGAGCACGGCGCGGCGGTGATCTGCGTGACCCACGACCCCCGCCTGGAGGCCTGGGCCGACCGGGTGATCCACATCGAAGACGGCAAGATCATCGACGATCAGCGCCGCATCCCCAATCCCGAAGCCGCCCTGGCCTCGCACTGACCGATCCCAAGGACCTGAAATGCCCGCTTTCCTGAAGAACAAATGGCTCTGGATCGGCCTGGTGCTGCTCATCGCCGTCGCCGGCGGCTGGACGGTCATCTCCAAGGGCAAGGCCGCCAAGGCCGAGGAGGAGAAGAAGGCCGCGGCGACCAAGGTCGAAAGCCCCTACGCGGCGATCGCCAACGCCAAGGTCGATGTCGAGGGCGGCATCATCCAGGTCGCCGCCCGCCGGGGCGGCGTGGTCAAGGCCGTCTTTGTCCAGGAAGGCGACCGCGTCGTCGCCGGCCAGGTCCTCGCCCGCCAGGAAGATGACGAGGCCCGTCTGGCTGTTGAGCGCGCGCGCGCCACGGTCGCCCAGGGCCAGTCCCAGATCGGCGTGATGCAGGTGAAGCTCGACGCCGCCCGTCGCGAGTACAGGCGCCTGGAGAGCCTGATCGACAGCAACTTCGTCGCCCGCCAGCGCCTGGACCAGCAGCGCGACCAGATCCGTGACTGGGAAGCCCAGATCGCCGCCCAGCGCGCCACCATCGCCACCTATCAGGCCAGTCTGCGCGAGGCCGAGTACGCCCAGGAGCTGACGGTGATCCGCGCGCCCAGCAACGGCCGCATCGCCCGCCGCTACGCAAACCCGGGCGCCGGCGCCTCGACCCTGAATGTCTCGACCATGTTCGACCTTGAGCCGGACGCCCCGCGCATCGCCCGCGCGGAGATCGTCGAGAGCGACATTCCGAACGTCACGCCCGGCCAACAGGTCGAGATCCAGCCGGAAGGCGATCCCACGAAAGTCTACGTCGGCACGGTGTTGCGCCGCGCCGCCGTGTTTGGCGCCCGCAAGCTGGCCTCGGACGACCCCAGCCAGCGCTCTGACGAGCGGGTCATCGAGGTGGTCGTCACCGCGGACGGCGCGCCGCTGCTGATCGGCCAGCGGGTGCTGGTGAAGTTCATGAAGCCCGGCAAGATCGCCGGCGCGCAGAAGGTCGTCACCAAGGGCGTGGGTCCGGATCGCTCGATGAAGACGCCGACGCAGAAGAACTAGCCCCAACTCGTCGAAAGCCGTCACTGAACGCGGCCTCCGGGGACCACCCCGGAGGCCGTTCTCATATCTGATCGTGATCGACGCGCGGCCTCCTGCCCCAGCGTCGCGCTTGACGCCTCCCCTGCTGCGCCGCAAAAACCCCGCCGACAATCAAACGAGCGTTAGCGCAAGGGGAACGCACACATGGCCGACATCCGCTTCGACGGGAAAGTCGCGATCGTCACGGGCGCCGGCGGGGGCCTCGGTCGCCAGCACGCGCTGGAACTGGCCCGCCGCGGCGCCAAGGTCCTGGTCAACGACCTGGGCGGCAGCATGGACGGCTCGGGCGGCAACTCGGCCGCGGCCGAAGCTGTCGTCGCCGAGATCAAGGCCTTCGGCGGCGAAGCCATCGCCAACGGCTCGTCGGTCACCGACGACGCGGGCGTCGCCAAGATGATCCAGGACGCCATGGACGCCTGGGGCCGCATCGACATCCTGATCGCCAACGCCGGCATCCTGCGCGACAAGTCGTTCTCGAAGATG
>JBIICO010000190.1:0-6945 GCA_044238855.1 Caulobacter sp.
GTGGCGTGCAGGCGGAGGTCGAGACGATCGGTGAGGGCGGCGACGCGGCGCAGCTGCTGCTGGACGCCTGCAATCGCCTGTCGGCCAGCATCCTGGTGGCCGGCGCCTTCGGGCACCCGCGCCTGCAGGAATACATCTTCGGCGGCACCACCCGCACCCTGCTGAACAACGACGGCCCGTCGCTGTTCCTGTCCCACTAAGAGCAAGAAGAAGAGGGATCCCCATGACGCTGTCGCGCATCATCATGCGCCTTGCGCGCAACCCTGGCACCGAGTTCGCCGATGGCGACGACCACCGCGGTTACACCCTGGTCGCGCCGCTGCAGGACGACGGAAAGCTGGACCTCGAAGGCTTCCAGAAGGCGAAGGCGAAGTGTTCCGTGCGCCGTTTCGCGCCGGACGAGGACGCCGTCACCGGCCGTCTGGCGCGCAAGGGCCAGACCTGGTTCTTCGACTACGACGACGCGGACGACACGGACGACGAGCCCATCCACCGCCTGGGCGAACACCGCTTCTCGGTGGGCGAATACGTGTCGGTCGCCGACGAGGACGGTCGTCTGCTCGCCTACAAGGTCACCGAGGTGTCTCCGGCAGACTGACCGCCCTCGCCAATCGGAAGAAATCGTGTAGCGTTCTCGCCCTCGGGTTGTGATGGGGGCGAGGATGCCGCAATCGGCGCAGGGCGACTACACGGCCGCGGACTTCGTGTTGAAGCCGGGTGACGACGGGGCGATCCCGGAGTGCGACCTGGTCATGAAGGGCGGGATCACCTCCGGGGTGGTCTATCCGTTCGCGATTCTCGAGCTGGCCCGTAAGTATCGCTTCCGGGGCGTCGGCGGGACCTCGGCCGGCGCGATCGCCGCCGCCTTCGTGGCCGCCGCCGAGTACGCCCGCCAGAACGGCGACCCGTCCGGCTTCCTGCGCCTCAAGGCCCGCAGCGAACAACTGCCCAAGATCATGCTCAGCCTGTTCCAGCCGACGCCCCGGCTCGGCGGGCTGATGCGTTACCTGCTGCGGGCCCAGCCGCGCGGCGCTTTCGGCTTCGTGCTGTTCGCGCCGATCTGCTTCTGGCTGACCTCGCTGATCGGTCTGGCCGTCGGCGGCGGGTTGATGTGGCTGGCGGCCTTCCTGCTGAACGGCCTGACACTCCCGCTTCCCAGGGCGGCCTGGGCCGGCGTGGGGATGGGCGCGCTGATCGGCCTGATCGTGGCGCTGCTGATCCGCATCGTCACCCAGGTCTTCTCGACCAGAACGAACGGCTTCGGCATCTGTCCGGGCCTGACCCAGAAGGGGGGCAAGACCCCGGCGCTGACCGACTGGATCTACCAGTCGCTGCAGGAAATCGCCTTCGGCCCGAACGGCCGCGACAAGCCGCTGACCTTCGGCGACCTGAAGTCCATCGCCGTGCCGCCGGGCGAGACCAACATCGAACTGCGCGCCGTCACCACGGACCTGTCGATGGGGCATCCGCGCAGCCTGCCGAACCTGGGCGACGGCCTGCGGTTCAAGACGGAGGACTGGGCCCGGCTCTTCCCGGCGCCGGTGATGAACCACATGCTCGGCCTGGACAGCCAGCCGGACACGGCCGGCGACGACTGGAGCCGCATGCCGCGCGTGCCCGGGCCGGACGACCTGCCGGTGATCGTGGCGGTGCGCATGAGCCTCAGCTTCCCGGTGCTGTTCACGGCCATACCGCTCTACTTCCGGGACATCAGCCTGCTGATGCTCAAGGGCGACCAGACCGACGAGACCTACGACCCGATCAAGTTCATCGGCGATCCGCATCCCGAGATCCGCAAGCTGTGGTTCACCGACGGGGGCGTGACGGCCAACTTCCCGATCCAGTTCTTTGACGCCATGCTGCCGGGCCGGCCGACCTTCGCGCTCAGCCTCGACCAGCTGATCGACGGCATGAACCCGGACCAGGGCGGCAGGGTCTACCTGCCGCACAAGGCGGAGGGCGGCTCGTTCCTGACCCTGCGCCCTATCCCGGACCTGAAGAGCTTCGGCGGCGCCGTCTTCAACGCGGCGCAGAACTGGCAGGACACGCTGATGAGCGTCATGGGCGCCCAGCGCGAGCGGGTGGCGCGAGTCTACCTGACGTCCGACCAGGGCGGCCTCAATCTGTCGATGCCACCCGAGGTCTCCGAAGCGCTGATGGGCTACGGCCGGGTCGCCGGGATCAAGTTCAGCACGGAGTTCGACTTCGAGGAGCACCGCTGGCGCCGGTCGCTGGTCGCCTACGAGAAGCTGCAGGAAGAGCTGGGGCGCGTCCGCTTCAACTGGATCCAGCGCGGCTTCGGCGCCTTCCTGAAAGGGTACCTGCCGGAGGTGCAGAGCTACCAGCCCACCCGCGACAGGTACGGCCAGCAGATCTGGGATCGCTTGGACAACCTCGCCGCGGCCGCCAAGCAGCTGGAAAACCCGCCCATCCCGACCAGGAAGGACTTCCCCAGGCCGCCGGGCAGCCTGAGGATCACGCCCAAGATCTAGTTGGCGTCGACGTGCATGCCGCGCACGCCGGTCCCGCCGACGTTGTGCTTCAGCAGGGCGGAGATGTCGGAGAACAGGCCGTCGGTCTCGCCGCCGTCACCGCTCTTCCGCAGCGTGGCCACGGCCAGCGGGCCGTTCTTGGGTCCGCGCGCCTCGTAGCCCACGACCTTCCAAGGCGCACCCGCTTCGTTGGCCACCAGGTAGCGGCTGGCATAGCCGTTCTTGTCGGTGACCACGCGAACCTCGGCCACGTCGTCGGTTGCGGTGATCTCGGCGCCGCCGGCCTTGATCTGGGCGCCGCTGTCGCTGGCCTGGATGCTCAGCCCGGGCAGGTTGATGTCGACCTCCTCGCCCTTGCCGGCGGCGGCGCCCGCCTTGGCCGTGACGTTCACGTTCACCCCGGCCTTGGCCGGCGTGGCGGGCATCAGGGCCTTCAGCTCGGCCTCGATGGGCTGCAGCGCCGCGTCGGCCGAACCGCCGTTCAGGGCGACCAGCTTCAGCGTCACCTCGGCGCCGTCGGCGGTGTAGACGCAGCTCATGCCGTCGGCGGTCGTGGCGACGCGCTTCAGCTGGCCCTGGCGCTCGGGGCAGTCGAGCTTGGCCACGGCCTTGGGCTGCTTTTCGGCCCGCTGGCGGGCGGCGTCGGGATGGTCACAGGCGGCCACGCCGAGGACGGCGCAACCCGCGAGCAGCAGAGCGAAACGGTTCATGGCGGCTAAGTTCCCTGTGTTCTCGTTTGTGACCAAAAGGTGGCGCAGGCTCCGCGCCGCCACCAGTGAATTCGCGGTAACGGCAGGCGCCGGCTTCTAGGGCGCGTGCCGAAGCAGGGTGTGCAGCAGCGGATCGCCGCTCTGGTGCTTGGCGCGGCGATAGGCCGACGGGCTGATCCCGGTCAGGTCGCGGAAGTCCCGGGCCAGGTGCGCCTCGTCGGTGAACTCCAGGTGCACGTCCTCGTCGTGAGCGTCGCCCCAGGCGCCCGGATGGATCGCCCTCAGCACCCGCTGCAGCCGGGCCACGCGCAGCCAGGTCTTCGGCGGCCAGCCGACCTGGGCGACGAAGCGCTGGTGCAGCGCGCGCGGGCCGACGCCGGATCGCCGCGACAGCCGCTCGACCGGACCTTTCAGGCGATGGCCGGCGATCTCGTCCACCAGCGCGCAGACGCTGGTCGCTGCCGGCTCGGACCGCAGGGCGTCCTCCAGCCAGGCGGTCGCCAGTTCGCACCGGCGCTCGAACGTCGCGGCGGCAGCGATGCGTCTCGCGTGACCGGAGGCGGACGGGGAGGGCAGGGCCTCCAGCGCCAGGGTCCGGTCGACCAGATCGGCCAGCCTCAGCCCCGACAGCGCCCGCGCCCCGCGCGCGGTGAGGATCATCACGAACACATGCAGTTGGCCCGACGCCCGGCCGGTACGGGTCCGGCTCGAAGGTCCCCAAAGGGCGGCGCGAGGGGCGGTGGTCGTCACGCCCGCCGGATCGGTCACCCGATAGTCGGCGTCGAGCATCAGCTGGATCAGGCTGTGATGGACCGGCAGCTCCAGCGCCGCTGCCGGGCATCCGTCGTCCAGCCGCTCGATGAATTCCGTCGCCAGGGTGCGCAACGCGGGCGGAACGGGATGATGCCGGAGGACGAGCGTCATGGTCGCGATCCTTCCGCCGGGCGCCGATTTTTACAAGCGGCGAACGCGGGCGGCGCCTAGGCTTGGACTAATGTTCCGGAGCCCTCGATGAAACGCCTCGCCGCGGCTGTCTCGCTGTCCGCCTGCCTGCTGTGGGCGCCTGCCCACGCGGCCGAGGACGTCCCGTCCGCCTACCGGACCGGCATTCAGCCGGGCTGCGCCGTCGGACGGTTCTCCCCGACAACTCCGCCGCAGTTCGACCTCGCCGGCTACGCGGATCTCGAAACCCACCGCCCGATCGGCGTCCGGACCCAGTTCAGGATCGCTTCGGCGTCCAAGCAGTTCACGGCCCTGGCGGTGATGCTGCTGGTCGAAGAGGGCAGGATCGGCCTCGACGACCCGGCGCGGCGCTGGCTGCCGGAGATGGCGGGCGCGGTCGGCGACGCCACGGTCCGCGAGCTGCTGCACCACACCGCCGGCGTTCGCGATCACACCACGCTCATGGCCCTGGTCGGCGTGGAGCAACTGGGCGCCCTGGACCGACCTCGCACGCTGGCGCTGATGGCGCGGCAGCGGGAGACGAACTTCCCGCCCGGCTCGCGCATCCAGTATTCGAACGGCAACTACCTGCTGCTGTCGGAGATCGTCGCCCGCGCCTCCGGTATGCCGTTCGAGCGGTATCTGGAGGCGGCGATCTTCCGGCCGCTGGGCATGGTCGACAGCTTCGCCCTGCCGGCGACACGGCGCGGCCTGCCGGCCCACGGCTACCGGCCGGCGCGGGACGGGTACGCCGTCGCCGACGACCTCCCGGCCACCAGCGGCTCCGGTGGCGTGGTGACCACCATCGCTGACCTCGCCCGCTTCGACCGCGACTTCCGGCGGGAACGCACGGTCTGGCGGCCGGCGATCAAGGCGAGGATGCTGGAGCCCGCGCGGCTGTCCGACGGATCGCTCGCCATCCTGCCGGAGTTCGGCACGCCCTACGGCGCAGGCCTGGGCCTGGAGCAACGCGACGGCGAGCTGTGGATCTCGCACGACGGCGGATCGGAGGGTTTCGCCGCCGAATACATCCGCCTCGACACCTCGGGACGAAGCGTGGCGGTGCTCTGCAACCGCGCCGACGCCCGGCCCACGCGGCTGGCGGAAAGCCTGCTGACGCCGCCGCCGCCGCCTGTCGCCGCGCCGGCGCCTCCGCTCGCCAAACCCGCCGCCGCGCCGGAGCCGTTCGGCGACCTCGACGCCATCGCCGGCCGTTACCGGTCCGAGGACCTGGATGCGATCTATGAGTTCCGCCCGACGCCGGACGGCTTCGAGGTGACCGTCACCTCGCCCTGGACCCCCGCGCCGGTCGTCGACGGCTGGGGCGGGGTCAAGCGCTATGGCCCCGCCGAGTTCGGCACGGGCCCGATCCGGGTGGTCTACGCACAGCAAAACGGCCGAACCGAAAGGCTTACCCTTCGGTTCGGCCGCCGCGTGGAAGGCCTGGTTCTGGTCCGGCTACCGGACTGACCGGAGGGGCTACTGACCCGGGCGCGAGCCGCCGGCGCCTTCGCGGCGGGCCAGGAAGGCCAGGCGTTCGAACAGGTGGACATCCTGCTCGTTCTTCAGCAGCGCGCCGTGCAGGGGCGGGATCAGCTTGGTCGGATCCTTTTCCTTCAGCGTCGCCTCGTCGATGTCCTCGACCATCAGCAGCTTCAGCCAGTCCAGCAGCTCGCTGGTCGACGGCTTCTTCTTCAGGCCCGGAACCTTGCGCATGTCGTAGAAGATGCGCAGCGCCTCGGCGACGAGCTTCTCCTTGATCCCGGGGTAGTGGACGTCGACGATCGACTGCATCACGTCGGCTTCCGGGAAGCGGATGTAGTGGAAGAAGCAGCGGCGCAGGAAGGCGTCCGGCAGTTCCTTCTCGTTGTTGGAGGTGATGATGATCACCGGGCGGACCACGGCCTTGATCGTCTCGCCGGTCTCGTAGACGAAGAACTCCATGCGATCGAGCTCCTGAAGGAGGTCGTTCGGGAACTCGATGTCGGCCTTGTCGATCTCATCGATCAGCAGCACCGGGCGCACGTCGCTGGTGAACGCCTCCCAGAGCTTGCCCTTCTTGATGTAGTTGGTGACGTCCTTGACGCGCTCGTCGCCCAGCTGGCTGTCGCGCAGGCGGGTCACGGCGTCGTACTCGTACAGGCCCTGACTGGCCTTGGTGGTCGACTTGATGTGCCAGGTGATCAGCGGCGCGCCCAGCGCCTTGGCGACTTCCTCGGCCAGCACGGTCTTGCCGGTGCCGGGTTCGCCCTTGATCAGCAGCGGACGCTGCAGGGCGATCGCCGCGTTGACCGCGACCTTCAGGTCGTCGGTTGCGACGTAGTTGTCGGTGCCTTCGAAGCGCTGGCTCATGTCATCCCCTGGCGTCCGTCCGGCTCCGGCCGGTTTCGAACAAACGTTTCACACAGGGCAGACTAGACAGGCCCGCTAGGGATTCAAGCGGGTTTCGTTGGGTCAACCGGCTCGCGCAGCAGGGCGGAGGGCGTGTCGCTGGCGGGGAAGCTGTCGTCCAGTTCCTCGTCCAGCAGCTCGTCGGCGGCGATCTTGTCGGGATCGGGCGGGGTGTTGGTATCGGGCATGGGACCTCCTGACACGAAAGGTAGGCGCATAAGCCGCGACGCTCAATCATACCGGCGGATGAACCCACCCCCTCCCACACCCGGCATCGTCGCGCGGACCCGTGACCACAGTCGGACGTGAAAAGGGCGCGGATCGCTCCGCGCCCTTCCTGTTCGGCCTGCCACGTGTGCATCATCGCGACGAGCGCGAGGATGCGGCCGGGAGAGGCTAATCCGCCCCGG
>JBIICO010000031.1:0-22847 GCA_044238855.1 Caulobacter sp.
ACCCTGCGCCTGATCAACGTGGCGCTCGAGCAGCTGAACAACGGCCGCCCGGCCCGCGCCGCCGAGATCAGCAAGGAAGACTACAAGGCCTGGCACATGCTGCAATTGCTGACCTCGCTGCCGGCGCTGTACGTCTGCAACGTCGACGAAGGCTCGGCCGACAAGGGCAACAAGTTCTCCGACCTGGTCGCCGAACGCGCCAAGCGCGACAACGCCAAGGCGGTGGTGATCTCGGCCCAGATCGAAAGCGAAATCGCGCTGCTGGACCCGGCCGAGCGCCGTGAGTTTCTGGAGACCCTCGGCCTGGCCGAGCCGGGCCTGAACCGCCTGATCCGCGAGGCCTACGCGCTTCTCGGCCTGCAGAGCTACTTCACAGTCGGACCGAAGGAAGCCCGGGCCTGGACCATCGAGGTCGGGACCACCGCACCGCAGGCGGCCGGGGTGATCCACAACGACTTCGAGAAGGGCTTCATCCGGGCCGAGACCATCGCATACGACGACTTCATCAAGCTGGGCGGCGAAAACGGCGCCAAGGAAGCCGGCAAGATGCGCTCCGAAGGCAAGGAGTACATCGTCAAGGACGGCGACGTGATGCACTTCCGCTTCAACGTCTAGAGCCGCGACCCGCCGTCGCGCCGGCTTGCGCGACGGCGGCATGGCGTCGGATAGTGTCCCCGCGTTTCAGGAAGTGGGGGCTTTCTTGCAGATTCGTGTCCGGCCGCTCTTGGCCTTCGCCGTGGGTATGACGGCGCTTCTGGCGGCCTCGACCGCCGCCGCCCAGACCAGCGTGCAGCATTCGCGGACGACCTTCGTGGTCCACGCCGCGCCCGTGCCGGAGGGCGAGCAGCTCGCCGCGCCGGGCCAGCCGCTGCTGCGCCAGAAGGTCACCGCCACCCGCGCCGCCAGGCTGGAGGAGGATGCCCCGTCCCTGCTCGGCGCGACGCAGGTGAAGGTGTTCCCGGCCGGAACGGCGATGTTCGGGGTCCAGGTGCCGGACGGCTGGATCTATTGCGCGGTCTCCAAGACCACGAGCAAGTTCTGGTTCAGCGACGTCTTCGCCTGTTACCAGGACGTCGACGGCGACGGTCGCTTCGACCACGTCCGCAACTCGGGGACGCCGTTCCAGAACGTGCCGCTGTTCGTGTTCCAGCCGGGCCCGGCGGTCGCCCTGCCCACGCCGGTCCGCTACGCCGAGATTCCTTACGCCGACGGCCCCGAGGTTGAGATCGCCTTCACCTGGACGCCGGAAAAAGTGCGTACGCGTCAGGGGGAGACGCCCAAACCGCCGAGCACGGCCGGCTTCGGCGTCGCCATGCTGACCGACAAGGGACCGGTGCAGATCGCCTCGCTGGGCAATCGCAGCCTGGCCGGCGGTCCGGTCGGCACGGTGCGCGACGCCGGCGCCATGATCACCATCCTCGGCCTGACCCCGGAGGGCTCGCTGCGCTATCGCGTGGTCAGCACCATGCCGGCGCAGATCCAGCCGATGAAGATGACCATCACGACGTCCACCTACTACTACGTCGTCAGCTACTAGGCCGGTCCATGCGCGCTTCGCTCCTCGCCTTCGCCGCCGCCGGCCTGCTGGCCTCCGCCGCCGTCGCCCAGACGCCGGCTCCCAAGCCCAAGCCCGCGCCGCCCCTGCCCATCCCGTTCGCGCCCGCCCCGCCGGCTCCGCCGCCGTTGCCCGAAAAGTGGGAAGACCTGCCGGCGTCGGCTCAGGCGCGGCTGGAGAAGGACGTCAAGCCGCTCACCTTCCAGTCGGTGCTGAACATCCAGCCCTCGGAGATGCCGACCGAGCCGCGCTTCGTCGAAGCGGGCGCGATTGTCGCGCTGCAGAAGGTCTCGCCCATGCGCGGCGTGCGCCTGACCTCGGCCCCGCGCCGCAAGCCCTATGGCGAAGTCGGCTCGGTCCTGTGGCAGGCCCGCGACGCCCAGGGCGACCTGTGGTGCCGGCTGAGCGACTTCTCGTTCATCAGCGGCAGCAACTACTACTGCTATCGCGACACCTACGCCGACGGCGTGTTCGACCAACTGTTCGAGGGCGGCAACGTCCTGTTCGCGCCGGGCTTCCAGACTCTCTACCTCGGCACGGACGAGCGGATCGGCAAGCCGGTCAGCTACGTCCCGGCGGACCCGCCGGACATGCAGGAGGTCGTCGCCCTGCGCTATCACGGCGTCCAGAGCGGCGTGATCACCGCGGACGGCAAGATCGGCCCGGGCGTGGTCGAGATCGAGCTGATCGTCGGCAAGGACCCTAAGAATCCGCGCGTGCTGCGCACCTACGAGATCCAGCTCGATATCAACGGAAAGGGCTGGACCCTGCTGCCCACCGGGCATGCCGTCGAGATCGACAGCGTGGAAGTCGGCGGCCGGGCGCGTATCAAGGTCGACGGCGGTCTGGTCCCGGGCGAAGGCTACCTGCTGCCCGAGCGGAACAAGGAACGGTTGTTCCAGATCCTGCGGCGGCAGATGGAGCACCGCCGCGCGAACCCGGCGCCGCCCCGGCCGGCGCGACTCCCGCTGCCCCCCGTGGAAGCCCGACCGCCTTCGCCGCAGCCGGTGGTTCCGCCGCCGTCGCGGACGCCTACCCCCTAGTCGAGGCGGGCGCGGGCGGCCATCATGGCGGCATGTCCCGCCGCGCCGAACTCGCCCGCATGATCGACGACGCCCGCCGCGTGGTGGTGTTCACCGGCGCGGGCATCTCGACCGAGTCCGGCATCCCCGACTTCCGCAGTCCGGGGGGCGTCTGGTCGAAGATGAAGCCGATCTATTTCCAGGAGTTCGTCGGCGACGAGGACAAGCGCCACGAGGCCTGGACCCGGGTGTTCGCCGGCACGGCCGGCTGGACGGGGCGCGCGCCGAACGCCGGCCACGACGCCGTGGCGCGGCTGGTGGCCACCGGCAAGGTGTCCAGCGTCATCACCCAGAACGTCGACAACCTGCATCAGGACAGCGGCATCCCCGACGAGCGGGTGATCGAGCTGCACGGCAACGCCAGCTACGCCACCTGCCTGAAGTGCGGCCTGCGGCATGAGTTCAAGGCGCTGCGGCCGATGTTCGTCGAGCGGGGCGAGATCCCGACCTGCCGGGACTGCGGAAACCTCGTGAAGAGCGCCACCATCTCCTTCGGTCAGC
Source organism: Caulobacter sp. (assembly GCA_044238855.1). GTDB lineage: Bacteria > Pseudomonadota > Alphaproteobacteria > Caulobacterales > Caulobacteraceae > Caulobacter. The sequence goes on from JBIICO010000031.1 coordinate 3,139, forward strand.
AGATGCCGGAAGAGCCGATGCGCCGCGCCGCGGAAGAGACCCTGGCCTGCGACCTGTTCCTGGTGCTCGGCTCGTCGCTGGTGGTGTTCCCGGCCGCGAGCTTTCCGCTGCAGGCAAAGCGCAACGGCGCGGCGCTGGCCATCGTCAATCGCGAGGCCACGGACATGGACACCTTCGCCGACCTTGTCCTGCACGACGAGATCGGCCCGGTGCTTACAGAGATCGTGCCGGCGTTGGCTTAGCGGCCGATAGAGACCGCCAACCGAGTATTCGTCAAATTGATTGACGATATCCGCCACCGACTTCCGCTGCGTGAGGCTGGACCGCCGCGTTCCGCGCGGGCACTAATCCGCGCCAAGCAACCACGGGGAACGCCATGACCACGACCATCACCCTGACCGCCGCCCACGACGGCTTCGGCTTCAACGCGCTGCACGCCGAGCCCGAGGGCGAGCGGAAGGGCGGCGTGATCGTGATCCAGGAGATCTTCGGCCTCGACCCCTATGTCCAGGCGGACGTCGCCCGCTGGGCCGCGCGCGGCTACGAAGTGCTGGCCCCCTCGATGTTCGACCGCCAGGAGAAGGGGTTCAGCGCCGGGCATGACGACGCCGGCTTCGCCACTGGCCTGAAGTACGCCATGGCCAACGGCCCCGACAACGCCATGGGCGACATCCAGGCCTGCATCGATTTTCTCTCCGCGCGTGGGCCTGTCTTCATCGTGGGCTACTGCTACGGCGGCAGCATGGTCTGGCTGGCGGCCTCGCGGCTGAAGGGCCTGTCGGCGGGCAGCAGCTACTACGGCAGCCAGGTCGGCCAGATGGCGGCCCTGCCTCTCTCCTGCCCGGTGATCGTCCATCTGGGCCGCAAGGACGGCCATATCCCGGCCGACGACGTGAAGGCGGCGGTCGAGGCGGCAAAGCCCGACGTGCCGGTCTATATCTACGAAGCGTCCGGGCACGGCTTCAACAACGACGGCCGCCCGGATTCCGACCCCGCCGACGCCGAACTGGCCCGCAAGCGCACGGTCGAACTGTTCGAGGCCAACGCGTAGCAAGGAGCCCCCGGTACATGGGCGAGCGGATCATCCTGAAGACCAAGGCCGGCGCCGAGCTGGCCGCCTACCATGCCCCGGCGACGGAAGCGCGTCGTGGCGGACTGTTGATCCTGCACGCCATCTGGGGCGTCACCCCGCATATTCGCGAGCTCAGCGACCAACTGGCCTCGCAGGGCTACGAGGTGATGGCCCCCAGTCTGCTCGACGGGACCGACCCGTTCCCCGAGCACAACACCCACTTCCCGATCCTCTCGGAGCGCATGGCCAAGGGCGAGGCGTCCGGCTGGGGCGAGGCCTGCGTCGGCCAGATCCAGGCGGCGGTCGACGCCCTGGACGGGCCGGTGTTCCTGATGGGCTTCTGCTTCGGCGGCAGCAGCGCCTGGGTGGCGTCCTGCTTCTGCGACGGGCTGAAGGCGGTCAGCTGCTTCTACGGCGGCAACATCATCGACCATGTCGGCGACACGCCGCGCGTTCCGACCATCCTGCACTTCGGCAAGACCGACGAGACGATCCCCATGCCGGTGGTCGAGGCGATCGCCGAGCGCCACCCCGACCTGCCTCTCTGGCTCTACGACGCCGGCCACGCCTTCGTCGCGCCGGGCGCCAACCACCACGAGGACAGCGCCAGGCTGGCGATGCTGCGCACGCTGCAGCTGTTCCAGCGCAGCGGCGGGTCGCGGGGCGAGGTTTAGCGTCCCACCCGCCCCTACTTCGCCGGCACGGCGCCGCCGGCGGGCCAGTCGGTGTCGCCGACGCGCTTGAGGGTCATCTCGAAGAACCTCAGGCCGGGCTTGCCGTCCGGCACGTATTCGCCGGTCTCGATCCAGGTCCCGTCCTTGACCACCGCGTTGTAGCGGATCTTCGCCGCCGGTCCGGCCGGGATTTCCCAGCTGAAGCCGTCCGGGCGCGGGATGAGCGGAAACTCGCCAGCGCGGCCCTGGGCGTAGCTCTTCATCGTGTAGGCTTTTCTGATCGGGTCGTAGCTGATCACCGCGAACGCGTTGAAGGCGGTGGTCCCGTCGGCGCTGTAGCCCCGCCCTTCGACCACCTTGACCGAACCGCCGAGCAGCGAGCCCACGCGCTCGGTCTGGGTCAGCTCGTGCTTCTTGCCGGTCGGATCGGTGGTCACGGCCGGGCCGCGCCACGTGCCATCGAGGATGGCGAGCGGGCGCATGGCCTCCGTCTGGGCGGCGATGATCGGCGCGGGATCGCCCGGCGTCTGGGCCACCGCGGGAGCGGCGACGCCGAGCGACAGCCCGGTCGCGGCAGCGGCAAGCAGGTTCGAACGCATAGCTGGTCTCCCGTGAGACCTTAACTCTGTAAAACAAAGTTCTCTTTGTCAAGCCGGTGGAAGCCGACGCGCTTTCAGCCGCTGCAACCCCATGCGGCCATAGATCAGCACGGGAATGGCGCTGTAGGCGAAGCCCGGCAGCCAGGGCGCCGCGCGCATCAGTCCGCCCCATGAGGCCAGCAGAGCCGACAGCAGTCCCATGCTCATGAGGATCAGCCATATGGCCGTGAAGTCTCGGGCGTCCTGGAGCTCCTGCCCCTCGATCTCCAGCGCCGCGGCGCTGCGAACCCCGTGTCCGAACAGGGCGGCATAGAGCCCGGCCAACACCGCGAAGCCCACGCCGTAGACGACGTACAGCATTCCCAGGCTCTCGAAGCTGTTGATGATGCCATGGCCCGGCAGCCGACCGCCGGAAACCCAGAAGAAGAACGATTGGGTCAGCAGGCGCAGCGGATAAACGTAAACAAGCACCGTGAAGACGATGGCGAGGCTGATCAGCTGGACGCCCACGTCCCGCTTCCGTGTCAGCCGGCCAAACGCCTTGTGACCGAACCAGAAGAGCGCGATCAGCGCGAAGGCGCAGGCGGACGACGGGATTCGTCCGACGGCCTCGCCCAGGTCGTCAAGGTTCACCGGCGGCGCCGCGCTGGCGATGACCAGCAGCGTCACCGCGAAGGCGAAGGCGGCGTCGACGAAGGAGTCGAGCCGGTTGGCGGCCTGGTGGTGGCAGTCGATATCGGTGGCCATGCCCGCTCCCCGCGATTCCGGGGACCAGCCTATGGGAGAACCGCGTTCTCGTCAGCCGCGCAGCACGCGCCCGGCCACGACGTCCAGCATGGCGATCATCGCCGGGTCGCGCGCGGCGGGGGCGGTGATGATGGCGCCGTCAAGCGCCCGGTCGATGGGCGACGCCTCGCGGACCGCCGGCAGCGCCATGGCCAAGGCCGCGACCAGCCGCTTCGCCTTGGCGGTGTTGGCGTGCATGACTTCGAGGATGTGGCTGACCTCCACGGCCTCCTCGCCCTCGCGCCAGCAGTCGTAGTCGGTGACCATGCAGACCGAGGCGTAGGGCAGCTCGGCTTCGCGGGCCAGCTTGGCCTCGGGCATGTTGGTCATGCCGATCACGCCGCACCCCCAGGCGCGATAGAGTTCGCTCTCGGCGCGGGTGGAAAACTGGGGCCCCTCCATGGCCAGATAGGTCCCGCCCTCGACCACGCTCGCGCCCGCCTCGCGCCCCGCCTTCGCGGCCAGATCCGCCAGCCGCGCGCAGACCGGGTCGGCCATCGAGACATGGGCCGCCAGGCCTGGGCCGAAGAAGCTCTTCTCGCGGGCGAAGGTGCGGTCGATGTACTGGTCCACGACGACGAAGGTTCCGGGCGGCAGGTCCTCGCGCAGGGAGCCGACCGCCGACAGAGACAGGATGTCGGTGCAGCCGGCCCGCTTCAGGGCGTCGATGTTGGCCCGGCCGTTGATGTCGCTGGGCGGCAGTCGGTGGCCGACGTCGTGGCGAGGCAGGAAGACGAGCCGCACCGAGCCGATCCTGCCGGTCACGAGATCGCCGGAGGGCGCGCCGAACGGACCGGCGATCCGCAGCGTCTCGCGGTCCTCCAGCCCATCGATGTCGTACAGCCCCGACCCGCCGATGATCCCCAGCGTCCAGCCCGCCATGTGTATTCTCCTTGGTCGCGCGACGGGCGCCGAAACCGGCATCCCTTTCGGCTGTCGCGCTCCGCTCCCTTATCCCCAGGTCCGGATGAACTCCGACAGATTGGGCAGGAAGTCCACGGTCGCGTGCAGCAGGACCAGTAGGCCCAGGCTCCGCGTCCGGGCCCAGATGAAGCCGAACAGGATGGCGATCGGCGACAGTACGCCGATGCAGTAGGCGATGATCTGCGGCAGGCCGACGATGGCGTCGCCGCCCGCGTCCGGGCGCAGGTACAGCCCGGGCACGTGGGCCAGGGCGAAGATCAGCGCCCCGATGACGATGGCGCCGGCCTCGGACTTCATGAAGGCCGCCAGTCGCGGCTGCAGGACCGCGCGGAACAGGAACTCCTCGGTCAGGCCTGCCTCGAGCGCCATCCAGATGAAGGTCGCGGGGGCGGCCCAGGCGAACACGGTCGCCGTGGCATTCAGGGCGTTGATCTCTTTCAGGCTGGGCGAGATCACCATCATCAGCGAGGTGAAGATCGCGCCCAGCACGATCAGCAACGGCCAGACGCCCTTCGCGCCCATGCGCGGCGCCAGCAGCGGCAGGACCTTGGCCCCGACCAGCTTGAGCACGATGATCGGAATGGCCACGTGGATGGCGAGCTTGATCGCCAGCATCACCGCTTCGTACGGCTTGCTGTGCGGCGTGAAGTGTTGGCGCACCTCGCTGAACAGCCAGCCCAGGCAGACCACGGCGTAGATCGCCAGCCAGACGACGATCGCAGACAGCTCCAGCCCCGGCCGCGCCACCTCGATGTGCGCGGGCTTCGCCTTGCGGGTCAGCGCCCAGACCACCGGCGGCAGGATCAGCGCGAAGATCACGCCGGACGCCAGGGCGTCGGTGAAGTCGCCGCTCTGCATGCGGACGAACACCGCGCCGGCCCAGACGGCGGCGTACACGGCCGCCCAGGGCAGCCAGCGCCAGCGGCCCACGCTGGTGGAAGTCATGGAAGTGGTGGTCATCGTCTCGTCCCGCCCGCCGGTTGATCCCGGTGGATGGGGCGTTTTTCACCGAACCGCGTTCCGCACAACTTAGCGATTGGTCATGTTCCCGCGACGCGCTCTAACGGGACCGTGTCCCACCGCGCCGCCCTCTGCCTGACCTGCGCCCTGGCCGCGAGCCTGGCGACCGTGTCCCCGGCCCGGGCCGGGGAGACCGCCTGCTGGTTCGAGAACGGCGCGGTGGTGGTCCCGGCGGAGATCGGCGGCGTCGCCGGCGACTGGTTGCTGGATCCCTCGGCGCCCCGCACGCTGCTGCACAACACCCGCGCCGAGATGGAGGGCATGCCCGAGACGTTCGACGCACCCGGCCACCTCGCGGGACAGGTGCTGGCTCCGGTGACGGTCACGGTCGTCGACCTGGACGACCGCGCGCCGGGCTTCGTCACGCCGATCACCGGGGTGATCGGGGCCGACCTGCTCGGGCGCTACGTCGTCGACCTGGATTTCGCGCCCTGCCGCTTGCGCCTGTACGCGCGGAAGGCCCCGAGCCGGGTCGCTGGACGCCGCTGGACGGTTCGGATGGTCGACGGCGTGCCGGCCGTCGCCGCGGCCGTCTCGGACGATCGTCGCGCCCGCGCGGGTCTGTTCGCGATCGATTGGAGCTCCAGGGCGGCCGTGCGCCTCTCCGGAGCCTCCCTGAGCCCCCCGCCGGCCGGTTCGGTCCCGGCGCCCCGGAACGCCGCGCCTGGCCGCCTGAGGGCCCTCTCGGTCGGCGGCGCGCTGTACGAGGAGCAGACCGCCGCCCCGGCCGAGGGGCTGACCCCGGCGCTTGCCGGTACGCTGGGTACGGACTTCTGGTCCCACTGGCGCCTGCGGCTGGACATCGGCGCCGGGCGGCTCACCCTGATCCCGAAATGACGAAGGGCCCGGGATCGCTCCCGGGCCCTTCTTCAGACTGGCAAGGTCGGTGGTTCTAGTGGCTCTCGTTGCGCCACACGCGGCGGTAGCTCGCGTACAGCAGGCCCGAGAACAGCAGCAGGAACACGATCACGGCCGCGCCCATCTGCTTGCGCTCTTCCAGCTTGGGCTCGGCGGCCCACATCAGGAAGGCGGCGACGTCTTCCGACATCTGGTTCACCGTCGACGGCTTGCCGTCGTCGAAGGTGACCAGGCCGTTCTTGAGCGGCGCGGCCATGGCGATGAAGCCGCCCTCGGGCGCATGGCCCAGCGTCTTCTCGTCCCAGCCCGCGGCGACGCTGCCCGGGAAGTGGTTGTTGTAGTGCTGGCCGGTGGGGACCACGAGGCCCTTCGGCGGGGCCACGTAGCCGCGCAGCAGGCCGACGATGTACTCGGGACCGCCTTCACGGGCCTTGGCGATCAGCGAGAGGTCGGGCGGCAGGGCGCCGCCGTTGCTGGCCCGCGCCGCGATGTCGTTCGGGAACGGCTTCGGGAAGCGGTCCGCCGGCGCGCCCGGACGCTTGATCGGATCGCCGGTCTCGTTGTCCAGATCGTCGATCTGGGCCTCGGCCGCGATCGCCTTGACGTACGGGTTGTCGTTCGAGGTCTTGCCGTGGGCCGGCGAGTACTTCTTATCGTAGAACGGACCGCCCCGGTCGCCGAGGTTGCGGAACGACAGCAGCGACATGCTGTGGCACGCGGAGCAGACCTCGCGATAGACCTTGTAGCCGCGTTGCAGCTGGGCCTGGTCGTAGGTTCCGAACGGGCCTTCGAAGCTGAAGGCGATCTCCGGCGGCTCGGCGGCCTTGCCCGCCGCGAAGGCGGGGCCGGCCACGAGGACGAGGGCCGCCGCGATCAGGGAAACTTTGCGCAGCATTGGACCTCAGTCCTTCTTGTCGGCGTCGCCGAGAACCGGCGAGGAGATGGTTTCGGGAACGGGGCGCGGCTTCTCGGTCAGACCCAGCACCGGCATCACCACGAGGAAGTAGGCGAAGTAGTACAGGGTCGCGAAGCGGGACAGCCAAACCCAGCTGTTCAGGTCGGAGCCCATGATCGACACCGTCTTCAGGTGGCCGATCACCGGATCGTCGGGCAGCTTGGCGCCGGCGAAACCGAGGACCCAGCACACGATCACGAAGATCACGAAGTACATCTGGGCCTGGGGGCGGTAGCGCATGGAGCGCACCTTGGAGGTGTCGAGCCACGGCAGCGCGAACAGGCAGCCGATGGCGCCGAACATGGCCAGCACGCCCATCAGCTTGTCGGGGACGGCGCGCAGGATCGCGTAGAACGGCAGGAAGTACCATTCCGGAACGATGTGGGCGGGCGTCACCAGCGGGTTGGCGGGGATGTAGTTATCCGCGTGGCCAAGGGCGTTCGGCATGTAGAAGACGAACACCGCGAAGAGCACCAGGAAGACGCTCATCGCGAAGCCGTCCTTCACCGTCGCGTACGGGGTGAAGGCGACCGTGTCGGCCTTCGACTTCGGCTCGACGCCGGTCGGGTTGTTCTGGCCGACCACGTGCAGCGCCCAGATGTGCAGGATCACGACGCCCGCGATCACGAAGGGCAGCAGGTAGTGCAGCGAGAAGAAGCGCTTCAGGGTCGGCTCGTCGACCGCGAAACCGCCCCACAGCAGGGTGGTGATGGTGTCGCCGACGAGCGGGAAGGCGCCCAGCAGGTTGGTGATCACGACGGCGCCGTGGAAGCTCATCTGGCCCCAGGGCAGGACGTAGCCCATGAAGGCGGTCGCCATCATCAGGCCGTAGATCACGCAGCCCAGGATCCAGAGGATCTCGCGCGGGGCCTTGTAGGAGCCGTAGTAGAGGCCCCGGAACATGTGCAGGTAGACCGCGATGAAGAACATCGAGGCGCCGTTGGCGTGGATGTACCGGATCAGCCAGCCGTAGTTCACGTTGCGCATGATGTGCTCAACGGAGTTGAAGGCGTGGTCCGCGCTCGGCGTGTAGTGCATCGCCAGCACGATCCCGGTGAGGATCTGGACGCCCAGGCAGAGGCTGAGGATGCCGCCGAAGGTCCACCAGTAGTTCAGGTTACGCGGCGTCGGGTAATCGACGAAGCTGTCCCAGACCAGGCGGCCGACGGGAAGGCGGGTGTCGAGCCAGCGCGTGAAGCCGCTCTTGGGTTGGTAGGTCGAATGTCCGCTCATCTACGTCAGCCGATCTTCACCTTGGTGTCGGAAAGGAAGGCGTAATCCGGCACCACCAGGTTCTTGGGAGCCGGGCCTTTGCGGATACGGCCGGACGTATCGTAGTGCGAGCCGTGGCAGGGGCAGAACCAGCCGCCGTAGTCGCCGCCGCCCATCGTCGGCACGCAGCCGAGGTGGGTGCAGGAGCCGACCAGGATCAGCCACTGGGCCTTGCCTTCCTTGTGACGCTCGGCGTCGACCTGCGGGTCGGGCATCGTCACATGGTCGTCCTTCACCGCCCGGTCGATTTCCGACGGGGTGCGGTTACGGATGAACAGCGGCTTGCCCCGCCAGTTGATGGTCACTTGCAGGCCGGGTTCGACCTTGGTGAGGTCGTACTCGACACTGGCCAGCGCCAGCGTATCCGCCGACGGGTTCATCTGATCGATGAACGGCCAGGCCACCGCGCCGGCGCCAGCGGCGGCGGCGGTGATGGCGGCAATGTAAATGAAATCGCGGCGGGACGGATCGTCGCCGTCCGGGGTTGCTGCATGCGCGGCGGGATCGGCCACCTTGAGATCACCCTTCGAAGCGCCGCGTCGGGAAGGAATCGCGGCCGAAAATTGGTTCAGGAACAGCGATTGCGGCGCGCACGGGTCGCCCCGCTTGAATCGTCACCGCCCCGTCGATGTCCCGTGGCAGGACCGATTAGTGTGGGTCACGCCCTTTTTCAACAGACCATGTCGGGAATATGGACTTCCGCGCCGCATGGACGCACGCCGCCAAGGCTGTAAAAGGCCCGCCCATGACCGACGCAGCCGTCCTGGAAGCCCGCAAGACCCGCGCCCGCGAGTGGTTCGAAAACCTTCGCGATCGCATCCACGCCGCCTTCGAGGCGCTGGAGGATCAGGCGCCCGCCGACCTCTATCCGGGCGAACCGGGCCGCTTCGAGCGCAAGCCCTGGGTCCGCGAGGCCGGCGGCGGCGGAACCATGGGAATGATGCACGGCCGCTTCTTCGAAAAGGTCGGGGTCCACACCTCGGTCGTGCACGGGACCTTCACCCCGGAAATGGCCGCCACCATCCCCGGCGCCGCCGAGGACCCGCGCTTCTTCGCCACCGGCGTGTCGCTGATCGCCCACATGCGCAGCCCGCGCGTGCCGGCGGTCCATATGAACACCCGCTTCATCTGCACGACCAGGGGCTGGTTCGGCGGCGGCGGCGACCTGACGCCGCTGCTGGGATACCAGCGCGAACAGGACTTCCCTGACGCCCAGGCCTTCCACGCCGCCTTCAAGGCCGCGTGCGATCGTCACGACCCGGCCTGGTACGAGAAGTACAAGGCCTGGTGCGACGAGTACTTTTTCCTGCCGCACCGCAACGAGCCGCGGGGCATCGGCGGCATCTTCTACGACCACCACGACAGTGGTGACTGGGACCGCGACTTCGCGTTCACCCGCGACGTCGGCGAGGCCTTCCTCGACATCTATCCGAAGATCGCCGCCGGCCGCATGCACGAGCCCTGGACGCCGGAAGAACGCGAGGAACAGTTGATCCGTCGCGGCCGCTACGTCGAGTTCAACCTCCTCTACGACCGCGGCACCACCTTCGGGCTCAAGACCGGCGGCAACGTCGAATCGATTCTCAGCTCGATGCCGCCCGAGGTGAAGTGGCCTTAAGGCGCTACCGGCGCAGGCACCGCACGGAGGTGGTCTGGACGAAGCAGAACTCGATGCCGTCGCGGCGGGTGTAGAGCCAGACGCCGTTCTCCACCGCCACCATCACGACCTCGTCGCTGAGCGCCTGCGCCTGAGTGGCCCGCACCGCGCCCAACAGGTTCGACCCGAGCGCGCCGGCCAGCACCAGGGCCGCGGCGATCACGACGGTCCGCAGTTTCGTTTTCATTTGAGCAGCCCTCCTTCTTCGAGGGCCGCAGCGTGGCCGGAGCGCCGCTCCGCTGTCGCCCCCGATTCCGGGGGTTCAGATTCCGGCGCCCCGCCGTTCCGCCTTGTTGCGCGTGGCGGCCAGATAGGCGGTTACGAAATCCATGAAGGCTCGCGCCCGGGGATGGTCGCGCAGGCGTTCGGGCGCCACGAGCCAGACGGACGCCCGGAATTCCTCCAGCGGCGGACCGCAGCGGATCAGGCCGGGATCGTTCTCGGCGGCCTCCATCGGCAGGGGCGCGATGCCGACGCCTGACTTAACCGCGGTGATCAGGTTGGTCAGGGTGCTGGCGCGGGCGCGGATCTCGACTCCCCGGGCCTGATCCTCGACCACCCGGAACCACGGCTCGGCGAGCTCGCCGGAGCCGCCGATCATCAGATGGCCGGCCAGATCGTGCATGCCGTCGCAGCGGCCATAGCGCTCGGCGTAGGCCAGGCTGCAATAGAGCCCCCACCAGGTGTCCATCAGCTTGCGGACCACCAGGCCCGAACCGAACGCCGGATTGCTCATCGCCCGGATAGCGATGTCGGCCTCGCCCGCGACCAGGTCGAGGTAGCGGTCGCTGGTCAGGACCTCGACCTCGATCTCGGGGTACAGCTGATTGAACTGCGCCAGGGCCGGAATGACCGCGACGTTCGCCAGCGTCTCCGAGCAGGTCACCCGCAGGGCGCCGCTCAGCCCCCGCCGCCTTGCCGCCGCCTGCTCCTCGAAACCACGCACGGCCGCCTCGACCGCCTCGGCGGCGGGTACGAGCGCGTGACCGGCCTCGGTCAGGACCCGGCCCGTCTGCACACGGTCAAACAGGCGCTGGCCCAGCGCCTCCTCCAGCGCCTGCAGCCGGCGGGCGCAGGTGGTCTGGTTGACGCCCGGCCGCCAGCGTGCTGCCCGTGCGGGCCACGGCGAGGAAGTGGCGAAGGTCGTTCCAGTCAAACATCGCCGCCACTCTGCATTATTGCAGAGCCAACATGCAATAACGCCGATTGATGAACCGAGATCCTCGCCCTAACAGAACCGGCGAGGGACATTCGCGGAAATACTCCATTACGCGAATGTAATCTTACAAGGACGTAATAATAATGAAGCTCTACTACGATCCCGCATCTACTGTGTGTCGCGGCATCCTCCTGTTCGTTGCCGAGCACGGCATCGAACTAGAGCCCGAATACATCAATCTGTTCGCCGAGCAGCAGATGGAAACAGCCTACGGCAGGGTGAATCCGAACCGTACGGTGCCGACGCTCGTCGACGACACCCTCTGCCTGACCGAGTCGTCGGCCATCCTGAAGTACCTGGCGGACCAGGTCGGCTCGGCCGCCTATCCCGCCGGCCTGCGCGACCGCGCCCGGGTCAACGCGGCGATGGACTGGTTCAACACCGGCTTCTACCACGCCTACGGCTACATCCTCGTCTACAGCCGGATGATGCCGCACAAATACGGCCTCTCGGACGCCGCCTCGCAGGCCGAGATGGAAGCCAAGGGCCTGGAGAAGGTCCGCCACCGGCTCGGCGTGCTGAACGACCACATGATCGGCGACAACGACTTCGTCTGCGGACCGAACATCACCCTGGCCGACTACTTCGGCCTGCCGGTGCTGACGCTCGGCGAACTGGTCGACTTCGACCTGTCGCCCTGGCCCAACGTCCAGCGCTGGGTCGCCAACATGAAATCCCGCCCCGGCTGGGCCCCGGTCGACGTCGCCTTCCAGGGCATGAAGGCCGCCTTCGCCGCCCAGATGTCCGCGCAGGCGGCCTGACGCCGCGAAACAGGAACCGTCGCCATGTCATTCACCGAACCCACGCCGAAGGGATCGTTCGATCTCTTCGGTCCGGTCCACAAGGGCCTGAGGATGGCGCACGCCAACCTCATGATCCGCCTGGGCGCGGTCGAGCTCGAGGACGACCGTGCGCTGTCGGGGCTGCTCCAGCACCTGCGCGAGCACCTGCGGCTCTGCCAGGATTACCAGGGCTACGAAGAGACGGTCATCCACGCCGCGTTGGCGCCCCACGCGCCGGGCGCGGTCCAGGACCTCGACGACGCCCACCAGTCGGTTCGCGCCATTCTCGAGGAGATCGAGATCGCGGCACGGTCGCTGGAAACCGCGCCGCCGGCCGGTCGGCGGCGGGCGGCGCGCGCGCTCTACCTCGCCTACTCGCGCTTCGTGGCCGCCAACCTCGCCCACATGGCGGAGGACGAGGAGGAAACCCTACCGCTGCTGCAGGCGCTGTTCGACGACGAAGCGCTGCTCGCGATGAAGACGCGCATCGTCGCCGGCCTGACCCCGTTCCTTGGCGCGGCCATGCTGCGGATGATGGTCCCGGCCGTGCGGCACGAGGAAAGGCTGCGGATGCTGCGCGCCATTCGGGACAGCGCCGCCCCGGCGGTGTTCGCCGACCTCATGGACGATGTCGTTCGCCCCAGCCTGGCCCAGCGCGAATGGCGGCGGCTGAACGCGGAACTCGCTCCGGCCGCGAAGGCGGCTTGAGCCACGGCTTCGTCGGCGGCGTCATCTCCCCCTTGGCCTCCGACGGACACAGCACGGATCGAGAAGACGCGGGCCCGCCGCGCCCGATCCGCGCGACTTCTACGCCGGGCAGACCGCGCCGGTATCGATCCAGGCCTGGATGAGCTCTCCCAACCGCGCCTGAGTGCCCGGCGCCGGCGCGCGTCCTTCGCCCGGGGCCCAGCTCCAGCCGACCAGCGGATCATGCGCGAAATGGTGCTGCAACTCGGCCAGCGTCTTGCCGTGGTTGCGCCCCGGATCCTTGATCTGGCGACAGATCTCGCCCAGCGACTTACCCTGCCAAGCCATTTCCTTCGGCGCCAGCGCCCACTTCGGCGCGCCCGGTATGCTGCGGGTGTCGCGGCCCTCGACCTCGAAGTTGGCGACGCCGTGGCAGGTGGAGCACTTCACGCCCGCGACGCCGTCACCCTTCTTGCCGCCCATGATCGGCGGATTGTGGATGCGAGCCTCCAGCCCCTGGCGCGGCTGTCCGTCGACGGGGTGGCAGTTCACGCAACGCGGATGCTGGATGACCTTGCCGGCCTCCTGGAACAGGGCGACGGAGCGCGACTTCGGATCGGCGATGGACTGGAACTCGGCAGGGGGCCGGACCGTGATCGGCCGATGCAGCGCCGCTTCCTGGCGGGCCAGCGTGTCGTCTTCGGGCGACACCGGGGCGGGCTGCGCGCCGACGGCCACCGCCGTGGCGGCGACAGCGATACAGGCCAGCGGAAAGGCGAGGCGAAGCAGGCGCATACCGCATCAATGCGGCCAGGCCCCCGGAAGTTGCGACGGCGCTAGTAGACCATGCCCTGGGCGACAGCCTTGAGACGCTCGACGGCGGCCAGCTTGTCGTCGATGAAGTCGAGGTCGATCCACCACTCCTCGACCTCGCGCATGACCTGCCCGACCATCGGTCCCTTGGGCACGCCGGCGGCGATCACCTCCTCGCCGGTCAGCGGGAACGGCGGCGCGGTCCAGGTCTCGGCCAACGGCAGCATGGCGCGCCACTGGGTGGCCGTCGCGGGGCGGTCGGAGCCGGCCCAGGCCAGCTTGGCCCGGTCGACGAAGGCGCGGGAACCGATCGCGTAGACGGCGCGGCGGATCTCGCGCGGGCCCATCCAGGAGACGATGCGCGGCTCGCGGCCGGCGGCGGCCACCAGCCGGTCCTTCAGGGCGTTGGACAGGCGCAGCCGCTCGGCCACGTCCTGGGCCACCTTCGCGTCGTCGGGGATCATCGCCGCCAGCCGCAGCTCGGGATCGTTCTCGAACAGCTGCTCGGTCTCGATGGCGACCAGATTCTCGAACCGGGTCAGCGCCTTCACCTGCGGCATCACCGCGCCCAGCACGCCGGTCGCCGCCATCAGCCGCAGCGCGGCGCGCGGATCGGGCGCGCCCAGCAGCTTCAGCAGTTCCTTCTGCGTCCGCTCGGCGGCGCGGCCGGAGAGCATCCCCTTCAGCGCCTTGCAGGCGGCCAGGGCGGCGCTGTCGGGCTCGCCGCGGCCGTACCAGGCCTGGAACCGGAAGAACCGCAGGATGCGCAGGTAGTCCTCGCGGATCCGGGTCATGGCGTCGCCGACGAACACGATCCGGCCGGCCAGCGCGTCGGCCACGCCCTCGCCCGTCGGGTCGAAGATGCGGCCGTCGGCGTCGGCGTAGAGGGCGTTCAGACGGAAGTCGCGGCGGATCGCGTCCTCGGCCCAGTCCTGGGTGAAGGCGACCACGGCGCGGCGGCCGTCGGTCGACACGTCCTTGCGCAGGGTGGTGATCTCATACGGCTTGCCGCCGGAGATGGCGGTCACGGTGCCGTGGTCGACGCCGGTCGGCACGGCCTTGATGCCGGCGGCGTCGAGCGCCTCGGTCACCTGGTCGGGCGTCAGGGTGGTGGCGATGTCGACATCGTCGATCGGCTGCTTCAGCAGGGCGTTGCGCACGCAGCCGCCCACGAAGCGGGCGCAGCCGGCGAAGCCCCGGGCTTCGAGGGCCTCGATCACCGCGCGGGTGCTCGGGAGGCTCATCCAGGACTGAACGCCGATGGTGTCAGGGGTTGCTGTGGAAGACATGCGCAACGGCTTAAGGCGCCGCCGGGGCGCTGGAAAGTGACCCGTGTGTCACTTTTGCAATTCAGGCCATCGCCGCGCCGTACAGGCGATCGTAGAGCGCCCGCAGCATGCCCGCCGTCGCGCCCCAGATCAGCTGGTTCTCCCAGCTCATGGCGTAGAAGTTCCGGCGCTGCCCGTCGGGCATATCGTAATAGCGTTCTTCGTAGTTGGCCGGGTCCATCAGGAAGCCGAACGGCGTCTCGAACACCTCGGCCACCTCGTCCGGATTGGGAACCAGCGGCAGATCCGGCGGCACGAAGCCGACGACCGGCGTCACCAGGAAGCCGGTCCCTGTGCGGTAGGGCGTCGACAGCCCCGCCAGCGACACATGGGACGGATGCAGCCCCACCTCTTCGTGCGCCTCGCGCAGCGCCGCCTCCCAGACCGTCTCGCCGGGATCGAGCCGCCCGCCCGGGAAGGCCACCTGGCCGGTATGGCTGCGCAGGGTGTCCGAGCGCCGGGTCAGCAGGACCGACAGCCCCTCCTTGCGCTCGACCAGCGGCACCAGGACGGCCGCCGGCCGCACCGCGATGGGCTGGCCCAGGTTCAGCGTCGGGTTCAGGTCGAAGTCGGAGCGCGGCTCACGCTCGGGCGCATGGGCGTCGAAGGGGTCCAGATGGCTGGCGATCCAGTCCCGCAGCTCGGCGGACGTCGCGGCCGGACTCACGCGGCCGGTCCCACGGCGAACCAGGCGCCGTTCGAGCTCACGCCCAACACGCCGTCGCGCTCGTCGGCCATCTCGACCAGCTCGTAGAACACCGGCCGCGCGATCAGCGCTTCCAGCCCACGACGGACATGCAGGTAAGGCCGCGGCTCGCCGGTCCCGGCGTCGACCTCGACCCGGATGGCGTTGTCCGGCCCGGCGTCGACCTCGTCGCCGACGTTGGTCAGGAAGCGCAGCGCCTCGCCCACGCGATCGACGCGGGTGGCGATGAAGGGCGCGTCCTCGACGACGATCTTCATCTTCTCGACCGGCGTGACCAGGTGGTAGCCGTCGGGATCGAGCCGCAGCACGGTCGAGAACAGCCGCACCAGCGCCTCGCGCCCGATCGGCGTGCCCTCGTGGAACCAGACGCCGTCCTTGCGGATGCGGATGTCGATCTCGCCACAGTGGGCGGGGTTCCACAGATGCACCGGCGGCAGCCCCCGCCCCGGCGCCTGCTTGGCGGCGGCGATGACGGTGTCGAGGCCGGTGGGGGGCTGAGTCATGACGGGATTGTAGATGCCTCTCGCGCCGGGGAAAGCAAGACCGTCCGGGCGCGGCCGCCGAGTCAGTGCGTCACCAACCCGCTCAGCCCATCCGCGCCGCCTTCGCGAAGGGCCTTGAGCAGCACCCGCCGCTGGTCCACGGGGCCCGGCATCACCACGCCCTTCGCCGGTTCGGCCTCGAAGCCGACGCGGCTGAAGTACGGCGCGTCGCCGACCAGCAGCACGGCGCGCCAGCCGGCCTTGGCCGACGCTTCACAAGCCATCTCGACCAGGGTCTGGCCGATCCTGTGCTTGCGCAGGTCGGCCTCGACCGCGATCGGCCCCAGGAACACCACGGGCTCGCCGGCGATGCCGACCGGCCACATCCGCACCGACCCTGCCAGGCGCTCGCCTTCCCAGGCGGTGAAGCTGAGTTCGGCGATAAGGCGGTTGCCTTCGCGCAGGCGGTCGGCGGCCTTGGCATGGCGGCCAGGCCCGAAGGCCCGCTCCAGCAGGGCGGCGATCAGCGGCGCGTCGTCGGCCCGTTCGGGCCGGTAGGTGATGTCGGACATGTCGGAGACTTCAGGCGAAGGAACAGGGGAACGATCCCCGCGCCTTCCAAAGGCCCGGGGCGGCTAGACGGCCGCGCGGCTGGCGCGGCGGATCGTTCGTCGGAGGCTGCGCATCGCGCCCTCGCTGTCCGCTTCAGAGGTAGGGGCGGATAGGGCCCGCGCCCTTCGGTGTCAACGACGGTTGCGAGAAACCGCCGGCTGGCGCAAAGGGAACTCACCCATGTCCGAGTCCGCCGAACCCGACACATCCATGCGCGCCCTGCTCCGGCAGGGCGATTTCGTCCGCTTCTGGTTCTGCCGCTGGACCGCCGTCCTGGCCGTGCAGATCACCTCCATCGCGCTGGGCTGGCAGATCTACGAGATCGCCCGCCGCACCATGGACGTGAAGCCCGCGGCGCTGGTCTACGGGATGATCGGCCTGATCGCCTTCGTCCCGGTGCTGTTCCTGGCCCTTCCGGCCGGTGAGGTCGCCGACCGGCACAACCGGCGGACCATCCTGAAGTTCACCTACTCGGCCGAGATCCTGATCGTCGGGATCCTGGCCGCGGCCGCCTTCTTCCATTTCGCGACCGTCCCGTTCCTGCTCGGCGCCGCGGCGCTGTTCGGCGCCACCCGCGCCTTCTTCGCGCCGGCCAACACCGCGCTCGGCCCGATGCTGGTCCCCCGGGAGCTGCTGCCGCGCGCCATCGCCTGGCAGTCGCTGGCCTGGCAGACCGCCGCGATCTTCGGGCCGGCCCTGGGCGGGGCGCTGGTCGCGATCTCGCCCGGCGTCGCCTACAGCGTCGCGCTGGGCCTCTATGTCATCGCCTTCGTGCTGGTTGTCCTCATCCGCTCCAACGCCCAGCCGGTGGTCCAGCCGGGCTCGCGCTGGGCGCTGATGAAGGAGGGCCTGGCCTACGTCTGGAACAACAAGATCGTGTTCGGCGCGATCTCGCTGGACCTGTTCGCCGTCCTGCTGGGCGGGGCCGTTCTGCTGCTGCCGATCTTCGCCAAGGACGTTCTGCATGTCGGCGCCCTGGGCTTCGGCATGCTCCGGGCGGCGCCGGCGCTGGGCGCTTCGGCGGTCGCGATATGGCTGGGCTTCAACCCGATCCGCAAGCACGCGGGCGTCATCATGTTCAGCGCCGTTGGGCTGTTCGGCGTCGGCACGGTGGCTTTCGGCGGCGTCGGCTACATGGCCACCCACGACATCGCCGATGCAGCGGTGCTGCAGGCGTTCGACAATGTCGCGGCCGCGCCGGCGATCTTCTACACGGCCCTGTGCCTCGCCTGCCTGACCTTCCTGGGCGGGGCGGACATGATCAGCGTCTACGTCCGCCAGACGCTGGTGCAGCTGGCGACGCCCGATCACATGCGCGGCCGGGTCGCGACGGTTTCCTCGCTGTTCATCGGCGCGTCGAACGAGCTGGGCGAGTTCGAGACGGGCATCGTCACACGGTTCCTGGGTCCGGTCGGGGCGGCTCTGTTCGGCGGGGTCGGGGCTATCGCCGTGACCGCGATCTGGGCGAAGCTGTTCCCCGACCTGCGCAAGGCGGACCGGCTTGCCTGACGCTAGGTTTGCCGCGTAGACGGCTTCGCAAGCGCAAGAATAATCCAAGGGAGAAGCGAATGGGCGTTCTTGAGGGCAAGGTCGTTCTGGTCACCGGCGCGGCCGGCGGCATCGGCAAGGAATGCGCGCTTCTGGCTGCTCGCGAGGGCGCCAAGGTCGTGGTCAACGATCTGGGCGGCGGCCTCTCCGGCGCCGACGCCGGCGACGCCGGCCCCGCTGAAGCCACCGCCGCCGAGATTCGCGCCGCGGGCGGCGAGGCGGTCTCCAACTCCGACAGCGTCACCGACATGGCGGCGGTCAAGGGCATGGTGGAGCAGGCCATGGACACCTTCGGCGGCCTGCACGCGGTGGTGAACCCCGCCGGCATCCTGCGCGACCGCATGTTCCACAAGATGGACGACGCTGACTGGGACAAGGTCATCGAGGTCCATCTGCGCGGCGCCTACAACGTCAGCCGCGCGACGGTCGAACACTTCCGCAACCAGGGTGAAGGCTCCTACGTCCACTTCACCTCGACCACCGGCCTGATCGGCAACATCGGCCAGGCCAACTACGCCGCCGCCAAGCTGGGCGTCGCCGGCCTGTCGCGGATCATCGCCATGGAGGGCGGCGCCAAGGGCGTGCGCTCCAACGTCATCGCCCCGTTCGCCTGGACGCGGATGATCGCCTCGATCCCGGTCACCGACGAAGCCAGCGCCCTGCGCGTCGGGCGCATGCGCGACTCGATGCGCGCCGACCAGGTCGCCCAGCTGACCATCGCCCTGGCCTCACCGGAAGCCAGCGCCGTCAACGGCCAGATCTTCGGCGTGCGCGGCAATGAGGTGATCCTGTTCAGCCAGCCGCGGCCGGTCCGCAACATGGCCAACACCGAAGGCTGGACCCCGCGCTCGCTGCTCGACGTGGCCCTGCCCGCCATGAAGAACAGCTTCTACGACACCGGCGCCAGCGCCTCGGTGTTCCCGTACGATCCGGTCTAAGGAGCGCCCATGCGTCGCGCAGCCATCGTCAGCCCCCTCCGCACCGCCGTCGGCAAGTTCCAGGGCGCGCTTTCGAGCATGACCGCCGGCGAGATCGGCGGGGTCATCATCAAGGAACTGGTCGAGCGGACGAAGATCGATCCCGAGCGGATCGACGATGTCACCTTCGCCCACGGCTATCCGAACGGCGAGGCGCCCTGCATCGCCCGCTGGTCGTTGCTGCAGGCGGGCCTCCCCATCGGCATTCCCGGCGTCTCGATGGATCGCCGCTGCGGTTCGGGCCTCCAGGCGGTCATCGACGCCGCCATGCGCATCCAGACCGGCGCGGCCGACGTGGTCATCGCCGGCGGCTGCGAGAGCATGAGCAACGTCGAGTACTACTCGACGGACATGCGCAACGGCGCCCGCGCCGGCTCCGTGACCATGCACGACCGCCTCGCCCGCGGCCGGGTAATGAGCCAGCCGATCGAGCGCTTCGGCGTCATCAGCGGCATGATCGAGACTGCCGACAACCTGGCCCGCGACTACGGCATCACCCGCGAGCAGTCGGACGAATACGCCGTCATGAGCCACCAGCGCGCGACCAAGGCGTGGGCCGAGAACCGCTTCGCCGACGAACTCGTGCCAGTCTCGGTCAAGCAGCGGAAGGGCGATCCGGTCGTCTTCGCCCATGACGAAGGCTACCGCTCCGACGCCACCCTGGAGTCGCTGGGCAAGCTGCGCGCCATCGAGAAGGACGGCGTGGTCACCGCCGGCAACGCCAGCCAGCAGAACGAC
>JBIICO010000032.1:0-22836 GCA_044238855.1 Caulobacter sp.
TCTCCCGGAGGAGAGGACGGTCAGCTCATCGGATTGGCCGGCGGGGTCGGGTCGCCCGGCAGCGGGATGAACTCGCCGTTGTCCAGATCGGGCAGCTTCATCCGGCCCGCGCGCCAGTCGGCCTTGGCCTGCTCGATGCGTTCCTTGCTGGACGAGACGAAGTTCCACTCGATGAAGCGCGGTCCGATCGGCTCGCCGCCCAGCAGCATGACGCGCGCCGCTTCCAGCGCCGTGAACACGACCGTCTCGCCCGGCTTGAACACAGCCATTTGGCCGGTGTGCAATGTCTGGCCCTCGACCTCGACGCTGCCCAGCGCGACATAGGCCGCCCGCTCGCTGTACTCGGCCGGCAGGGCCGCGCGGGTTCCCGCCGCCATCTCCCAGTGCACGTAGAAGGTCGGCGAGAACACCGGCACTCCGGACTTGGCGCCGAACGCCTCGCCGGCGATCAGCGTCGCCTTGAGCCCGTCGGCCTCGTAGGTCGGCAGTTCGTCGCCCTCGTGGTGCGAGAAGCGCGGGTCGATCTCCTCGCTCTCGACCGGCAGGGCCAGCCAGGTCTGGATGCCGTCCATCTTGCCGCCGTCGCGGCGCAGGTCCTCGAACCGTTCGGAATGGGTGATGCCGCTGCCGGCGGTCATCCAGTTCACCTCGCCGGGCCGGATGACGATGTCGGATCCGACGCTATCCTTGTGGGTCATCGCCCCGTCGAACAGGTAGCTCAGGGTCGACAGGCCGATGTGCGGATGCGGCCTCACGTCGACCTCGCGGCCGAAGCCGGGCTGGAACTCGGCCGGCCCCATGTGATCGAAGAACACGAATGGTCCCACCGTGCGCCGCGCATGCCAGGGCAGCACGCGCCCGACCTCGAAGCCTCCCAGATCCTTGCGTCGCTGGTCGATGATGAGGTCGATCATGGGGAGGGCTCCGTGCGTAAGTCGCGCCGAACATGGCCCGGCGCGACGCGGAGCGGAAGTCATACTTGGGTAGAGGGGGCGGCTAGTGAGGGCTGTCCGGCAGCGGCGTCGAGAACACCCGGATCGGGCCCGGGTCGGGGCGGGCCAGCTTCAGATCGTCTCCCCGGGCCTCCCATCGGGAATGGCCGACGAAGACCACCCGGCCGCCCTCGACCGTCGCCAGGGTGATGTCGTCCACCCCCGGCAGGTTGGCGACCAGCGTCCAGGCGTCCTCGATCTCGGTGCAGTCGGGGCTGACGCGCAGCAGCCGCACCCGTTGCGGCGCGACGCCGTTCTGGGTCGCGACGACCGCCAAGGGCAACGGCGAGGCGTTGCGCGTTCCGAAATCGACGCCCGGCGCGGCGATCAGCCCGTCGGTCCCCGCCGTGCCGGACATGAAGCCGAGCACATGGGTGGGCTCGCCGCCCTTCAGATCGATCCGGTGCAGGCCGGTCGAATAGTCGGCGACGAGCAGCGCCTTGCCGCCCGCGCACAGTGCAAGCCCCTGGGGTGAGGCCATCACGCCCGCCGCCACGAGCGGTTCGAGAGCCAGGCCTCCTGGCTTCAGTCTCCATACGCCGCCGCCCGTCGCGTCGGAGGCGTAGACCACGCCGTCGGGGCCGACCACGACATCGCCCAGCTGATGCTTGCCGCCGTCCTCGGGCAGATAGAGGCGGGCCAGGATCTTCCCGTCGGCCAGCGAGACCTTCAGCAGGCCGGTCTTCGGCGAACCCACGCCGCCGGGCACGCCCTCGCCCCAGGCCTCGGCCGCCCAGAGCACGCTACGCTTGTGATCCACGGCCAGACCGAAGATCGCGCCCGTGTCGGTGTCAGTCTGCAGGAAGGGTTCGGCGCCGGAGCCGGTCAGGCGCACGATCGATCGGCCCGAGACCGTGCTCATGAGCAGGCCCTTGTCGTCGTGGACCAGGCCTTCGCCGATCCAGTCCGCTTCGCCGGCGATAGTGGCGACGGTTTCCACCTTGCCGCTCGGCGCGGCGTTCGCTTTCAGCTCGGCGGCGATCCGCGGCCATTCGGGATGACCGGTCAGCACCTTCAGCGCCGGGTCGTGTTCGACATCGAAGACCAGGCCCATCCGTGCGTAGGCCCCGAGATTGGTGAGGGCGAGGTCGTGTTTGCTCGGCGTCGCCGCTTGCGCGCGGGCCAGACGGATGTAGGAGCCGGGGCTGTCGGGATAGAGGGCGACCGCGTCAATGAGCAGCGCTTCCGCCTGCTCCAGGTCGCCGGCCTGGCTCGCTTCAGCGGCCTGCTTCCGGTCGCTGAAGTACTGCTGGAGACGCGTTTCGTCGCCGGGAGCCGGCCCGGCGGCGGCGGCGAGGGGCAGCAGCACGAGGGCCGCCGCGAGCGCCCTAGCCGTGCGGGCTGACATAGGGGCTGACCATGCCCAGCGGCACGGCGGTGGTGTTCTTGACGCCGCGGATCACGATGCGGCTCTCGATGTTGGAGACCAGCCCGAGCGACAGGATCTTGTCGCGCAGGAAGTCGTCGAAGGCGTGCATGTCGCGGGTGACGATCCGCAACTCATAGTCGGCCGCGCCCGTTACCGTGGCGCACTGGGTGACTTCGGCCCACTTCACGACGTTGGCTTCGAACAGTTCGAGGTTTTCCTTGGTCGGCAGCGACAGCTTCACGGTGCAGTACACCTCGAAGCTCAGGCCCAGCTGCTCGCGGTCCAGAATGGTGACCCGGCGCTGGATGATTCCGGCGTCTTCCAGGCGCTTTATGCGGCGCCAGCAGGGGCTCGAGGACAGGCCCACGCGCTCGGCGATCTCCGCCACGGAGAGGCTCGCGTCGTGCTGGATGAGGTCCAGGATTTTTGCGTCAACCGCGTCGAGCTGCTCGGACAAACCTTTTTACCCCCAAAAGCGCGATCCACGCCCCGATCTTGCCGTAGCGTACCCCTGCGAGGGCACGGCTTTGGCAAGCATTTTCCCCGGGCTTGTATGATCTTGCAAGCGGGGAACGGCCCGCCGGAGGAAAGATTTTTCAATGCGGCACCAAGATGTGACGCTCGACGACAAATATCTTCTCGAAGATGGCCGCGCGTTCATAACCGGCGTGCAGGCTCTGATCCGGGTGATGCTCGATCGTCGGCGCCTCGATTCGCGTGATGGGCTGAACACCGCCGGGTACATCTCCGGCTATCGCGGCTCTCCGCTGGGCGGTCTCGACCAGCAGGCAGCGCGCGCGGGCAAGCTTCTGAAGTCGCATGAAGTCGTCTTTCAGGAAGGCCTCAACGAGGACCTCGCGGCCACGGCCGTCTGGGGCAGCCAGCAGGCCAACCTGTTCCCGGGCGCCAAGTACGACGGCGTCAGCGCCATGTGGTACGGCAAGGCGCCGGGCGTCGACCGCACGGGCGACGTCTTCAAGCACGCCAACTTCGCCGGCGTGATGCCGAAGGGCGGCGTTCTCGCCGTGGCCGGCGACGACCACAACTGCAAGTCCTCGACCCTGCCCAGCCAGTCGGAGTTCGCCTTCCAGGACTTCGAGATGCCGGTGCTGTCGCCGGCCGACGTCCAGGAAGTCCTCGACTACGGGATCCTCGGCCTTTCGATGTCGCGCTTCAGCGGCCTCTGGGTCGGGCTGATCGCGCTGGCCGACACCATGGACAGCGGCGTGACCATCGACGTCTCGCTGGACCGCCACAAGGTGGTCATCCCCGACAACTTCCCGATGCCTCCCGGCGGTCTGCACATCCGCACAAAGGACCAGCCGCTGGAGAAGGAGACCCGTCTCCGCAATCACAAGCTGCCCGCCGCGCTCGCCTTCGCCCGCGCCAACAACATCGACCGCGTGGTGCTGGCCTCGCCGCGCCCGCGTCTGGGCATCGTCTGCCAGGGCCAGGCCTACAAGGATGTGCTCGAAGCCTTCCAGGCCATGGGCATCACCCTGGACGAAGCCGCCGCCCTCGGCGTGTCGATCTACAAGGTCGGCATGCCCTGGCCGCTGGAGCCGCAGGGCCTGCGCGCCTTCGCCGCCGGTCTCGAGACCTTGATGGTCATCGAGCACAAGCGCGCCCTGATCGAGCCCCAGGCCCGCGCCGCGCTCTACGACCTGCCCGCGCACGCCCGTCCGAACGTCATCGGCAAGAAGGACGAGCACGGCCAGCCGCTGATGGAGGAGACCGGTTCGCTGTCGGTCGCCGCCATCGCTCTGGACCTCTACGACCGCCTGCCGGCCGGACCCTACAAGCAGCGCGCCCAGGACTACATCGACCGCGTGTCCGCCTCGGGCGTCGCCGCCGTCAGCCTGGCCGCCGACCAGCAGCGCAAGCCGTTCTTCTGCTCGGGCTGCCCGCACAACACCTCGACCCGGGTGCCGGAAGGCTCGCGGGCCCTGGCCGGGATCGGCTGCCACTACATGGCCAGCTTCAACGACCCGTCGACCGACCTGAACACCCACATGGGCGGCGAAGGCCTGACCTGGGTCGGCGCGGCGCCGTTCACGACGGAGAAGCACGTCTTCCAGAACCTGGGCGACGGCACCTACAACCACTCCGGCTCGCTGGCGATCCGCGGCGCGATCGCGGCCAAGGCCAACATCACCTACAAGCTGCTGTTCAACGACGCCGTCGCCATGACCGGCGGCCAGGCGGCCGAGAGCGGCTTCACGCCCGCCCAGATCACCCGCCAGCTGGCGGCCGAGGGCGTGAAGCGTACGGTCATCGTCGTCGACGACGTCGAGCGCTACGAGGGTGTCACGGGCCTGGCTCCCGGCGTGGAGGTCCACCCCCGCAGCGACCTGATGAAGGTCCAGCGCGAGCTGCGCGAGACCAAGGGCGTCACCGTCCTGCTCTACGACCAGACCTGCGCCACGGAAAAGCGCCGCCGCCGCAAGCGCGGCCTGATGGCCAAGGCCCCGCGGCGCGTGTTCATCAACCCGCTGGTCTGCGAAGGCTGCGGCGACTGCTCCAAGAAGTCGAACTGTGTCTCGGTCGAGCCGCTGAACACCGAGTTCGGCCGCAAGCGGAAGATCAATCAGTCGACCTGTAACCAGGACTACAGCTGCGTCGACGGGTTCTGCCCGTCGTTCATCACCCTGGAAGGCGCGGAGAACGCCACAAAGGAGAAACTCGCGGCCCTGACCGCCGACTCAACGCCGCTGCCGGACTTCGAGCCTCTTGAAGGCGTGCGCCGCATCGTCTTCACCGGCATCGGCGGGACCGGCGTGACCACGGTCGCCTCGATCCTGGCCATGGCCGCCCACGTCGACGGCCGCGCGGCCAGCGTCGTGGACATGACCGGCCTCGCCCAGAAGGGCGGCTCGGTGTTCAGCCACGTGAAGATCGGCGAGTACGAAGACACCGTGGTCGGCGGCCGCGTGCCGGCGGCGACCACCGACGTGCTGATCGCCTGCGACCTGCTGGTGGCGGCCAGCCCGGACGGCCTGGCCCTGTTCAGCAAGCAGGTGACCCGCGCCTTCGGCAACGCCGACTTCTCGCCGACCGCCGACTTCGTGACCAACCGCGACGTCCGTTTCGACACCGGCCGCATGGCCCGCCGCATCACGGCCGCGACGAAGAGCTATGAGGCCTGCCCCTCGCAGGCCCTGGCCGAGCACAAGCTGGGCGACGGCATCTACGCCAACATGATCATGCTGGGCTTCACCTGGCAGAAGGGCGTGATCCCGGTCTCCAGCCGCGCCCTCTACCGCGCCATCAAGCTGAACGGCGTGGACTATGAGTCCAACCTGCAGGCCTTCGAGGTCGGCCGGAAGGCGGCGATGGACCCGGACTTCAGGGGCAAGCCGGAAGACAGCGTCCCGACGCCGGAGACCATGCCGCTGGACGAGCTGATCGCCAAACGCACCGCCGAACTGACCGCCTATCAGGACGCCGCCTACGCCGACCGCTATGTGAAACGCGTGGCGCGGGTGCGCGCGGCGGAGGCCGGCGCCGGCGATGAGGCCCTGACCCGCGCGGTGGCGACCAACCTCTACAAGTTGATGGCTTACAAGGACGAGTACGAGGTCGCGCGCCTCTACACCGACGGTCGGTTCGCGGCCGAGCTGGCCGGGACCTTCAAGGGCGGCAAGGCCAAGGTCTGGATGTCGCCGCCGCTGATCGCGCCGAAGGGACCGGACGGCAAGCCGAAGAAGATCGCCCTCGGCGGCTGGATGCTCGACCTGGTCTTCCCGATGCTGGTCCGCATGAAGGGCCTGCGCGGCGGGGCGTTCGACATCTTCGGCAAGACCGAGGAGCGCCGTATGGAGCGCGGGCTGATCGTCTCCTACGAGGCGCAGCTGGACCGCATCCTCGCCGGCCTGACTCCGGAGCGCCTGCCGCTCGCCGCCCGCATCGCGGCCGTCCCGCAGGCGATCCGCGGTTACGGTCACATCAAGGAAGCCTCCGTCGTGGCGGCGAAGGCCGACGAGGCGGCGCTCTGGGCGGAGTGGGGCTGATCGCCGCCGGGGACACGCGCTTCAGTGCGTGCCCCCACGACGCGGTCCCCGATCCGTCATCCTCACGACGAGCGCGAGGATGACGAGCGTGGGCGGCGGATAGGGGACACGCACCCTTCGGGATACATGCCCCCGGCCGCCTACGCCGTTCGCGCCGGCCAGAACCGCGCGGCCAGTTCCCTCGGCGTCATGTGCGCCCGCTCGACGACGGTGAAGCCTTCGGGCGGGGTCCAGGCGCTGTCGAACGGGTCGATGCCCAGCAGGTCGGCGTAAAGCTTCGGCTCGCGGTCCGGCGCCTCCGCCCAGGCGATGATCGGCCGTTCGATGCCGCGCGCCTTGCGCAGGTTGCGCGCGGCGAACGCGGAAGCGTGGCTCATCACCGCGATCACCGTCCCGTCTCGTGTCCGCTGGGGCAGGCCCAGCGGCTCGGGGTTGGCGCCCCAGCTCAGCATGGCCTGCACAAGCTTGAGCTCGGTGATCATCAGAGACCCCCGGCTGCCGACGATCCTGGCGAGTTCGGCGCAGGCCACCAGCAGCTCGCTGACCACCGGGCTCTGGCCGTCCTTGGTCACCGCCTCGGGGCGGGCGAACAGGCGACTCATCTCCCAGAAATCGTCGCCGCGCGGCGGAGTCTCCTCGAACAGCTCGGGGTGGATGGTTTCAGCCAGGCTTGTGCCGCTGGCGCCGGTGAACCGCACCGCGCCCATCACCCGGTCGCCCTTGGCGGAGACGAGATAGACGGAGTCGTCGCGGTCCCAGGCGTCGATGTCGCGGCCGTCGGGCCGTCTGAGTTCCTCCCACTTCTTCAGGTCGACGAAGACCTCGTGCCGGGCCCGGAACATATCGTCGAGAAGGGCGGGAAAGGCGGCCTTGTTGGCCGCGTTGAGCAACAGGATCATGGCGTTCTGCCTCCGGAGTGACCCCCAGGGCGAACGATTGGCTATCTCACCCTAAGGATGTGTTTCGGGTCTCGGTGAGGAGCCCCAGTTCGAGCGCCCGGTTGGCCGCCCCATGACGGCCCTGGACGCCCAGCTTTCGGGCGGCGTTCTCCACATGGAAGCGCACCGTCCGATGGGTGATCTTCAGCTTGCGTGCGATGTCCTCGTCGACGAGGCCTTCCAGGACCCAGCTCAGGATCTCGCGCTCCCGGTCGGTCAGCTCGACGCCGACCGCGTCGGCGCTGGAGAAGCTGTCCATCCCTTTCAGTCGCCGCCCGACCTCGTGCAGGTAGACGGCGAACAGGTAGAGCGCGTCCTCGTCCTGCTGGGTCAGCAGCACCGTGCCCGGTCCCGCGAAGCTGACGTAGCCCCGGTAGCCGGCCGCGCCGTGAACCGGGATCGTCAGCCCGTCGGCCAGTCCCGCGTCGTTGGCCGCCTGGAAGAAGGCCACCGCCTCCGGATCGCCGGCCCCCGGCGCCTTGCGCCACTGCACCGCGCGGTTGCTGTAGGCGAGCGCGCGGCGCACCGGGTCGATCTCGATGAAGCCCCGGCGCTGGTACTCGAGGATCCACCGGTCTGGATAGGTGCTCAGCAGCACGTTGACCGGATCGGCGGCGCGGTCCGACCGCATGGCCGACACATGCACCGACGAGAAGCCCATGCCTTCGGCGAAGGCTTGGGCGACATCACGCAGGCTGTCGATATCCTTGCAATCGCTGAGCGCGGCGATGGCGTTCAGCGCCGAGAAGCGCATCGTCATTCGCGTCTTCTACATCGAGATCGCGCTCAAGGATAAGCGCCACCATGTCCCAGGCGGCGACTTCCGCAGCGTGACCGATCAGTTCGCTGAACTCGTTCAGTATACGCTTGCGGTCGTCGATGTCCTGCGAGCGCGCGTATTGCTCGCACAGGACGTGCACGCGGATCATTACTCTCGGAAGTTCAATATCCGGGTCCACACGCATGGCCAAATCCCCCTTGTCTCGTCGGGAGGATTGAAGCCGCAGGCGGGCCGGGGGAGTAACTGTCACTAGTGACAGGCTCCCCCGGGAATCTCACTTATGTGATTCTACCCCCGCGCGCGGATGGTGGCCGTCACGCCGCACGCTCTACTTCCGCGCGTTTCGGACCCAGCGGCCGGGCGGCGTCGCGCTCGGCTTCCAGGGCGTCGACCAGGAACACATCCCCGCCGCGTCGGGCCGCCTCGATCAGCGTCAGGTCGATCACGTCCCGCTGGGCGTGGCTGCCGCCGAACCGGCCGGCCTTGTTGCGCACGGGGCGCAGGGCCTCGACCGCGCCGCGCCAGTCGCCCCGTCCGAAGGCGGCCACCCCCTCGACCAGCGGACGGCCGATCTCGGCCACGAAGTAGGCGTTGTCGCCCGGACGGGCCAGCGCCCGGTCCTGGGCCTCGATCAGGGCCGCCAGCGCGTCATCACGCCCGGCGCCGACATAGGCCATGGCCGCGTGGGCGTCGTTGAAGGCGTAGGTGCTCTCGCCGCCCGAGGCGTCGAGCCAGGTCTGGGCCAGGGGCTCCCAGCGGTCCTGCACATCGACGCCCCGCAGCTTCAGCCGCCACAGCAGCGCCGAGGCGTCGACCGTGTCGAACGCCAGCGCGGACTGGTGTGACGCCCAGATCGGGCCGTCGTAGAGGTCCAGCACCTCGCCGACCTGGCCCAGGCCCAGGTGGAACAGCGCCAGGTGCCACCAGTTGTGGACCGCGAAGTAGCTGCCCTCGCTCCAGCGGGCGACGTCCTGGCGCATCCAGTGCACGCCGTCCTCGCGCCGGTCCTGCATCTCCAGCACATGGGCGACGGCGTGCTGCGCCCAGCCGTTCTTCGGCTGCAAGGCGATGGCCCGTCGCCCGGCCGCCTCGGCGCGGTCGTAGAGGCCGGTCTCCTCCAGCCCGAAGGCCAGCTGGCCCAGCACGGCGTGGTAGCCCGGCATGGTCTCGTCCCAAGCTGGCAGGGCCCGGCCGATGCGGTCGCGCAGCATCCGGCTGTCGCCGAGCAGAAAGTCGATCAGCTGCCCGGCCTGCAGCGCGAGCTGGTCGCGCGGATAGGCGATGGAGACGTCCTCCAGCACCCGCGCCGCGCCCCGCAGGTCGCCCTGCAGCAGCCGTCCGACGGCCGCGACATGCCCGGCCTCGCGGCTGTTCATCGGCTGGTCCGCGGCCGCGGCCAGCGAGGCGGCGGCGACGGGCATGCCGGCGATGTCGGTGCCGGTCAGGTGGACGTAGGCGTTCATGACGTGGGCCATGACGAAAGCCGGGCTGTCCTCCACGGCTGAAGCCAGGTCGGTGACCGGGTCGCCGATGAAGCACTGGAAATCGGCCAGGGCCCGCTCGTAGAGGCCGATGGCGGTGTCGCTGGCGCCGGACAGGCGCGCCGGGGTGGCGATGTCGAAGGACATGGGAAGTGTCTCCTTGTGGGGGACAACGAAGTACGGGGATACCAACGCCGCCTCTAGAAGACCCTTGGTCGGGCATCTTGGGCAAGCCTCAACCGCAGGCGTGGCAACGGATGCGTCGCGGCGACGCCCGGTCATCGCCGCCGCGCGGCCGAAAAACCGTACCGCCGGTGCGGTTCGGCGGCTTGGCGCGACGGCCGGTCATGCTACGGCTGGGACATGAGCGAGTTCGATTTCGACGCCGTGGTGGTCGGAGCCGGCGCCGTAGGCCTGGCCTGCGGTTACGCCCTCTCCCGGCGCGGCCTGACGGTGGCGGTGCTGGAAAAGGAGCGGGCCATCGGCCAGGGCGTCTCCTCGCGCAATTCCGAGGTCATCCACGCCGGCCTCTACTATCCGACGGGTTCGCTCAAGGCGCGGCTGTGCGTCCAGGGCCGCCGGGCGCTCTACGCCTTCCTGGACCGCCACGCCGTCGACTATCGCAAGTGCGGCAAGCTGGTGGTGGCCACCTCGCCGGAGGAGGTCGAACGCCTGGACGCCATTCTGGAGCAGGCGCGCACCAACGACGTCGAGGGCATGGAGACGCTCGGCGCCGAGCAGGCCATCGCGCTGGAGCCCGGTCTGCGCTGCTTCGGCGCCCTGCTGTCTCCGGAGAGCGGCGTGTTCGACAGCCACGGCTACATGCTGGCCCTGGTCGGCGAGATCGAGGCCGCCGGCGGCGCGGTGGTCACCGCCACCCCGTTCGAGGGCGCGAGCCCGCTGCCCGGCGGCGGCTTCCGCGTCCGCGCGGGCGGGGAGGCGCCGACCGACCTGACCTGCCGCCTGCTGGTCACCGCGCCGGGCCTGTCGGCCCAGGCCGTGGCCGTCTCGATCGAGGGCTTCCCCGCCGCGGACATCCCCAGGGGCCACTACGGCAAGGGCGTCTACTTCCGCCTGCAGGGCAAGGCGCCGTTCGAGCGGCTGGTCTACCCGCCGCCGATCCACGGCGCGCTCGGCACCCACTACCGCAAGGACCTCGGCGGCCAGGCGGTCTTCGGGCCGGACCTCGTCTACGTCGATCACGAGGACTACTCCGTCGACCCCGCCCGCCGGGCCGACTTCGTCGCCTACATCCGCAAATTCTGGCCGGACGTCCCGGAAGATCACCTGGCCCCGGATTACGCGGGCATCCGCCCCAAGCTCCACGGCCCGGGCGAAGCCCAGCCGGACTTCCGCATCGACGGCGTCGAGGCGCACGGCATCGAAGGCCTGGTCACGCTGTTCGGCATCGAAAGCCCCGGCCTGACCAGTTCGCTGGCGGTGGGCGAAGAGGCGGCGAAAAGGCTGGGCCTTTGAGGCAATGCGTGGTTCGAGGCGCGGCGGCGCCGCTCCTCACATGACGAATTCTGTTGAGCGGCGCCGACCTTCGTCATGGTGAGGCGCGAGCCACGCGAAGCCGTTCAGCCTCTCATCTCCGCCGCCAGCGCCTCATAGGCCGCCGCCTGCTCGGCCAGCCCCAGCGTACCGTAGACCACGGCCAGGTTATGCGCCGCCATGAACCCGCCCCGTCCGCGCACCGACCCCTCCAGGTCCGGCTGGTCGCCGATCTCCAGGCAGCGCTTCCAGCAGTATTCCGCCAACGGCAGCGCCTCCTCCAGCGCCCGGTCGGGATGCAGGCTTCCCCAGTCGAGATACAGGTCGCCGACCGCGAAAAAGAAGTCCGGCGAGTCCGGCCAGCGCTCGAACTCCAGCTCGGCCAGGGCCAGCGCCTCGTCGTGCCGTCCGGCGCTCTTCAGCGTGAACAGAGTCCGCACCACCAGCGCATGCCGGAACCGGTCGCCCGCGCCGGACAGGTTGTAGGCCCGCGCCAGCAGGTCGGCCGCCTCGGCCCAGCGCTCGGCCGCCTGCAACTCCCGGCCCAGCTGGAACAGCAGATAGGCGTCGCCGGGCGCGCGGCTCAGCTCCTCGCGCAGCAGCCGCTCGTTCCGCCCCGCCTTCCGCGCCCGCTGCTCGGCGGCGTAGCCGTCATGGCCGATGGCGATGTCCAGCCGCCGCCGGGGCAGGGGGCTCACCGGCTGCTCGTGGATCCGCCCCTCGTACCGCACCCCGCGCGGCAAGAGGCGCGGAATCCAGCTCACGCCCGTCTCGGGTCCGGTCGGTCCCTCGAACAGGCTCTCGATCCGCAGTTCGCCGAGGAACGGCGCGTCGCCGAGGCCCACCAGCGCCTCGGCCCCGTCGGCGATCCACTCGTCGGCGTCGAGGATCAGGTTCCAGGCGGCGTTGGACAGGTCCAGCGCCGCGTTCCGCGCCGCCGCGAAATCGTCGCCCCAGGCGAAGCGCGACACCTCGGCCCCCGCCGCCCGCGCGATCTCCACCGTGGCGTCGGTCGAGCCGGTGTCCAGCACGATCATCCGCTCGACGAACGGCCGCGCGCTCTCCAGGCACCGCCCGATGCAGCGCGCCTCGTCGCGGGCGATCATGACCAGGGCGAGGCGGGGCAACGGCGTTCCTTCTGTTCGAGGTGGAACGTCAGGCGCTTCGGTTAGAACCGCGTGAAGATGCTTCCAGGTCCAACACGCGCCGATCGCCCCGGCGAAGGCCGGGGTCCATATCGGAAAGGGAAGCTTGCTAGCCCTTCTTCGGAACCAGCTTCAGCACCCGGCCGGTCTTGCTGTCCGTGGCCACGTACACCGCCCCGTCAGGCCCGACCGCGACGTCCCGGATGCGCTCGCCCAGGTCCTTCAGCAGCCACTCCTCGCCCACCACCTTGTCGCCGTCGAGCGTCAGGCGGACCAGCGTCTTCTCGCCCAGCCCGCCGATGAAGACGCTGCCCTTCCAGGCCGGGAACAGGCCGGCGTCGTAGAACGCCATGCCGGACGGCGCGATGACCGGGTCCCAGTAGTAGACCGGCTGCTCCATCCCCGCCTTGGCGGTGATGCCCTGGCCGATCGGCCCGCCGGCGTACTCGACGCCGTAGGTGATGGTCGGCCAGCCATAGTCCTTGCCGGCCTGGGGAATGTTCAGCTCGTCGCCGCCCTTGGCCCCGTGCTCGACGGTCCACAGCTTGCCCGTCGCCGGGTTGATCGCCGCCGACTGGATGTTGCGATGGCCGTAGGACCAGATGCTGTGGTCGGCCTCGGTCACGGCGGCGAACGGATTGTCCTTCGGGACCGCGCCGTCGGGATAGATGCGGATCACCTTGCCGAAGGTCGACTTCAGGTCCTGGGCCTGCGCCCGGCCCGGCAGGATCGACCGCTCGCCCGTGGTGATGAACAGGAACCCGTCGGGCGAGAACACCAGCCGGCTGCCGTAGTGCATGCCGGACGCGATGGTCGGCGTCATGCGCCAGATCACCTTCACGTCCTCGAGCTTCGGGGCGGCGCCGTCGACCAGCTTTCCGCGCGCCACCGCCGTGCCGTCCCCATCGGGCCGCTTCTCGGCATAGGACCAGTAGACGTAGCCGTCGGGGCCGACCGCCACGTCCAGCAGCCCGCCCTGCTTGAAGTCGTAGACCTCGGGCAGGCCGGCGACCGGCGCCGACAGCTTGCCGTCCTTTCCGACGATGCGCAGGCGGCCGGGTTTCTCGGTCACGAGCAGCCGGCCGTCCTTCAGGAAGTCCATGCCCCAGGGGCTGACCAGGCCCTCGGCCACGGTCACGACGTCGAACGTCACGCCCGCGGTCTTCAGCGGCGCCCGGGTCTGGCCCGGGAACGCGGGGGTCTGACCCGCGCCGTTGGCGGGGCGGGTCTCCAGCGGCTGACCGACCGGCGCGGCGACGTCCGAGGGCTGGGCGACGGTCGTCTCGCCCCCGCAGGCGGCGAGCATCACGGCGGCGGCGATCAGGGGCAGGGGGCGCATTCAGACCTCGGGTTTTGCTACGGCTCGCCGAGCAAAGTCGCGAGCGCGGCCTTTGGTTCCGCCCCTTCGACGTGGATCAGCGACCAGAGGGCGAAGAACATCAGCGGCCAGCGGTTGTGGGCCTGGGCCGGGTCGGCGAAGACCGCGCGCACGGCCTCGACCTCGCAGGTCTCGGCCACGGCCTTCACCGCGGCGATGCGCGGGCCAAGGTCGCCGGCGCGCGGGGCGATCCAGCTGGCTACCGGAACGGTGAACCCCTTCTTCTTCGCCCACGGCTCGGCCGCCGGGCAGTGCCGCTCCAGCCACTTGCGCAGGATGTACTTGCCGAACTTGCCCCGCACCTTCATCCGGTCGGGCAGGTTGAAGGCGAAGGCCGCGACCTCCTTGTCGAGGAACGGCGTGCGCCCCTCCAGCCCGTGCGCCATCAGCATCCGGTCGAGCTTGAGCAGCAGGTCATTGGGCAGCCAGGTGACGATGTCGGCGTACTGGGCCTGTTGCAGCGGGGTCAGGCCTTTGGGCGGCCTGGCCCCGTGCCGCCAGCGGGCCAGCGCGCTCCGGCCGCCGTCCTTGAGAAAGGGCGCGTCGATCTGCGGCTGTGCCGGACGTCCGCCCAGCCAGGTCGGCCGCAACGCGCGGCGATAGCGGCCATAGCCGCCGAACAGCTCGTCGCCGCCCTCGCCGCTCAGCACGACGGTCAGCGTCCCCTTGGCCGCCTCGGCCAGCTTGTAAGTCGGCAGGCAGGCGTAGTCGGTGGTCGGTTCGTCGAGCGCCCCGGCGGCCAGCGGCGCGATCCGCCAGAAGTCTTCCTCGCCGAAGGTGGTCTCGCGCCAGTCCAGGTTCAGAGCCTTCGCCACCGCCTCGGCCGCCCCGCGCTCATCGCGCGCATCCGGCGCATCGAAGCCGCAGGTGAAGGCGGTCACCGGCCGCTCGTTCAGGCGGCTCATCAGGGTCGCGATGGCGGTGCTGTCGATGCCGCCGGACAGGAACAGGCCGTAGGGCACGTCCGACCGCTGGTGGACGGTGACGCTGTTCTGGAGCACCGCGTCCAGCCGCGACAGCAGCGCCTCTTCGTCGGTGGACTGGATCAGGCCCGGCGCCGGCAGTGGGCGGACGAAGGTCTCCTCGCGGTCGCCTTCCAGCGCCTTGGCGACCTCGCCCGGCTCGACGGTCTCGACGCCGCGATAGGCCGTCAGCGGATGGATGTCGCCGGGCAGGACGTAGCCCAGGCTCATCAACTCCTCCATGCCCTCGGGCTGAGGCATCGGGCGGCGCCGTCCCAGCAGGGCGCGCGGCTCTGAAGCGAAGGCGAGGGTGTCGCCGTCGCGGGTGATGGATAGCGGCTTGATCCCGAACCCGTCCCTGACCAGCCACGTCCGGCCGTCCCCGCCGATCAGGCAGAACGCGTACATGCCGCGCAGGCGCTCGAAGGCCTTCTCGCCCTCCAGCGCGTAGATATGCAGCAGCGGTTCGAAGTCCGAGCCCGTGCTGAGCTTGTCCCCAAGCCCGAACTCCTCGGCCAGCTCCAGGTAGTTGTAGATCTCGCCGTTGCCGATGATCGTCGAGCCGGCCGCGTGCAGCGGCTGCCAGCCGCCTTCCAGGTCGATGATCGAGAGCCGGGCGTGGGCGACGCACCAGCCGGGGCCGCTCTCGACGCGGATGCCGTCCGGGCCGCGGTGGGCGATCCGCTCGATCATCGCGCGGACCTCGCGCTCGGCGGCCGCTGGATCGGTGACGCCGAGGATCCCGGCGATGCCGCACATCAGAGGGCTCCGAGCCGGGAGAACAGGCTGCGCCACTCCTCGACCACGGCGCCCTGGCTGAACTCGTTCTCGACCCGCGCGTGGCCGTTCTGGATCAGGCGGATCTTCAGCATCGGATCGGCCAGGATCGCCTTGACCCCGTCGGCCAGCGTCTCGGCCTCGTCGATCGGGACCAGGATGCCGTCTTCGCCATGGCGGATCAGAGCGCCGGGGCCCTGGCTGTCGGCCGCCACGACCGGCAGGCCGTGGGCCCAGGCCTGGATCACCACATTGCCGAGCGGCTCGAACCGCGAGGGGAAGACGCAGACGTCGGCCGTCCGGTACAGCGCCCCGGCGTCGTTGCGCCAGCCGAGGAACCGCACGCGGTCGGCGACGCCCAGCGCGCCGGCCATCGCCTTCAGCTTGCCTTCCAGCGCGCCGTCGCCCGCGATCCACAGGTAGGCTTCCGGGACCAGCGCCAGGGCCTTCAGGCTGATGTCGTGCGCCTTGGCGTCGTGCAGCCGGCCCATGCCGAGCAGCAGCGGCGCGTCCTCGGGCGTGTCCAGGCTCGCCCGGCTCACCGGCGCGCCGTCCTCGGCCGCGGCGGCGAAGTTGGGGATGTAGCTGACCTGCGTCGCCGGCCATCCCTGGGCCACGATCCAGTCGGCGATGTCGCGGGTGTTGCCGACCAGATGGTCGAAGCCCTTGTAGTATTTCAGGCTGTAGTAGCCGCCCAGCCGTCCGATCCGCTTCCACGGACCCGCCGGGGTGTGGCGGGCGGCGCGGTTCATCCAGGCCACGGCCGCCCTGGCCCCGGTCCGGCGGGCGAAGGCGGCGATCGCGGGCTTGCTCAGGATGTCCAGCGGTCCGCCGAAATTGAAGCCGCGCGCGACCACGCCCGCCGCGGCCAGCGCGTCGGCCCGGCCGGGGTGGCGACGGATGGCGCAGGTCTCCTCGATCCCCGCGGCTTGCAGGGCTGAGACCAGGTCGACGAAATAGGTCTCGGCGCCGCCGTCGCCACGCGATCCGAGGAGGTGAAGCACGCTCATGCGGGCTGGACCCTAGCGGCAGTCCGCGCGTTTCCCAAGAGGATGATCACGGCGCTTGAAGCGAAGCGCCAGCACGCTTATAAGGCGCGCCTCCTAGCCCATGGGTTCCGATTGTGGCTGGGTAGCTCAGATGGTTAGAGCGGTGGATTCATAACCCACAGGTCGGCGGTTCGATCCCGCCCCCCGCCACCATCGGAACCCATGGTTCGACGGATAAGAGGCTCCCCAACGGGAGCCTCTTTTCGTTGTGAATACAGTTGGTTAAGCCGCCGCCGAAGCCGCTTCGCTGGCCGCCAGGGCGCCTTCCAGGGCGACCAGCATGCGCTCGGCCTTGATCGGCTTTTCGACCACGTCGTTCATGCCGGCCTCGACGTAGCCCCGGACGTCTTCCGGGTCGGCGTTGGCGGTCAGGGCGATGATCGGGGTCTTGGACGCCGGACCGCCAAGGGCGCGGATGGCCTTGGTCGCGGCGACGCCGTCCATGCGCGGCATCTTGATGTCCATCAGGATCAGGTCGAACCGGCGGGCCTTGACCGCCTCCAGCGCCTCGACGCCGTCGACGGCCTGTTCGGAGGTGCAGTCGAACATCTCGCACAGCGCTTCGGCGACCATGCGGTTGGTCGCGTTGTCGTCGACGATCAGCACATGGGCCGAGCGGGTCGCGGCCGGCGCCGCCTCCTGCGCTTCTGCCTCAAGGCTGGCGCGCGGGGCGATGAATTCGAAGGTGACGGTGACACCG
Source organism: Caulobacter sp. (assembly GCA_044238855.1). GTDB lineage: Bacteria > Pseudomonadota > Alphaproteobacteria > Caulobacterales > Caulobacteraceae > Caulobacter. Next base: position 17,077 of record JBIICO010000032.1, read on the forward strand.
ACGCCCGGGTTGGCCTCGGCGCGGATCACGCCGCCGGCCGCGCTGGCGATCCGGCTGGCCAGGGCCATGCCCAGGCCGGCCGACAGGCCTTCCGGATGATCGTCGTCGCCCTGGTTGGTCGGCGAGAAGATGTGCGCCAGCCGTTCGGGGCTCAGATCGCCGCCGGCGTCGCGCACGCGGCCTTCCAGCAACAGGCCGTCGATCGTCGGGCGGACCTTGAGCGTCACCTCGACGGCGCCGCGGCGGGTTTCGGACAGGGCGCGGAAGATCAGGGCGTCGAACACCTGCAACAGCCGGACCTCGTCGAGGTCGGCGGCGTAGTCCGGGTCGCCGTCATAGGCGGTGAGCAGCGTCAGGCCCGTGGCCGAGGCGCGGCCCTTCCAGCGGGCGTCGAGCGCGTCCATCAGGTCGCGCAGGCGGCAGGGGCGCAGGTTGAAGCTCAGGGAGCCCATCTCCGCGTCGTGCAGGTCGACCGCGCGGCGCATCAGGGCCATCAGGTCCTCGCCCGTGGCGGCGATGGCGCGCACGCAAGCGTTGGCGTCGGGCGGCAGCTGCTGGCGCAGCAGGCGGGTGGTGAAGTCGGTGACGCCGTCCAGGTGCCGCAGAACCTCGTGGCTCATGCGGCTGATCAGCTGGCTGGTGGTGTCGGGCCGGCTGGTGGAGCGGGCGCGGCGGGCCTTGATCAGGTCGGCGGTCGTGCCGACGCCCATGTACTGGCCGTTCTCGACGACGATGAAGCCGCGGCCCAGGGCCTCGGGACGCTCGGCCAGCACCCGCTCGCGGAACGCCCACGGGCCGGCCTCGGCCTCGCCGACGATCGGTGCGGTGTCCATGACCTCGCGGACGGCGCGCGGATCGCCGGCCAGGGCCAGCGCCAGGTCGCGCGTGATCAGCCCGACGGGCCGATCGTCCTCGGTGACGGCGAGCGCCAGCGCGTCCGGCTCGGCCTTGAACCGTGCCGCCACGTCCGCGCAGGACATCTCGGGGAACACCGGCGCGCGGCGTTCGATCAAACTGGAAAGCGTGTCCATGAGCCGTCGTTGGAGTCGAAAACGCTGCTCATCATGCCCGCCATGCGCTTGCGGATAGGTTAAGCCACCGGTGGACAAAGAAAAACGGCGGGGATTTGCATCCCCGCCGCCCAGATAGCCGTCTTTTCGCGGCTTAGAAGCTTTTGGTCAGCGAGATCCCGTACAGGCGCGGGTCCGTGATCTGGATGTTGGTGAACAGGCCCGAGGAGTCGTCGGTGACGTACTGGGCCTGGACCGAAGCGTCGTTGGTCAGGTTCTTCACATAGGCCTGGACGGTCAGGCCCTGGACCCGGTTCTCGAACGTCAGCGACAGGTTGATGATGTCGTACGCGCGGATGTAGTCGTGGTCGGTGTTGTAGATCCGCGCGAACTGCTCACCCTGCCAGTAGTAGTCGACGCGCGGGGTGATCACCCAGTCGTTGTCCAGCACGAACTCGTACTGGGCGCCGAGCGAGACGGTCCAGTGCGGCGAGTTCGGCATCTCGTTGCCGCCCAGGTCCTGCTCGAAGCCCTGCGACGTGATCAGCGCGCCGTTCGACGTGCTGAGGCCGAGGGGAACGCCGGACGCCTGGATGCCCGCCAGCACCTGCATGCCGGTGCAGCTCATGTAGTAGTTGTAGCTGCTGAACAGCGGCGAGATCGCGCCGCCGGTCGCCACGCTCGGGTTCGGCAGCAGGCCGCCGAAGCCGTTGGTGTTCGCGATCGTCGAGGCGATGGCCAGGTCCGAGTCGCGGGCGATGCAGTTCGAGGTCGTCAGGTCCTTCAGCACGCTCCAGCCCGGGGTGTCGAGGGTGCGGTTCAGGGTGTCGATACCTGTCTCGCCCTCGGCGATCTCGGTGTTGAGGTAGCCGATGGTGGCGTTGAAGCGCAGGTTGTCGATCGGCTCGTAGACCGACTCCAGCTCGAAGCCGCGGATCTTGGCGTCGATGTTCTCGTTGACCGAGGCGCGGTTCACGATCTTCGAGATCTGGTAGCCCTTGTAGTCGTACCAGAAGGCCGTGAGGTTCAGCATCATCCGGCCGTCGAGCAGGGTGTTCTTCATCCCGATCTCGTAGGCGTCGACGAACTCGGGATCGAAGGCTTCCGGCACGCCGGCGACGCCGACCGCGCCCGGCGGGTTGAAGCCGCCGCCCTTGTAGCCGCGCGAGTAGGTCGCATAGAACAGCGTCTCGTCGGTGAACGACAGTTCCGGCTTCCAGTCGACGTTCAGGCGACCGGTCATCTCCTCGAAGGTGACGTTCTGGTCGCTGATGGTCTGGGCGCCGGAGCTGAGCAGAACGGTCGAGTAGGTGCGGGCGTTCTTCTCATCCTGGTTGTAGCGGAGGCCGCCCGTGAAGCGCAGGGTCTCGGTCGCTTCCCAGTAGACTTCCCCGAACACCGACTTCGAATCCAGCTCGTAGAGGGTGCGGCTGTCGAACAGGTTGCGGGCGTCGACGCGGGTCGGCGGGTCGCCCAGGTCGAGCAGCGGCGCCGGGAAGAGAATCTGCGCCGGCACGTTCAGGCCGTTCGAGAACACGAAGTAGTCGCTTTGCGACTCGAACTTGATCGCGTTGGCGCCGACGCTGAAGTTGATCGGCCCCTCGAAGCCGGACTGCAGCCGGACTTCGAGCGAGTCCTGCTCGCTGGTGCCGCTCTGGATGTCCTGCACCCGAAGCTTGTTCGAGGTGCCGACCTGCGGGTCGGTGACCACGCCGCCGACGGCGATGCCCGGGAAGTTGAACAGCGGGTTGAACGAGCCCGCCGGGGTGGAACGGTTGTAGTCGGCGCGGGTGAAGTAGTCGCCTTCGGTGTGGGCGTACTGGGCCGACACGGTCAGCGAGTCGGTGAAGTCCCACGAGGCGAAGACTTCGTAGACGTCGCCGGTGCTCTGGTAGATCGGGTCCATGGAGGACTCGATCGAGCGCAGGTCGCTGCTGATCCGGGTGGTGGCGTTCATGTCGCCGGTGGCCAACGGCTGACCGGTGAAGGCGGCGATGGCGGTGCCGTAGTAGCCGGCGAGACCCTGGGCGGTGTTGTAGGCGCCGAAGTTGTCGTTGCCGTAGATCGAGCCGTTCTGGCAGCCCTGGCTCAGGAAGTTCTGCGTGACCGAGTTGGTCGGCGCGCCGCCGATGGTGGTCTTGCCCGGGTCGTGGCGGCAGAGCTGCTTGCCGACGCGGTTGCGGGCGTCGTCTTCCTCGAAGTGCTGCCACATGGCGTAGGCGTTGAACGTGTCGGTCGGGTTGAACGACAGGGTCAGGCGCGTCGAGTACAGGTCACGGTCGTCGTTGTCGTTGCCCGTGAAGGTGTTGTCGAAGAAGCCGTCGCGCTTGAGGATGATCCCCGCGGCGCGGAAGGCGAACATCTCGCCGAGCGGCACGTTGATGTAGCCCTTCAGGCGCTGGGAATTGTAGTTGCCCAGTTCGCCGGTGATCGAGGCTCCGAACTGGTCGTCCGGCTTGGCGGTGATGATATTGACCACGCCGCCGGTCGCGTTGCGGCCGTACAGCGTGCCCTGCGGGCCGCGCAGCACTTCGACGCGTTCGATATCGAAGAACTCGGAGTCGCCGAGGTTGTTGCTGATCTGCGGCACGTTGTTGGCGTGGACGCCGACGCCGGCGTCGCCGGTCGAGGTCACCAGCGCCGAGCCGATGCCGCGGATCTGGAAGTTGTAGCCACCGAAGTTGCCGCGGCCGAAGCTGACGTTCGGCACCTTCTGAAGAAGGTCCTGACCGCCTTCGATCCGTGAGCTCTGCAGGGCGTCGGGCGAAAGCGCGGTAACCGCGATCGGCACGTCCTGGATGGCTTCTTCCCGCCGCTGGGCGGTGACAACGATTTCGCCGACAGTATTGTCCTGGGCGAAAACGGGTGTGGCGGTAACCGCGAAGGCGGCGAACGAAACGCCAGCCGCAAGCAGACTCCGCAGGCGCAGAGGTCCTGTCATCTGTAACCCTCCCCGGACGGCGCCGCCCCATCTCGGAGGCTTAGACGGCGTCCCTGTGTTTCCTCAGTGTCGCGCAATATTTGCCGTCAGGGCGCGCGACAGACTCCCAGGACAGCTTGGGAGCGATTGCATACGCGGGATTCAGGGCTGTCAACGGGTGCGCGTTATGTGAACGTTGATAGGTTACGGCTTTTCACCTTAGTGTGTCGCTTACGCTGCTTCCGCTTACCCACCGGAAAGCGCTTCTTCCCGCATACGGCGAACAATCGTTCGAACGCGAGGCGGTCCAACGGCTTGCGGCGACGGCGGACATTTTCGCGCGCGCGGGCCTCGTGTAGTACAAGCGCCTCCCCATCTCTCGCCCACGCCCCTCATTCCGGCCTCCTCATGACCTCCTCGATTTCGTCCGGCGACGGCGCGCTTGTCCTGTTCTCGGGCGGACAGGATTCGACCGCCTGCCTGGCCTGGGCGCTGGAGCGTTACGAGCGGGTCGAGACGGTCGGCTTCGACTACGGCCAGCGTCACATCGTCGAGATGGAGGCCCGCCAGGCCGTCCGCGCCGGCATCGTCGGCATCCGGCCGGGATGGGCCGACCGTCTGGGGGAGGACCATGTGCTCGACATCCGCGGCTTCGGCGCCGTGGCGGAGTCGGCGCTGACCGCCGACCGCACCATCGAGATGACGGAGCGCGGCCTGCCCTCGACCTTCGTCCCCGGCCGCAATCTGGTGTTCCTGACCTACGCCGCCGCCCTGGCCGACCGCCGGGGCCTGAAGGCGCTGGTCGGCGGCATGTGCGAGACGGACTTCTCCGGCTATCCGGACTGCCGGCGCGACACGCTCGACGCGCTGGAGAGCGCCCTGAACCTCGGCATGGACCGCGACTTCCGCATCGAGACGCCGCTGATGCGCCTGACCAAGGCGGAGACCTGGGCGCTGGCGAAGTCTCTGGGCGGCGAGGCGCTGGTCGCGCTGACCGTCGAGGAGAGCCACACCTGCTATCGCGGCGAACGCGGCGACCTGCACCCGTGGGGCCACGGCTGCCGGGCCTGCCCGGCCTGCGAACTCCGCGCGGCGGGCTTCGACGCCTGGAACGCCGCCGGCCGGCCGGAGCTGCCCGCGTGACCTATAGCGTCAAAGAGATCTTCCTCACCCTGCAGGGCGAAGGCGGTCAGGCGGGCAAGGCGGCGGTGTTCTGCCGCTTCTCGGGCTGCAACCTGTGGACCGGCCGCGAACAGGACCGCCACAAGGCCGTCTGCACCTTTTGCGACACGGATTTCGTCGGCACGGACGGGGAGGGCGGCGGCAAGTTCGCCACCGCCGAAGCCCTGGCCGCCGCGGTCGACGCCGCCTGGACGGGGCCTCAGAGCGACAAGCTGGTGGTCTGCACCGGCGGCGAGCCGTTCCTGCAACTGGACACTCCGGCGATCGACGCCCTGCACGCGCGGGGCTTCATGATCGCGGTGGAGACCAACGGCACGCTCAAGGCCCCTGAGGGCATCGACTGGATCTGCGTCAGCCCCAAGGCCGACGCGGAGGTGGTCCAGACTTCGGGCCAGGAACTGAAGCTGGTCTACCCGCAGCCGGGCGTGGATCCGGAGCGGTTCGCGGGCCTCGATTTCGAGCGCTTCTTCCTGCAGCCGATGGACAGTCCCGCCCGTGACGCGAACACGCGGGCGGCGGTCGCCTATTGCCTTTCGCACCCGCAATGGCGTTTAAGCGTCCAGACACACAAGTATCTGGGCCTGCCCTGACGGATACGGGACGCGTTTCGCGACCCCAAGCCTCCCAGGCCCCCCCAAGAAGCACATG
>JBIICO010000033.1:0-22634 GCA_044238855.1 Caulobacter sp.
CGTACTTCCGGGCGTTGTCGTCGTAGACGAACTTGATCTTCTCGGTCCCGGTGCCCTGAAGGATCACCTCGTGGGCCTTGGCCGGCAGGTCGTGCCAGGGCTTGTCCATCGAGAAACCGTAGTGCCGCGCCAGCGCCTGCAGGGTCTGGGTGTAGAGCGGAGAAGGGCCCTTGGCCCAAGGCGCGACGGCGCCCTTGTGCAGGGTCTTGTCCTTGTCCGGGATGACCATGTCGGCGTCGAAGGCCAGCTTCGCGCCCAGGCCGTCACAGACCGGGCAGGCGCCGAACGGGTTGTTGAACGAGAACAGCCGCGGCTCGATCTCGGTGATGGTGAAGCCGCTGACCGGGCAGGCGAACTTCTCGGAGAACAGGATGCGGCGCGGCTCGGTCTCGCCTTCCTTCACGTCCGCCCATTCGGCCACGGCGATGCCGTCGGCCAGGCGCAGGGCCTGCTCGATGCTGTCGGCGTAGCGCTGCTCCAGGCCGTTCTTGGTGACCAGCCGGTCCACGACCACGTCGATGTCGTGCTTGAACTTCTTGTCGAGCTCGGGCGCGTCCTCGATCGGGTACAGCTCGCCGTCGATCTTCAGCCGCTGGAAGCCGGCCTTCCGCCACTCGGCGATCTCCTTCTTGTACTCGCCCTTGCGGCCCCGGACGACGGGCGCGAGCAGGTACAACCGCTCGCCCTCGGGCAGGGCGGTCAGCTTGTCGACCATCTGGCTGACGGTCTGGCTCTCGATCGGCAGGCCGGTGGCCGGCGAGTAGGGCACGCCCACCCGCGCCCACAGCAGGCGCATGTAGTCGTGGATCTCGGTCACCGTGCCGACGGTGGAGCGGGGGTTGCGCGAGGTGGTCTTCTGCTCGATCGAGATGGCCGGCGACAGGCCCTCGATCAGGTCGACGTCCGGCTTGCTCATCAGTTCGAGGAACTGGCGGGCGTAGGCGGACAGGCTCTCGACGTAGCGGCGCTGGCCCTCGGCGTAGATGGTGTCGAAGGCGAGCGACGACTTGCCCGAGCCCGAGAGGCCGGTGATCACCACCAGCTCCCCGCGCGGGATGTCGACGCTGACGTCTTTCAGATTGTGCTCGCGGGCGCCGCGAACACGGATGTAGTTGAGCTGTTCGGCCATGACCTGTCGGGAACGCATCAGCCGGGCGAGGGAGCCCCGGCGCAACGACGATATGTAGTGCCCAGACTCGGAATTAACACAAGAACAATGTGCGAACGAATGTCGCGGGGCCTCGCGCGCGGAAAGCGCTGCTGACACTGGATGTCAGCATGGCGTTCCGGGGGCTGGTCGGTTGGAGCGCGTCAGGCGGAAGTGTACGCGGTTCCCCCGCCCGCACGGGCGCTGAACCCGGGAATCTGGAGCACGCTGATCGGGTCAGGATTCCATCTGAGCCGGGCCTGCTCTAGGGTGCGGCATGCCCCCTGAACCGACGCACCGACCTGAGAGGCGCCGCTGAAACTCCTCCGTGTCGCCACGCTGCTCTCCGCCGTCTGTCTCGCCGCCGCCGCGCCGCCCGCGCGGCTGGAGCCCGGCCGCCTGGCGGGGTTCACCGACCTCTATGTCCCCAACGCGCGCGGCAAGGACTACGAGTTGCGCATGGCCGCCTACACGGGCGACTCGGTGCGCACCGAGATCATCACGCGCCGCCACGGCGACTGGGCCCGGGTCGAGCGCAAGGAGGGCGAGACCCAGCTGATCCAGCAGGTCCACCTTCCCACGGGCGTGATCGTCGAGCGGGCCGACAACCCGGGCGGCGCAGGCGTGATGAGCATCCGCGCGCCGGACAGCGCGCCGACCCCGGGCATCGACTACGCCAGCAGGCAGACGAAGCGGTCCTGGAAGGCGGCCGGCCAGAAGTGCAAGATCTGGGAGGTCTATCGCGGGGTGGACGCCGGCTACACCACCTTCACCCGCTTCGGCTGCGTCACCCGGGACGGCATCGAGGTCGCCCGCTGGACCAGCGGCCGCACGGGCGCCGATCTCGGCGAGCGGGTGACCGGCTACTACCTGTATCGCGGCAAGATGGACGACAAGGACGTTCGGCCCACGGCGACCTCGCTGAACGTCGTCGTCTGGCTGGGCGCGGACCCGACGGCGCCGGGCGGTGACTACGAGGTGGTGCTGAAGGCCGAGGGCTCGTCGGAGACGATCCGAATCCGCCGTCACGGAGCCTGGACCTCGGCCGAGACGGTCAACGGCGACGGCTCGCGCGACATCTTCGCCGATCGGAGCGACGGCGTAACCGTCAGTGCACGGATCGGCGCGGCCGGCGCCCCGGTCAGCTACATCGCGCGGCGCGGCCTGAAGCCGGACGAGGGCGCCGAAGTCCGCCTGCCGCAGCTGGGCGAAACCGTGCTCGGCCAGGCCTGCGACTGGTACGACGTCATGCCGAACGCCGCCGACGCCGGCCGCCATGAGTGCCGCACGGCCGGCGGCGAGGTCCTGGTCGTCCGGAAGTTCGTGCGCGACGAGGCGACGACCTATCGGGCCACGACGCTGGAGCGCCGTCCCCTGACGACCAGCGACCTGCTGCCCCCCGCCTGGCTGCTCGACCTGTCGCGCTGGGGCGCGGGCTAGGGATCGGCTGGCCCTAGGCGCGGTCGATCCGCGCCGCGAAGCAGCCGCGGCGGGCGTTGTGGGCGTGCAGGTAGGCGGCGCGAGGGTCGGCCAGGAAGCGCTCGACCAGCGGGATCGCTTCGGCGCCCTCGACGATCTCGGCGTCGATCATCATCCCGTCGGCGTCGTAGGCCCGGATGGCCAGCAGGCGGCCGGCCAGGGCGGGCGGCATCGCGTTCTCGCAGCGGGCCGGCGCCGTCGCGGCCTCGCGCACGAAGATGGCGTGACGGGCTCGGTATGGCGTCTCGACGTCCAGATGCTCGTGGTTCAGCAGCAGCACCGTCTCGCCCGGCTCGGCGTCTTCCAGCGTGATCCGGCAGGGGAAGCCCGGCTTGCTGTCGGCGCGATAGCGGATCGCGCCCGCCGCCGCGAGCGCCGCCTCGTCGGCGCCGAACAGGTGGACGAAGGGCTCGGCCGACAGGCCGGTGACGACGAAGGACATGCAGGCAGGCTCCGGTTGGCGATGAGCCGGAGAATGGAACCCGGTCCGCCCCGCGGCGACCCGGTTCTTGCGGCGTCGGCCATCGTCCGAAGCCGTGCGAATGCGAGACTCTGGAGACATATCTTCACGAGACAAAGCGAGACATTGCGAGACAAGTGAGGACATTGTCCGAGCGTGCGCTCCCGCCGTCGGGAGGCCGCTTCCGTCCCCGACCGAGCGTTTCCCGATCATCTGTTCGCAGCGTATCGGCGCCGCTAACCGGCTGATTTCACTCGCCGCGCGCACAGTCCATCCCCCATCGTCTCAGGAGCCGCATACTGGTCCTCAAGGGCGCGTCAGCACGGCGCGCGGCATGGTCGGCCGGAGCGCGCATGCGGAATGGAGACAGTCTGCCCTCGGGCCTCGGCTCAGCCGCCGCGCCGGTACCGCTCGCCGACGCCCAGCATGACGCCGTTGTGGTTGGCGACGCCCAGTTCCAGGCTCTCGGCGATGCGGCGGGCGCGGACGATGACGTGCTCGGCGCCGGCCGGGGTCAGCAGCTCGCGGGCGGTTTCCTCGAACAGGGCCAGCCACCGGTCGAAGTGTTCGGCGTCGACCGGCAGCCGCATGTGCTTGGGCATCGGCCGGCCGTTGTAGAGCCCGGTCGACAGCGCCACCGAGCCCCAGAACAGTTTCATCTGCGCCAGGTGCGGGGCCCAGTCATCGATCCGCGCGGCGAACACCGGGCCGATCAGGGCGTCGGCGCGGACCCTGTCGTAGAAGCGCTCGACCAGCCGGTCGATCAGGGCTTCGTCGATGCCGGTCTCTTCCCTGGCGCGCGCGACGGCGGCCTCGCGGCGGGCGCGGGCTTCCTCGGGTGAGTAGGCGGTGGCGTGGAAGGGGAAGCGGTCGGTCACGGGCGCTAGATAGGCCCGGGCGGAGGGCTCCGCCATTGCGCTGTATCAAACCATCGAAATTCCATGGCGGGGGGAAGGCTTTCGCGACTTGCCGACGGCGACTATATCTGCCGTTCCGGGATCGGCCCGGTCACCCATGGAGGCTCCGTTGATCGACAGGACGCAGAACCGCTTCGCCCGTTCCGCCGACCTGCTCGAGAGCCTCCATGTCCACGACCGCCTTCTTCACCCTGGACGCCGTTTCCGCGACCGCGCCTGACGGCCGCGTCCTCTTCGACAACCTGACGATCGCCTTCGGGCGGGAGCGCACCGGCCTCGTCGGCCGCAACGGCGTGGGCAAGACGACGCTGCTGCGCCTGCTGACCGGCGAGCAGGCGCCTGCCGCCGGCGCCATCGGCCGCGCCGGCCGCGTCGGGATTCTGCGCCAGGCGCTACAACCGCCGCCGGGCGCGAGCGTAGGCGACCTGCTGGGCGTGACCGACCGGCTGGCCGCCCTGGCCCGCATCGAGGCCGGGACAGGCAGTGAGGCCGATTGGGCCGACGCCGACTGGGCCCTGCCGGTCCGCGTCGACGAAGCGCTGGTCGAGGTCGGCCTCGAAGGTCTCGCCCACGACCGTCCCGCCGACAGCCTGAGCGGCGGCCAGCTGACCCGGCTGTCGCTGGCCGCGCTGCTGGTGGCCGAGCCGGACGTGATCCTGCTGGACGAGCCGACCAACAATCTCGACGCCGCCGGACGCGCGCTGATCGCCGCCTTCCTGCGTCGCTGGAAGGGCGGGGCGGTGGTGGTCAGCCACGACCGGGGCCTGCTGCGCGAGATGGACCGCATCGTCGAGCTGTCGAGCCTGGGCGCGCGGGTCTACGGCGGCGGCTGGGATCTCTACGCCGAACGCCGCGAGCAGGAGCGGCAGGCCGCCGAGCGCGGCCTCGCCGTGGCCGAGCGCGACGCCGCCAGGGTCGATCGCGAGGTTCAGCAGGAGCGCGAGAAGAAGGCCCGCCGGGACGCCGCCGGCAAGAAGGTCGCCGCCCGGGGCGGGGCGCCGAAGATCGTGCTGGGAGCCATGAAGCGCCGGGCGGAGGAAAGCAGCGGCAAGGCCGCCCGTCTGGCCGACCGCCTGCGCGACGAGGCCGGCGAGGATCTGGCCGAGGCGCGGGCCAACGTCGAGCGGGTGCGGGCCCTGGCCTTCGATCTGCCCTCGTCGGGGCTGGCGCGGGGCAAGACGGTGCTGAGCCTGGAGGATGTCGCCTTCGGCTATGGCGACGCCCCGTTGTTCAACGGCGTGTCCCTGCGGATCGTCGGTCCCGAGCGGGTCGCGGTGACCGGACCCAACGGGTCGGGCAAGACGACGCTGATCCGGCTGGCGGCGGGCGAACTGACGCCGGCGTCGGGCCATGTCGTCCCGGGGGAGCCGGCCGTCTTCCTCGACCAGCGCACGGCGGTCGTGCGGGACGACGAGACCATCCTGGAGGCCTTCCGCCGCCTGAACCCCGAGGCCGGCGTGAACGACGCCCAGGCGGCGCTGGCGCGGTTCCTGTTCCGCAACACGGCGGCGCATCAGGTCGTCGGGTCGCTCAGCGGCGGCGAGCGGCTGCGGGCGGCGCTGGCCTGCGTGCTGTCGGGAGCCCGGCCGCCGCGGCTGTTGATCCTGGACGAACCGACCAATCACCTCGACATCGCCTCCGTGGAGGCGGTGGAACAGGCGCTGGCCGGCTACGACGGCGCCCTGCTGGTGGTGAGCCACGACCCGGACTTCCTCCGGGCGATCGGCATCGAGCGGGATGTCGTACTCGACTAGCCGGCGTCGCGGTCGGCTTGCGGTGCTGGAGACAGCGCCGCGTCGAGGGCGGCGATCAGTTCCTCGGCGCGGATCGGCTTGGCCACCACCCCGTCGAGGCCGGCCGCGAGATAGGCTTGGGTCTCGTGCGACAGCACGCTGGCGGTCACGGCGATGACCGGCGTCCGCGCGCGTCCTGTCCGGGCTTCGACCGCCCGGATCGCCTGGCAGGCCTGGACGCCGTCCATCTCCGGCATGTGGATGTCCATCAGCACCACGTCCCAGCCGCCGGCTTCCCAAAGTTCCAGCGCCTCGGCCCCGTCCTCGGCCAGCCCGCTGGTCACGCCCAGGTGGCCGAGCATGGTCTGGAGGACGATGCGGTTGGTTTCGTTGTCGTCGACGACCAGCACCCGCAGATCGCTGTCCAGCGCCTCCATGGCGGGCGTCGGCGTTTCTGAGGCGGTCGTGGCGGCGGTGGACGGGCAGGGGACCAGGAAGGTGAATCGGGCGCCGCCGCGGGGCAGGTTCTCGGCCTCGATCCGGCCGCCCATCAGGCCCAGGAGTTCGCGGCAGATCGCCAGCCCCAGGCCGCTGCCGCCGGTGCGGCGGGTGGCTGATCCGTCGACCTGGACGAACTTCTCGAACACATGCGCCAGCCGGTCGGCGGGGATGCCGACGCCGGTGTCGGAGACCGCGCAGACCAGCGTCTGCCGGTCGCCCGAGAAGCGGATGTCGATATGACCGGCATCGGTGAACTTGATCGCGTTGGAGATCATGTTGCTGGCCACCTGGCGCAGCCGGGACGCGTCGCCGCGCCGCCAGCCGGCGATCAGCGGATCGATGGTGAGTGCCAGCGTCAGGCCCTTCTCCTCGGCCAGTCCGCCGTAGAGGCGGGCCAGCTCGTCGCCGAAGCGGTCGAGATCGAACGGCGCGACGTCCAACTCCAGCTTGCCGGCCTCGATGCGCGAAATGTCGAGGATCGCGTTGATCACCTGCAACAGCGACTGGCCCGACGACTGGATCATACCCAGGCGCCCGCGCTGTTCGTCCGACAGTTCGCCGCGCTCCATGGCTTGGGCGGCCCCGAGGACGCCGTTCAGCGGGGTGCGGATTTCGTGGCTCATCGTCGCCAGGAACTCCGACTTGGCGCGGCTGGCGGTCTGGGCGACGACGGCCAGCACCTCCGCCTGCTCCTGCAGGCGGCGCTTGGCTTCCAGCTCGGCCTCCAGTTCGCGGTTCAGCGCTTCGGCGGCCAGTCGGTAGCTGAGCTGGCGCAGCACCGCGTTGCGCATCAGCATCGACATGCCGAGCGCGGTGAAGGCGCCGGCAAGGCCGATGAAGGCGTACTGCTCAACGGTCGCGCCGCTGGCGTGCCGGGCGGTGTAGATCAGGCATGCCGTGGAGACGGCGACGCTCGCGGCGGACAGCCGCCGGGTCGGCGCGCCGGCGGCGAACGCCAGGCTCAGCATCAGGAAGTAGACCAGCTTCGGCTCTTCGAAGTGAAGAGTCTGGTAGGCGAAGACGTTGGCCAGGAAGATCAGGTTGGTCGCCGCGACGCCGAGCTCGAGGCGGCGAAGCGTGACCCGGCCGAGGCGGAACGCCACCAGCAGCAGGCTGGCGGTCAGAACCGCCGCGACGGCCAGGGTCTCCAGGATGACGAGGCCCCAGCCCTTCTCGTAGAAGGGATGAGCCAGGCAGATCAGGAAATTGTAGGCGGCGACGGCGCCGAGATAGGCGCGGACGGTCGGCCGATACGCCCTGGCCAGGTCGGCGTCCGGGACGGACCTGGGGCCAAACTTCAACGGCCACACGATTTGTGCTCCCCCGCCTCGTTCTGAGGCCGGGATCAGCGTTATCCGGCCCGGGTTAAGGCGGCCTTATTCTTGAGAACTCGTCTCCAGGACCTGGAAGGTCGCGTTCGCGCGTGCGCAGGGCTTGCCGTCGGCGGTCACCAGGGCCTGGGCGAAACAGAGGCGGCGGCCGCGCTTCACCACCGTCGGCTCGACCTGCAGCCACTGGCCGACGCGGGCGCTGGTCAGGAAGTCGAGCGCCAGGTTCACCGTCACCAGCCCACCGGCGCTGGTCAGGCCCAGCCCGCAGGACAGGCCCATGGCGTTGTCCGCCAGCGCGCTGATCAACCCGCCGTGCGCCAGGCCGCGGCTGTTGGTGTGCGGCGGCGCGACCCTCAGGCCCAGCTGGACCGCGTCGTCCGCCTGGCGGCTGAACAACGGCTCCCACGGGTCGGTCAGGGGACTCTGGCGGTAATGCGGCGCGAAGCCTGCGGGCGCGTCATCGGGCATGGCCATAAACCTTCTGGTGATATAGACCAGTCTATATAGATTCCGATGCCAGCCCAGCCGAAACATCGCAACGCGATCGTCCAGTCCGCCGCCGCCCTGTTCCGGCGTTACGGCTATTCGGCCACGGGCCTCGCCGACATCGTCGAGCGCAGCGGCGCTCCGAAGGGCTCGCTCTACCACTACTTTCCGGGCGGTAAGGGCCAGATCGGCGAAGCCGCCGTGGTCTCGGCCGGCGAGCTGGTCCGCCGCACCCTGGCGACGCTGGCCCGGGAGGCGACCGACGCGCCGGCGCTGATCGCCGAATATACCCGCTGGCTCGTCATCTGGATGGAGCAGTCCGGCTGGCGCGATGGCTGTCCGATCACCACCGTGTTGCTGGAGACGGCGGCCGGTGACGAAGCCATCCGCGCGGCGGGTCGGCAGGCTTTCGCCAACTGGGCGGCGGTCATCGAGGAGAAGCTTCTCGCCGACGGTCATTCCCCCGTGAGCGCCGCCGAAATGGCGGGCTTCGCGGTGTCCGCTCTCGAGGGCAGCCTCATCCAGGCCAGGGTGGAACAGAGTCCGGCGCCCATTCGTGCGGCGTCCAACCTGCTGGGCCTGCTCTTCCGGCGGCCCTGAGGTCGATTTCCGGGGCCCGGCAAGGGTTTCCGACATCGAAACGCAACATCGTTGTCCCACATTGGCCGGGAAGGCACGGTTCCTGCTCCGGGACAGGCGTTCGTACCGTTCAGGGACTGGCGATGAAGACGCTCGCCGTACTCTCCCGCAAAGGCGGGACTGGAAAGACGACCTTGGCGCTGCACCTGGCGGTGGCGGCCCGGGCTGACGGCCACGCGACTCTGCTGGCCGACATGGACCGCCAGCAGTCGGCGGTGGCGTGGCGGCGACAGTCCGGCCGGACCGATCCCCGCATCGAGGCCGTGAAGCCCGGCGCCCTTTTCACCCGCCAGCAGGACGCCGTCCGCGAGGGCCTGGACCTGCTGATCGTCGATACCGGCCCCAACGTCGAGAACGACGTCGAGCAGGCCGTGCGCTGCTCCGATCTCTGTCTGATCGTGGCCCGCCCCAACTTCTTCGACCTCAAGGCCGTTGCGGAGTCGGCGGAGCTGGCGCGCCAGCTGGGCAAGCCGGCGCTGTTCGTGCTGAACCAGGCGCCGTCGCGCCGGGCCGGCGTCGAGGCGCCCGTGGTCGCCCAGGCGGTCCGGCTCTTGCGCGAAGCCAGTGATGTCGCGCCCGTCGGCCTCCGGGCCCGCGCCGCCTACCAGCACAGCGTCGCCGCCGGTCTGGTCGCCCAGGAGCTCCTGCCGCTCGGCCCCGCCGCGCGGGAGATCGACGGGCTGTGGCGGCATCTCGAAGGTCTGCTGTGGCCGGCCTCGGGCCATGCCGCAGTCTGGCGCGACCCGCCGGCCTTTGATCCCGCCTCCATCGCCCTTCGCGTCCCGGGTTAGGGCGCGGCCGAGACTCGCGGCATCCAGACGGTCTGTTGCCGCGGAGCGTACGACATGCCGAACAAGCCTCTTGCCGCCTTGACGGCGGTCTTCTTCGCCTTGGCGCCGCTGGCGGCGCGGGCCGCCGACATCGGCTCCGTTCTCCCTGTCGCCCGCGACGCCTACGGTTTCCTCCATCGCAATCCGGAACTGGGCAAGGCGGAGACCAAGGCCCACGACTACCTGACCGGGCAGCTGCGCGGTTTCGGCGGCTTCACCTTCGTGGCGTCGAAGAATGCGCCGACGGCGGTGATCGCGGTGTTCGACACCGGCCGCCCAGGGCCGACCATCGCCCTGCGCGCCGAGATGGACGCCCGCCGGCTGGATCCCGGCGCGACCGAGCCCGCCAGCCACAGCCCGCGCTCCGAGATCGACGGCGTCATGCACAACTGCGGACACGATGTGCACGCCGCGATCCTGCTGGCGACGGCCAAGTATGTGGCGACCCACAAGGCCCGCTATGCCGGCAAGATCGTCTTCCTGTTCCAGCCGGCCGAGGAGGTCGCGGGCGGGGCGGACGACATCGTCGCCGAGGGCGTCCTCGACAAGCTCGGCGTGAAGACGCTGTACGCCCTCCATTCCGCGCCCGGCATGCCGGTGGGCGCCATCGCGGTCAGTCCCGGCGCGATGCTGGCCGGCAGCAACTACTTCACGCTGAAGCTCACCGGCCGCGGCTCGCACGCCGCCGCGCCGCATGACGGCGACGACTTGCCCGTGGTGGCGGCGGACTTCGTCGAGGCCCTGGCCCGTCTGCCCGCCCGTCAGCTCGATATCGCCAACCGGCCGGTGGTCATCTCGGTGACGAAGGTCGTCGCCGAGTCCGGCGGCCCGAACATCCTGCCGGCCAGCGCCGAGCTTTCCGGCACCATCCGCGCGTTCGAGCCGCTGACGGTCGCGCCGGAGGGCGGGGAAGCGATCGAGACGATCATCAGGCGCACCATCGACGGCCTGGCGGCGGCGCATGGTGTGAGGGCTGAGTGGAGCCTGCGCGTGGGCTCGCCGGCGACCGTCAATGATCCTTCGCTCTACGCCGACACGCTGCCGGCGCTGCAGGCCGCCTGGCCGGGCCGGATCGACACCCGCCCGTCGCGCGGCATGTTCTCCGAAGACTTCGCCTACTACACGGCGGACCGGCCCGCCTTCTACGTCTCGCTGGGTGTCGCCAAGGGCGGGCTTGGAGAGGGCGGCGTGCACACCGCAGACTTCACCATCCATCCCGACGCGCTGGAAGCCGGCGTGCGCCTGATGACGACCCTGGCCGAGATCGGCACGACCGGTAAGGCTGAGCGCTGAAGCCCGTCAGGCGGAAGTGTACGCGGTTCCGCCGCCTGAACGCGCTCAAAACCCGGGAACTTGGAGCACGCTGATCCGGGTCCGACGAATCCCTCTGACCCGGGCGTGCTCTAGGCCCGCTTGTTCAGGGTGATCGCGCGGGCGTCGCCGCTCTGGGGCGCCGCGCCGGGGCCGTAGCCACTGCCGCTGCTGCGCTGGCTGGCGACTTCGTCGGCGATGGCGCGGACGAGGCCCTCCGTGACGGTGCGGGCGGCTTCCAGCGCACGCCCCTGGCGGGCCAGCACGGCGTCGAAGCCTTCGGTCGCGCGCATCAGCCGGGTGCGCAGCTCAAGCGACGCGGCCTCGATCAGGGCCGGGCTGGACCGCACGCGCAGGGACTCATGGCGATAGAGGTTCGCCAGCCGGGTCATCTCCTCCATGCCGACGGCGGCGTCCTGCGGACGGCGCTGCTCGAAGGCCAGGCATTGCTCGGCCATCATGCCGGTCAGGCGGTCGGTGAGGATGATCAGCTGTTCGACGCGATCAGTGGCGTCCTGGGCGTCAAGCGCCATGATTGGTGGTCCCTTCTTCTGTCAGGCCCTGGAGCTTGAGCATTTCACGCTGGACGACGTCGGCGACGCCGACGCCCCCCGATTTGGCCGCCTGCTTGGAAACGGCGTCGACGAGGAACGAGCGGAACATTTCCTCGCCCTGACCGCCCTGGAACAGGCCGTCGGAGTTGAGGGAGTCGAACATCGGCTTCAGCATCTGCGAGATGAACGACGCCTCGAACTGCTGGGCGGTCTCGGCGATGCGGCGCTTCTTCAGCGCGATCTCGGCGGCCGAACCCGTGGGGCCGGTCGGGGAGGCGGTCAGCGCCTGAAGCGGGCCGTTGACGGTGAAGCTCATCACATCACCTCGATGTCGGCTTGCAGGGCGCCCGCAGCCTTGATGGCCTGCAGGATCGAGATCATGTCGCGCGGCGTCACGCCCAGGGCGTTCAGGCCGTTGACCAGGCTGGCCAGCGAGGCGCCGTTCTTCAGGGTCAGCAGCTGACGGCCGCGCTCCTCGTCGACGTTGATCTGCGAGTTGCTGGTGACAGTGGTCTCACCGCGGCTGAACGGGGCCGGCTGGCTGACCTGCGGTGTCTCCTGGACCGTGATGGTCAGGTTGCCCTGGGCGATAGCGACGGTGGAGATCCTTACCTGGTCGCCCATGACGATCACGCCGGCGACTTCGTCGATCACCACCTTGGCCGGGGAGTCGGGCTCGACTTCCAGGTTCTCGACCGCGCCCAGGAAGCCCGCCATGTCGGCGCCGGCCGGCGGACGCAGTGTGATGATGGTGGGGTTCTCGGCGTAGGCCGTGCCGGGGAAGCGCGAGTTCACCGCCTGGGCGATCCGCTGGGCGGTGGTGAAGTCCGGATTGCGCAGGGTCATCCGCACCTGGCCCATGCTGGCCAGCTGGAACCCGGTCTCGCGTTCGATCAGCGCACCGCCGGCGATACGGCCCGAGGTCGGAACGCCCTTGGTCACCGTGCTGCCCGAACCGCCCGATGCGGAGACCGAGCCGGTCTGCACCGTACCCTGGGCCACGGCGTAGACCTGGCCGTCGGCGCCCAGCATCGAGGTGACCAGCAGGGTGCCGCCCTGCAGGCTCTTGGCGTCGCCGGCCGCCGAGACGGTGACGTCGATCGGCGAGCCGCTGGCCGCGAACGGCGGCAGCTTGGCGGTGACCATCACGACCGCGACGTTCTTGGTGTTGAGGTTGGTGTCGCGAACGTTGACACCCAGTCGCTCGAACATCGCTTCCAGGCTCTGGCGGGTCATCGGCGCGTTGCGCAGGTTGTCGCCGGTGCCGTTCAGGCCGACCACGATGCCGTAGCCGGTCAGCATGTTCGCGCGGACCCCCTCGAACTCGACCACATCCTTGATGCGCGACTTGGCCATGGCCGGACCGGCCAGAACCATGGCCAGGGCGATGACGAGACTACCGACCAGAGACTTACGCATGACGCTCCCACGACAGCAGGTGCTGTGTTGCGCGTGTGCATGCGAGAACCGCGCCAGCGGAAAAGTGATGTTTTTACAATGCTCTGGCGTGACGTCGGCGGGCGCGGATTATCACCGACGGCAGAATTTGCCCGGCATTAACCATACGGGCCGATTGTGCTGGTCAACCAATGTTGAAACAGGCGATTCACGCGGCATGAAGGTCTCGGGCGCGAACGGAACGGGAAGTGTCGGCGGGCCGCGCGGGGTGAAGCCCGCGGGCGGCGGCGCCGCGTTCAGCCTGCCCTCCGTGGAAGCGGCTCACGGCGCGGTCGGGACGACGCCGACGGCTGGCCTGTCGGCCGTGAGCGGCCTGGAGGCACTGCTGGCGCTGCAGGACGTCGGCGGGCCCTTGGAGCGCCGCAAGCGCGCCGTGAACCGGGCGGGTCGCATCCTGGATGTTCTGGACGAGGTGAAGCTGGCCCTGATCGACGGCGATCTGTCGGTCGGCTCGCTGGATCGCCTCGTCCGCGCGGTGCGGGACGAGCGCCAGAACACCGACGACGGGCGCCTGGAAGCGTTGCTGGACGAAATCGAAACGCGCGCTGCGGTTGAAATCGCGAAACTCGAGCAGGCGAAAATCGCGGCATGAACGCGCGCCGAACACGAGGTTCATTGTATGGCGTACAGGCTTTGATATAAGGCCGCGCTCGCATGTGCGAGCTTGTGGATGGGGGCGTGGAGCGTCAATGACGGCGGCTACCGTTCTAGAGAAGGTTGAAGTCTATCGTCCCTCCGAGGACGAGGAGTTCATGAACGAGCGTCAGCTCGCTTACTTCAAGCAAAAGCTGTTGGACTGGAAAGAGGACATCCTCCGCGAATCTCGCGAGACGGTGACCCATCTCCAGAAGGAAACCGAGAATCATCCCGACCTGGCCGATCGCGCCTCGTCGGAGACTGACCGGGCTCTTGAGCTCCGGACTCGGGACCGCCAACGAAAACTGATTTCGAAGATCGACGAGGCCCTGCGCCGGATCGAGGACGAGTCGTACGGCTACTGCGAGGAGACCGGGGAACCGATCGGCCTCGCACGGCTGGAAGCTCGCCCGATCGCGACGCTGAGCCTCGAAGCCCAGGAGCGGCACGAGCGCCGTGAACGGGTCCATCGCGACGACTGACTTCTTCCTGCCCCGCCGGTCCTTACCGGCGGGGTAGTTTGTTTCCGGCGAGCGTCGTGGCGTCATGCTCTGACGGACGGAGACGGCGCATGTCACGACCTGAAAACCTCGCCGCGGCCCGGCGCTACGTCGACGCCTGGCTGGCGGGCGATTTCGCCGCCATGATGGCGGTTTATTCCGACGACTTCGTCCTGCACTGGTTCGGGGAAAACCCGCACGCGAAGACCTATGCGGGCAAGGCCGAGGCGGTCGGCGCGCTGTTGGCGTTCACGAAGCGCACGTCGCGGCGTCTGGTCGAGGTGGTCGACATCATGGCCGGCGAGGCGAGGGCGACGGTGATCGTACGCGAAGCGATCACCGTCGACGGCCGGGAGCGGGTGATCGAGCGGGTGCTCGTCTACCGCGTCGCCGACGACATGCTGGTCGAATGCTGGGTCTACGACCAGGACCAAGGCCTGATCGACCGGGCGCTGTCTCGGGAAGGCTAGCGGATTCAGCCGCGCATCCGTTCTGGTCGAACAAAACCGTCGTCCGTATCCGGGTGACCAAAGCTTCCGCAGGGACACAAGCTGGCGTTGATCTTCGCGTTTCGCGTGAAATTTTGTGACCACCGAGCGTTGTGGCTTGGTTAATTCCGCAACGCCGCCGCGTTTTTCTTGCGACATTGTGTCAGGTAACCGACCTACAGGGGCGGGAATTGTGGACAACCCGGATTGGGTTGCTCTAATCGCGTTGTTCTTGGGGGAACGAAGGGGGAGCGGACCAAAGGTCCGCGGTTCAATCCATTAAGGTTCACGTTTCACGCGCGGCCGAAGTGCTCGCCGCGAAGCTCTACGACGAGATTCCGCACCTGCGCCGCCGCGCCGCGCCGGGCTTTTCGGACCTCGCGCGCCGGATCGTCGACGTCTGGGCGCCACAGGCCGGTCCGGGCGGTGAGATCAGCCGCCTGCTGCGCGACTTCGGTCGTTTCGCGGCGGGCAGCTGGGCCCTGTACCTGGAAGCGACGCCGGGCGGGCTGACGATTTCGCGCATGAGCGAGACGCTGAAGGGGACGACCATCTCGGGGCCCGGACGGGCGCGGGCGATCCTCACCTACATGCGCTTCATAGGCTATGTGGAGCCGGCCCCGAACGAGGGTGATGGTCGCGACCGCCGCTACCGGACCACCGAGACGATGCAGAAGGCCTTCCGCGAGCGCGTGCGCGGCGAGCTGGCGGCCCGCGCCGACCAGGACCCGACCGTCGCCGAGGTGCTGGCCGACTTCGACCACCTCTTCATCGACTATCTGGTGGTGCTCTCGGAAGTCAGCCTCGCCACCCTTCAGCAGCCGGCCAAGCTGGGCGGCGAAGTCGACCTGTTTTCCGAGCGATACGCCGGAATGGTCATTCTCTGCGAGCTGATGCGCAGCGGTGAGCCGGATGACAGCTTCCCGCCCAGCGGACCGCTCACCTTCACGGTCGCCGAGCTGGCCCGGCGCTGCGACACCTCGCGAATGCAGGTCAACAGCCTGCTCAAGCGCGCCAGGGCGGCCGGCGTCCTGCTGCCCGCCGGCGACGGCCGCGAGCGGCTCAGCGAAGCGCTGCTGGACAATTTCCGGACTCTCGTGGCCGGCTCGACGGACATGCTGGTCGGTTGCGCACGGATTCTCGTCCATGGCTCGCCGACCTTCTTCGACGACGAGGCGCCGTCGGCCCGCGGTTAGAGCTCCAGCCGGCGTCGGCCTCCCCGGGGTGGACAAATCCCCGGCCATTTCGCGCTCGGGACGCTGATGCGGTTTCTGGAACTGGTCGAGCCCGGCGGCGGCGCATGGCCGAGCACGCGCGGATGCCGGGAGTCGCCAAGCTGCTCGCATGCCGCTGGGCGGCGGCGAGCGTATTGCCGACCGAAACCTTGACTTTAGGTCGTCCAGAGCCGACCTAGCCCGGCTCTGATAAGGACGCTCTATCCATGACCGTGAAGGTCCGTTTCGCTCCGTCGCCGACGGGGCGCCTGCATGTCGGCAACATCCGCACCGGCCTCATCAACTGGCTCTTCGCGAAGGGGCAGGGCGGCCGGTTCGTGCTGCGCATCGACGACACCGATCTGGAGCGGTCGACGAAGGAATTCGAGCAGGCGATCGAGACCGACCTGACGTGGCTGGGCATGCTCTGGGACGAGCGCCACAACCAGTCGGCCCGCTTCCCGGTCTACCAGGAAGCCGTCGAGCGCCTGAAGGCGGCCGGCCGGCTTTACCCCGCCTACGAACGTCCGGAAGAGTTGGACCTCCGCCGCAAGGTGCAGCTGTCGCGCGGCCAGCCGCCGATCTACGACCGCGCCGCCCTGAAGCTCACCGACGACGAGCGCAAGGCGCTGGAGGCCGAAGGTCGCCGTCCGCACTGGCGCTTCCGCCTCGAGGGCAAGCGCGTGAAGTGGAACGATCTGGCGCGCGGCGACTGCGAGGTCGACACCGCCTCGATGTCGGACCCGGTGTTGATCCGCGAGGACGGCGCCTTCCTCTACACCCTGCCGTCGGTGGTCGACGACATCGACATGGGCATCACCCACGTCATACGGGGCGAGGACCACGTCACAAACACCGGCGCCCAGATCGAGATTTTCGAGGCCCTGGGCGCGAAATCGCCGGCGTTCGCCCACACCACGCTGCTGGTCGGCGCGGACGGGCAGGGGCTCTCCAAGCGCTTGGGTTCGCTGTCGATCCTGGAGCTGCGCGAGCAGGGTTACGAGCCCCTGGCGGTGATCTCGCATCTGGCCCGTATCGGCACCTCCGATCCGCTGGAGCCGGGCGCCTCGATCGAAGGTCTGGCCGGCGACTTCGCGTTCGGCAAGATGGCGCACCGCGCGGCCCGCTGGGATCCGGAAGACCTGGGCAAGGTCAACGCCGCCATCCTGCACGCCATGCCGTACGAGACGGCCCAGCCACGCCTGGCCAACATTTCGGCCGATCTGGGCGAGAGCTTCTGGAACGCCATCCGCGTGAACCTGACCCTGTTCGGCGATGTCGCGCAGTGGGCGAGCGTTATCTCGGGCGCGGTTGCGCCGGTGATCGCCGACGAGGACCGCGCGGTGATCGACGCGGCGCTGGAGCTGCTGCCCGCCGAACTGGACGGCGCGACCTGGAGCGCTTGGACCGGCGCGATCAAGGAGCGCACCGGCGCCAAGGGGCGTGGCCTGTTCATGCCGCTGCGCAAGGCCCTGACCGGCCTCGAGCACGGTCCGGACATGAGCGCGATCCTGCCACTGATCGGCCGCGACAAGGCGGCCAGGCGTCTGGCCGGCCAGACCGCCTGATACCGTCTCGCCGAACAGGCGAGTATTGCGACTTGTGCGTGTGGGGCGATTGCCCCAAGCTTGCCCTTGGGTTGTATCCAAGGGGCAAGACATGCATCGGGCGAAGACCCGCGCGCGGCGCGGACGGATGATACTGGCGGGCGCTCTGGCGCTCGGGGTTTCTGGCGCGGCGCTGGCGCAGTCGGGATCGCAGCAAACCGGATCGGGACAGGAAGTGGGCGCGCCGCCCCTGCTGACCCTGACGCCGCCGGGCCCCAAGCCGGCCCAGGAGCTGGGCGCCGCCCCGACCCCCGTGGTCGAGGGGCCGGAAGTCCTGGCCAAGCTGGACGTGGTCTACATCAAGTCGCGGATCTGGAACCCGAACAGCAAGATGTTCGACCAGGTGCGGCTACGCGCCTATCAGGACGCGACCCGTCCGAACGATCCGAACCGCCCCTATGTCGCGCCGACGCTGGTGGCGAAGCCCGGCAACACGGTCCGGATCCTGATGCGCAACCTGCTCCCGCCGGAGGAGGGCTGTCCGGGCCATGGCGGCGACATCAACGTGCCGCACTGCTTCAACACAACGAACCTGCACTCGCACGGCCTGTGGGTCAGCCCGGCGGGGATCAGCGACAACGTGCTGCGGACGCTGCCGCCCAATCAGACCTTCACCTACGAGTACGAGTACAACATCCCGCTCGACCACCCTGCGGGGACCTTCTGGTATCACCCGCACGTCCACGGCTCGACGGCGATCCAGGTTGCCAGCGGCCTAGCCGGGGCGCTGATCGTCAAGGGCGATCGTCTGCCGCAGCGCGCCGCCGCGGGCGGGGTGATCCCGGGCGATGTCGATGTGCTACTCAAGGCCTCGCCGGACAAGACCTTCGTCTTCCAGCAGATCCAGTACATCTGCCGCGATCCGAACGCCGCGGCGCCGCCGGGTGGCCTGAAGCCCTCGAAGAAGAATCCGGACGACACCTGGCGCTGCGACAAGGACGACGTCGGGGTGCTGGACGGCTACGACGTGTTCGGCAGCAACTGGAAGAAGTCCGGCCGCTTCACCACCGTCAACGGCGCCACGACCGCCGTCCTGTCGCAGGACGCCCGCGTCGGCGTGCCGGAGCGCTGGCGCTTCATCCACGGCGGGGTGGGCGACACCATCCGCGTCTCGATCCGCAAGCGGACGAAAGGCGCCAAGGCGATCGACCTGACCCGCATCGGCGCGCTCAAGCAGGACGACATCATCGACCAGCAGTGCGAGCCGACCAAGGAGGCGCTGCCGCAGTTCGAAATCGCCGCCGATGGCCTGACGCGGACCAGGGCGGTCGAGCGGGCCAGCACCTTCCTGCAGCCAGGCTATCGCAGCGACGTTCTGGTCGCCTTCGACGAGCCCGGCGAATACTGCGTCATCGACGAGACGATCGACGTGGCGCAGGCGGGCGTGGAAGGCAGCTCCGACCGTCGGCAGCTACTGTTCCTGGTCAACGTCGACGCCGCGCCCGGCAAGGCGGCGCCGCCGCGCGCGCAGGTGGTCGAGCTGCTGGCCAAGGGCGCGGAGGCGCTGTCGATCCCGGACGCCGCCTTCAAGGCCGCCATCGTGAAGGGCATCCGCGCGAATCTCGATCTCGGCGCCTTCGCGCCGCACACCACGCTGGCGAACGCGACGATCGACACTCATCAGCAGCTGTTCTTCTCGCTCAGCAACGCCGCCACCGTGCCGACCAAGGGGCCCGGCGTCGGCAACGACTTCGACAAGCCGGCGCGGCGCTTCAATCCGAACGACTTCAGCCGGACCCTCGTGCTCGGCAATACAGACGAATGGGAACTGCGCATCGATCCGGACGACGCGGTGAAGATCGGCCACCCGTTCCACATCCACGTGAATCCGTTCGAGATCATGTCGGTGACCAGCGCCGACGGTCGTGACCTGACGGCCGATCCCACGTCGCAGTATTTCGGCATGAAGGGGGCGTTCAAGGACACCGTCTTCATCGAGTTCGGCGTCGTGGTGAAGGTGCGCAGCCACTATCGGCGCTACGTCGGCGACTTCGTCCTTCACTGCCACATCCTCAACCACGAGGACGCCGGCATGATGGAGATGGTCCGCATCGCCGACCGTGGCGCGGACGGCAAGCCGATCCCCTTCGGCCACGGCCTGACCGACGCGGGCGAGGGCGTCCCGCACAACGGTCACTAGCCCAAACGAGAAAAGGCGCGGCCTTGGCGGCCGCGCCCTTTCCGTAGGCTCACTGAAGACCGGGTCAGCCGGCCTTGGCGCTCTCGTTGCACGAGGCCAGGGCCGCGGCGTCGAACTCCTGGCCGCGGTACCCGAAGCCGGTGATCTCGCCCAGTTCCGCCGCCAGGCGGCGGCAGGCGCGGTCGGCCGGCACGGCCTTGACCTTGGTCGCGCGGCAGACGTCGACACTGCACTTCCACACGGTGCCGTCGAAGATCACATGACCTTTGCTGGTCTTGGTCTTGAGGGTCAGCCAGCCGTTTTCCGCGGACTTGTCGGCCGCCGTGACGGAACCCGCCAGGGCCATCGCGGCAACAGCCGCGAGCATGAACACACGCATTATGGAGTCTCCTATCCCCGCGCCGGAGGGGAGTCCGGCGTCATGCGGCGATAGTGAGTTTTTAATTGCAACTAAGTCAAGCGCGCCGTGTCCGGGTGCACGGCGTCGGCGTCGCGGACCACGCTCATGGAGCGGATCCGCGGGACCACGTCCTCGACGCGGTCGACCGAGCGCCAGGAGTCGGCGAACTCGGGGGGCGACAGCTTTTCCCGGATGGTGTGATGGAACAGCTCGAAAAGCGGGTTCCAGAAGCCGCGCGGGTTGTAGAAGACGACCGGCTTCTGGTGCAAGCCCAGCCGCTGCCATGACAGAAGCTCGACCACCTCTTCCAGCGTGCCGATGCCGCCCGGCAGCACGACGAAGGCGTCCGACCGCTCGAACATCATCATCTTGCGTTCGTGCATCGAGGTCACGACAACGGTCTCGACATCGTCGAACGGCTGCTCCCGCCCGCGCAGGAAGTCGGGGATGATTCCCAGCACCCGGCCCTTGGCGTCATGGGCGCCGCGCGCCGCCGCGCCCATCAGGCCGACGCCGCCGCCGCCGTAGACGAACTTCATGCCCGCCCGCGCGATCTCGCCCCCGATTTCGTAGGCGGAGCCGAGAAATTTCGGGTCTGCATCGTTGGACGAACCGCAATAGATGCAGACGGAATCCAGGATTCCGGGCGGGTTTTGCGTGTCCAAGGCGACTCCGGGGAGAAAAAAGGCGCGCTTGCAGGCGCGCCGTGCAGATACGATGTCTGCAAGATCGGACTTCGGGCGAAAGGTTTCAAGAGTCGTGTCGTTTCGCGTGCTGGCGCTGGCGGGCCTGATCCCGCTGCTCGGACTGGCCGGCTGCGGCGGGGCTGAGCAGCCGTGGAAACCCGCGCCCGCCAAGGGGCCGCCGGCGGCTGAAGCCGGCTACGTCGCGCCCCCGGCGACCACTGGCGTCCGGTTCGCCCAGGACGGGGTGACCCTCGAAGGCGCCGCGGCGCCGGGCGCCAAGGTCATGCTCGGCACGCCAACCGGCGAGACCCTGGCCGCCACGGCCGACGCCCAGGGGCGCTGGACCGCGCAGGCCCCGCCCGTGTCGGCGGTGCGGCTGTACGGCCTGTTCATGACCATCGACGGCCGGAAGGTGATGTCTGAGGGCTACCTGGTTCTGACGCCCGACGGCCGGGCCGCGCTTCTGCGGGCCGGGACCGGCGCGCGGGTGCTGGCCCAGGGGTCGCGGCCGCCCCGCATCCTGGCCGTCGACTATGACCGCGACGGCGGCGCGGTGATTTCTGGCATCGGCACGCCGGATGCTGACGTCGGCCTGCGGGTCGACCGTTCGGCGGGCGGCGGCTCGGTCATCGACGGCAACGGCCGCTTCGCCATCGCCATGGTGCGGCCGCTGGGCGCCGGCGATCACACGTTCGAGGTCGCGGGCGAGGGAGGCGAGGACTCGGTGATCCTCCCGACCGTGCGACCCGAACCGGTCGGCGCCGCGGTGTTTCGCGCCGGACCGCTGGCCGACGGCGGTTGGCGCATCGACTGGACCACGCCCAGCGGCGGCGTCCAGACGACGTTGCTGCCTGGCCGGCGCGCCTGATGCGGGCTTACGCGGTCAGGGATCCGGCCTCTCCCCAGCCCGCCGTCGAGCCCAAGGCCAAGCCGATCACCGCGCTGCGCGACCTGACGGGCCTGGTCCTGCGATCGCGCGCGCCCGGCCTGCGCTGGCGGCTGACGGCCTCGCTGGCCCTGACGCTCGCGGGCAAGATCGCCGGCGTGTTCGCCCCGCTGCTGCTGGGTGCGGCGGTCAACCGTCTGACGGCCGGGCAGGGCGCCGCCGTGCAGGTCAGCGCCACCTTCGCCGCCCTGGCGCTCGGCTGGTCCCTGATCCGCTTCCTGTCAGCCGCCGCGCCGCAGTTGCGTGACTCGATCTTCACCCCGGTCGCCCAGGCCGCCCAGGCGCGGGCCGCCGCGGAGACCTTCGCTCATGCCCTGTCGCTTTCGGTGGACTATCACCAGACGAAGCGCACCGGCTCCCTGTCGAGGGTCATCGATCGGGGCGCGCGATCGATGGACTTTCTGCTTCGGGCGCTGGTGTTCAACCTGGGTCCGACCTTCATCGAGCTTGTCATCGCCGCGGGCGTGCTCGGGGTCGCCTACGACTGGCGGTTCTCGGCCGCGGCGGTCGTCACCGTCCTGGTCTATGTCGTCATCACCTTCGCCGTCTCCGACTGGCGGATCGCCCATCGCCGCGCGCTCAACGAGGCCGATGCCGAGGCCGCCGGCCGCGCCGTGGACGCGCTGCTGAACTACGAGACGGTCAAGGCTTTCGGCGCCGAGGACCGTGCGGTCGCCGACTACAGCCGGGCGCTGGAGACCTACGGCCGGGCGCAGGTGAAGGCGACCAACAGCCTGACCCTGCTGAACGTCGGCCAGTCGGCGATCATGAGCCTGGGCCTGGCGGTCATGGCGGTGATGGCCGGGTTCGAGGCCGCCGCCGGCCGGATGGGGCCAGGCGACGTGACGGCGGCCGTGCTGATCCTCATCAACCTCTATGGCCCGCTGAACATCCTCGGCTTCGCCTATCGCGAGATCCGCCAGAGCTTCATCGACATGGAGGCCATGCTCGACCTGCGCCGACAGTCGCCGGACGTGGCCGAGGCGCCCGACGCGGTCGACCTCCCCCCGGCGTCGGACGGCGTCGGCGGCGAGGTGGCGTTCGAGGCCGTCAGCTTCCGCCACGATGCGCGATCGGAGGGCCTCACCGACGTCAGTTTCCGCGCCGCCGCAGGAACGACGGTGGCCCTGGTCGGTCCCTCGGGGGCGGGCACGACCACCATCGTGCGCTT
>JBIICO010000034.1:0-22630 GCA_044238855.1 Caulobacter sp.
TCAAGAAAAAGCTCGCGGATAAAGAAGAGGAATTCCTGCGCGCTGGTCGGGGAAGTGTAAGATCGTCATATACAAATGTCATAACGTGGCGTCACGGATTTGTTCACTCGGGAGCAATTCCGAGCACGACCAACTATAATGAAGTCAAGCGTGCCTACTCGGTGGGAAAAGAGGTCGTTCACTGTGTAGCTTCTGCGATGGTGCGGTGAGATTTCCCACGCAAGCGAATGAAGTCTCTTCACTCTACATTTCACACCTATCGCCTCACTCCGAGTTGAGCGGAGCTGACCTGGACCGGTCGGCACGTTGACATCCATGAGATCGAAGGGGGCAGGGTTCATTCTGCGCCCGCCATTCCCACCGTCCTGATTATCGCCGGCCCCAACGGCGCGGGTAAAACGACCTTCGCCAACGCGATCCTCGCCCGCCGTCCCGAGCCGTTCGAGTTCGTGAACGCGGACGAGATCGCGCGGCGGATCGGCGTGGGCGGGGCCGGGCGGGCGCCGGACCTGCTGGCGGGGCGGGAGATGTTGCGGCTGCTGGACGAACTGACGGCGCAGCGGCGGGACATCGCGCTCGAAACCACGCTGGCGACGCGGTCGCATGCGCACCGCATCGCGCGCTGGCGGCGGGCGGGCTACCGGATCGAGCTGGTCTACCTGCGCCTGCCCGACGTCGAGGCGTCGCTGGCCCGCGTGGCCGGCCGCGTGGCGCGGGGCGGGCACGACATACCGGAGGCCGACATCCACCGCCGGTTCCCGCGCAGCCTCGAGTACATGGAGACGGTCTACAAGCCGGTCGTCGATGCCTGGTGGGTCCGGACGGACGAGGCGCTGACCGGCTCGACCACGCAGACCGCGCCCATCGAAGACGCGCTCCGCGAAGCCCGCTGGAAGGCCCTGCATGGCGCGCCCGAGGAGCGCGCCGGGCGGTATCTCGGCAAGCAGGAGGCGGTCGAGCGGGCCGCCGGGTGGGTTCGGGCCAGGCTGGCGGGGCGGGGGGCATAACCCCTCATCCCTGGGCTCCGCCGCCACCTCTCCCGACGGGAGTAAGCAACGCGCACCACGTCCCCGCCCGTCCTCATGGCGAGACGATCGCCGGGCGGTCCGGAGATCGAAGGGGCTCCCTCCCACTCATCCACATCCGAGCATCCTCGCGAAAGCGAGGACCCAGGTTTCGGACGTGCCTGCGTCGATGATGGCGCATGGCCTTGATGGACCCGCGGCCACAAAGCCTGGGTCCTCGCTTTCGCGAGGACGAGCGGAAGAGGGGGGGCACACAACCCTTGCGCTCTCTCGCCCGTGAGTCATCCTCCCCGCATGACCCACCACCACCCGAGCCTAGACGACGCGACCACCGAACCCGCCCACCACGCCCACGGCGGCAAGATCGTCGCCAAGGGGGCCAAGCTCGGCGGCGGGGCCGTGGGGGCCGGCGCGGTCGGGACCGCCGCGCTGGGCAGCCTGATGCTCGGGGCGCTGGCGGTCGGGGCCGTGGCGATCGGGGCGCTGGCCATCGGCCGGCTGGCGGTGAAGCGGGCGCGGGTGCGGCGGCTGCATGTGGACGAGCTGACCATCGACCGACTGCGCGTCGGCCGCATCGACTGGCTGCGCTGAGGGGCCGAAAAGCGAGACTCTGGAGACATATAATCCCGAGACAAAGCGGGACATTTCGCCCCTTTCGAGACAATCGGGCCGGCCGCCGATCCCCGCCGTATCCGACGGGCGCATACTGGGCGGATGAACCGCCGTCCGCTCACCGTCGATCCCCGCCAGGCCCGCCGCCGCAAGGCGCGCGACGCGGTCGTCGCCGTCCGGGCGAGGGCGGGCGCGGCGCGCGCGGCCGCCGAAGGTCCGGCGTCTTCCCGCCCATTTTTTCGCGGCGTGGTCGCGATCGCGGCGCCGGGGGACTCCGGGGACAGGTTCACGACCGCCGATGTCGGGACGGCGGCGCCCCGCGCGTCCTTGGGGCGTGCGATCCCGCCGCCGCCGTCGAGCCGAAAGGGCCGTCCCATGCGCAACGCCGCCGCTCCCGCCGCCACCGTCGAGGCCTACCTCGCCGCCCTGCCGCCCGTTCAGCGCGCGGCGCTGGAGCATCTGCGGGCGGTGATCCTGTCGGCGGCGCCGGGCGCGGCGGAGGGGATCAGCTACGGCATCCCGACCTTCAAGGTCGGCGGCAAGGCGGTCGGCCACATGGCGGCGGCGGCCCGGCACCTGAGCTTCCATCCGGGCGCGGTGATCGAGGCCTTCGCGGCCGAGCTGGCCGGGTTCCCGACCAGCAAGGGCACGGTCCGCTTCCAGCCGGACAGCCCCATCCCGGACGACCTGGTCCGCCGCATCGTGCGCTTCAACATCGACCGGCAGGGGGTGGGATGACGGTGATGGAAATCCGCGCTACGCCTGCCCCATGACGATGTTCCGCCAGCTCTCGCTCGCCTCCGCCGCGGCCCTCGCGCTGCTCGCCCTGACCGCCTGTGGCGAGCGGCAGCAGCCGGCCGACGCGCCGCCGGCCGAGGCGACGCCCCCGGCCTCGGCCCCTCCGCCGTCCACGCCGGTTCCGGCCCCGACCGGCAAGACCGCGCTGTCGCTCGATCCGGGCGGGCTGATGGTGGTGATCGGCGACACGGGCTCGACCCGCATGCTCGATTTCGGCCTGCCCAAGGCCCAGACGCTGGACATCGTCACCCGCGTCGCCGGCGCGCCGTCGCCGGAGACCACCAACAGCGAGTGCGGCGCCGGGCCGATGCAGTTCGTCGAATATCCCGGCGGCCTGACCCTGCTGTTCCAGGACGACAGGTTCGCCGGCTGGAGCGCCGATCGCGACAGCGCCGGCAAGCAGTCGACGATGAACGGCGTCGGCGTCGGCTCGACCCGCTCGCAGCTGGTCGCCGCCTATGCCGGGGCCAACATCGAGGAGACGACCCTGGGCCAGGAGTTCAACGCCGGCGGCCTGTCGGGCATCCTCTCGGGTCGCGGCGCGGACGCGAAGGTCGAGACGCTGTGGGCGGGTGCGTCCTGCGTCTTCCGGTAGCGCCGGATGCGCGTCCTACCCGAACCGGTAGCGTCGCCCCATCGGGAGGAGTGGTAGCCATGTGGCCTGTCCGTTTCCTGGTGGAGGCCGCGTCCATGGCCATGAACAGCCGCTCGATCCTGATCCTCGCCACCGCCTTCGCGCTGTCGGGCGGAGCGGCCCGGGCGGATGAGTCCCGTGACGACGGCGAGAACGGCTACCGCTGGTGGACGACGGCCGAGCAGGACAGCGCCCAGTACGGCGTCCCCGAGAGCGACGACCGCGGCCTTCGCCTGGACTGCGAACCGAGCGGCATGATCTCGATCATGGGCCCCACCGCCGCCGAGCCCGAGGGCTCGAAGGTGATGGTCACGCTGCAGGGCAGGGGCGGGCGCCGCACGCTCGAGGGTTTCGTCGTGGCGCTGGGCGACGGCAACAACTTCAACGTCGAGGTCGAGGCCGACGACGACGCGGTCGCCACCCTGATGGCCGGCCACGACCTGATCGTCGGCTCGGCCGGCGACGAATGGACCGTCCCCGGCAAGGGCGCCGCCAGGGCGCTGGGCCCGGTGCTGAAGGTCTGCGAGACCCGCTGAGCCCGCCATGAAAAAAAGGGGCACGGACCGCGGTCCATGCCCCTCCTTCAGCAGTGGCGTATAACGGACGCGAACGCCCGCTCCACGGTCCCCTCCTAGGATTTCTTCTTCGGCCGCGGCTTGGCGGCGGTCCCGGCGCTGGCGTTCCAGGCGGCCTTCTGGCTGAACAGCCAGGAGAAGTCGCCGGTCAGCTGTCCGGACTGGCCCGCCGCGTTCGGGTTGGCGGGGTCGTAGCTGGTGTAGATCCCGGCCGAGGAGTGGCAGCCCATGCAGCTCTCGGTCGCGAAGATCGTGGTGTTGATCCCGGGCAGGCCCGCGTCCGGATCGGTCGAGTTGTTCAGCGGGCTGGTCCAGATCGGCGGCGCGGCCGAGGCCTGGGCGCTGGGCGGCGAGACGCAGTTGGCGTCGTTGGGGACGTTCTCTTGGGCGTTGCAGGCCTGCTGGTTTCCGGCCTGGAAGTAGGTCTCCATCGTGATGTTGGTCAGCATCACCGGCGTCGGATTGCCGCCCGGCTTGTTCTCGACCGATCCGCCCAGCCCGGCGTTCCAGGGCGTCGGCTTGGTGGTCGGGCTGGTCGGCCACTGGGTGTCGATCAGCTGGTAGAACTGCCAGACCGAACCCTGGCGGCGCAGCTCGGCCTGGGCCTGGGCGTTCAGGGCCTGCTTGTCCGGCGGGATCGGGATGGTCCGCGAGGCCTGGGTCGGCACGCGGGCGAAGTTGCCGTTGGCGTCCGCGATCGGCAGCTGGTTGACCGTGCAGATCTCGCAGTTCGGGTCATTGAACGACGGGTTCAGCTTCGGGTGCATGATCGGGTCGACGGCCAGGTTGTCGATCTGCTCGAAAGTCGACCAGATCCACTGCGGCGAGGTCTGGCTCTTGTGGCCGATGTGCATGCCGACCAGGCCGACGGTGACCTTGCGCTCGACCGGCTTGCCATCGGGCCCCTGGTCCATGATCACGGCCGGCATGGTGTAGAACCGGCTCGCGTCATCCTTGCCCGGCGTCATGATCTTCCAGGCCAGCTTCAGCTCGAAGCTGCCGCTCCAGTCCTTGTCCGGCGTGCCCGAGGGCATGCTGACGGTCTTGCCGGCGCCGCTGAAGGCGACCTGGCCGTTGATGTTGTAGAGCCCGTTCTGGCAGACGTAGCTGACCTCGTTGGGATCCATCAGGATCTCGTAGAAGACGAACTCGCCGTTCTGGTCGATCAGCGGCCCGGTGAAGGCCTGGCCGATCTCGCTCAGCGTGGTGGCGGCGTTCAGCTCGCCCACGGCGGACATCACGCCCAGATAGCGCGTGCCGCGCAGGTCGGCGGCGATGTTGGCCGTCGAGAAGGCGTTCAGCCCCTTGCTGACCGGCTTGTTCAGCGCCTTCTTGAGCAGAGCCTCCGCCCGGGCCGCCGTCTGCACCTTGCAGGCGTCGGGCGTGGCTCCGTCGGTCTGGAAGATGTCGTTGGAGCTGTGCCACAGCGTCCAGTGGGGCGCGCCGAAGCTGGTGTCGGTGAGCTTGGGCGCGGCCTTGCCGGTTCCGTCGGTCGGCCAGTTCAGGGCCAGGAACATCTGCCAGCTGTAGAGGTCGAACTCACGCTGCACCTTGGCGAACTGCTGGGTCTTCTCCAGCTCGGTCTTGAGCTTGATGTCGACGTCGCCCGGCATCTGCGGCGTCAGGTCCGGAGCGAAATCCGGGAATTTCTTCAGATAGGCGGGCTTCATGCCCGGATCGATCTGGCGCGCGGTGGCCAGGCTCAAGGCCCCGGCGCCCGCCAGGATCGCCACAACCGCGGCGGCCAGCGCCGTTCGGCCTTTCAGCTTCGGAAGTTTCATCGGTGGTGCTCCCCAGCCCTCGGATGCACGCCGCCGATGCTCGACTTGGAAATGGGCGGCGCGAACGATTCCACCTTAGGGCGAGTTGATCGCGGCGCCTATGAGAGATTGCGGCGTTATCCGATTCAATCTTCGCGAAAGTCGGGTTTCCGATGCCGGCCGGCCGGTGCAAGACAGGGCTTTCTCAATGGAGGTCGCCGCTTGTTTCGCATCGTCCCCGCGCTCGCCGCGCTCACCCTGCTGTTCTGCGCCGGCGCCGCGACCGCCCAGACGCCCGTCGCCGCCGGGACCGCCCTTGAGATACCCTCGAAGGTCGAGGGGGAGCAGCGTCGCATCACCGTCTGGCTGCCGCCGTCCTACGCCGACGGCAAGCGCCGCTATCCGGTGCTCTATCTGCTCGATGGCGGCGAGGCGCAGGACTACCTGCCCGTCGTCGGCCTGGCGGCGCTTGGCAGTCTGAACGGCGTCACGGAGGAGGTTATCGTGGTCGGCGTCCAGAGCGGCTCCGGCCTGCGCGTCCGTGACTTCACCACCCGCAGCGGCCAGGCGGACGAGCTGAAGGACTTCCCCAACCAGGGAGAGGCCCCGCGCTTCCGCCGCTTCCTGGTCGACGAGCTGAAGCCCCGCATCGAGGCGACCTATCGCACGAACGGCAAGAGCGGCCTGATCGGCGAGTCGCTGGCGGCCCTGTTCGTGGTCGACACCGCCCTGCGTGAACCGACCGCGTTCGACCGCTACATCGCGATCAGCCCCAGCCTCTGGTGGGACGATCAGTCGCTGAGCCGTGAAGCCGCTGCGCTGCTCTCGAAGTCCTGGCCGAAGGATCGCCGTCTCTATCTCGCCATCGCCAACGAGGGCGGCGCGATGCAGTCCGGCATGGACCGCCTGGTCGCAGCGCTGAAGGCCGGCGCGCCGCGCGAGCTGAAGTGGACCTACGAGCCGTTCCCGAACGAGCGTCACCACTCGATCTATCACCCGGCCGGACTGAGCGCCTTGCGCTGGGCCTTTCCCGGCCCCGAGCCGATCAAGTAGGCTGCTCCCCACAGGGATGGAGACGAGAACAATGGCCGATACCGTGATGGACCGCTGGCACGCCGTGGTCGAAAGCAAGGACGCCGCCGGGCTGCACGCCCTGCTGGATACGGACGCGGTGTTCGAGTCGCCCGTCGTGCACACGCCTCAGGTCGGCCGCGACATCACCGCCAAGTATCTTCTGGCGGCGTTCCAGGTGCTGAACACGCCGGACTTCCACTATCTCGGCCGTTGGGACGGTCCGAATTCGGCGGTGCTGGAGTTCGCCACGAAGCTGGACGGCATAACGATCAACGGTGTCGACATGATCTGGTGGAACGACGCCGGCAAGATCACCCGGTTCAAGGTCATGGTGCGCCCCCTGAAGGCCATCAACACCGTCCACGCCAAGATGGGCGAGATGCTGATGTCGATGATGAGCGCCCCGACGTGACCGAGGCGGTCGTCCGCAGGCTGGTCGAGGGTGAAGCGGAGACTCTGCGCACGCTCCGCCTAGAAGCTCTGACGCGCGATGCCGCGACGTTCGCGTCCGACGCCGAGGTCGAGGCGGCCAAGCCGATCAGCTGGTTCGCGGAGCGTATCGCCGAGGGCGTCCTGGGCGCATTCGTCGGCGGGGCGCTGGTGGGCATGGCCGGCTACAGCCGCTTCGCCAATCCCAAGCAGCGGCACAAGGCGACGTTGTTCGGCATGTACCTGCGGGCGGACCAGCGCGGCTCGGGCCTGGCAGGCAAGCTGGTAGCCGGAGTCATCGGCCACGCCCGCGGCGAGGGGGTGGAGATGCTGCTGCTGGCGGTCAATGCGAACAACACCGCCGCGATCCGGCTCTACGAGTTGGCCGGCTTTCAGCGCTACGGCCTTGAGCCCGCCGCCCTGAAGCATACCGACGGGACCTACAGCGACGACGCTCTTTACGCTCTGGTGTTGGGCTGAGTCCTTCAGTCTCCCTTAATTTCCCGGGGCTTAGCCTCCGTGCGACGACCCACGCCTCCGGGAGGCCGCCATGTCCGTGACCCGCACCAACACGTTCCGGCGAACGCACGACCACTTCGAGCCGCAGGACGACAGCGATCCGCATGCCGCGCGGCGCGTCCGCGGCCAGCTGGAACAGATCGACTACACCGCCTTTGCCTCCAACAAGGAGGTCATCGGCCAGGTTCTCGGTCCGGCCGACGCCCGTCAGTTCCAGAAGCTGGCGGTCGCGGCCGCTCACGCCCGCGCGGTCTGGGTCGCCGCGGCGTTGAAGGTCGCCGAGACCGGCGGACGGATCAGTCCGGAGGATCTCGCCCGGCTCGCGCATCTGCGCGGTGCGTTCGAGGAACTGACCGAGGCTTACGAGGCGCTGCGCCGTATCGTCGAGCGCGGCTATGTCCCGTTCGGACCGGGGCAGGCTTAGACGGCGCAACTCAATATTTTAGCCGGGTAATATTGACGCCGAGAATCGCCCGGGTAAAAAGGCGCGCATGTCCCATGACGCCTCAATCCCCGTCGTCGCCTTCGAGGGCGACCGCCGCCTCGCCGCCGGCCCGCTGGCCGAGATCGCCCGCATTGTCGCGGCCTGTGACGATCAGAGCACCGTCCGCATCTTCACCCAAGATGGGGCGCGACCGATCGATCTCGACCTGCGTGGCACAGCGGACGACGTCGTCGCGCGCCTGACCATCGCCCCACCGAAGGGGCGCGGCCGGCCAAAGCTGGGCGTCGTCGCCCGCGAAGTCACCCTGCTGCCGCGCCACTGGGACTGGCTGGCGAAGCAGCCCGGCGGCGCCTCGGTAGCGCTGCGCAAGCTGGTCGAGGCCGCCCAGCGCGACCCGCGCGAGGAGGCGAGGGCGGGGCGCGAGGCCGCCTTCCGTTTCCTGACGACCATGGCCGGCGACCGGCCCGGCTACGAAGAGGCGATGCGTGCGCTGTTCGCCGGCGAACGTGAAGCCTTCGATGGCCTGGCGGCGGAATGGCCGGCGGATGTTCGCGATCATGGTGCCCGGCTGGGTTGGCCGTCATGAACCGGGACCGCAGGCGCGAACTGACCGCGGCCTACAAGGAGCGCAAGGCTCGGCCCGGGGTCTTCGCGATCCGCTGCGCGGCCAGTGGTGAAGTCTGGATCGGCTCGAGCCGCGAACTTCACAACCGCCAGAACGGCTTCTGGATGGGCCTGCGCATGGGTGGCCACCCGAAGAAGGCGCTGCAGGCGGCCTGGAAGGCGCATGGCGAGGAGAGTTTCAGCTATGAAGAGATCGACGAACTCGACGCCGAGGGGCTTGAGGGCTGGTCCCTCGACCTGGCTTTGAAGGCGCGGGCGGCCGAGTGGCGCGAGCGGCTGGGCGGCGCTGAACTTTGATATGATGGCGCGGGCGACGCCGCGCCGCTATGCAGCCCGCATGAACGCCCAGAGCCCGACCTCCTCCATTATGCTGTTCGCGATCTGCGCCTGCGTCGTCGGCGGCATGCTGACCGCGTTACAGGGGCCGACCAACGCCATGATGGCCAAGCCGCTGAATTCGGCGGTCAACGCCGCCTTCGTATCGTTCGCGGTCGGCACGCTGGTTCTGCTGATCGGCATTCTGGCGATGCGGATCAAGCCGGACTGGGCCGGAGTGCGCGACCTGCCTTGGTACGCCTGGCTGGGCGGCGCTTACGGTGCGGTGTTCGTCTGCGCGGCCGCCTTCTCCGCCCCGCGCCTGGGCGTGGCCTCGACCATCACGCTGATGATCGCCGGTCAACTGCTCGCCGGGATCCTGGTCGATCATTTCGGCGGCTTCGGCATCGCACCGAGACCGGTCAACCTGACCCGGCTGCTCGGGGTGGCCATGGTGTTCGGCGGCGTGATTATCGTTCGGAAGTTCTAGGCAAGGAAAAGGGCGGCCTCGCGCGTTCGCGAAACCGCCCTGGAAGACGCCGGGAGGGGCTGAGCGGCGTCTCCGTCAACTCAGACTACTGCGGCTCGACCGGCGTCGTCGGTTCGACGATCGGCGGCGTGGCCGGTTGCGGCGCCGGGGTGCTCGGCGTCAGGGTCACGGCGGCCGGCGCACCCAGCGTGGGCGGCGGCGGGGCGATCGGCGCGGTGGCGCTTACGTCCGACACCGAGTCCGTGGCGCTCGGCGCGGCCGGGGCCTGGGCCATCTGACGCACGGGAGCGCGGCGGGCAGCGGCGGCCTGACGCGGCGCGCTGGCGCGCTGCACGGTGGGCGCCGGAGCCGTTTCGGCGACCGCAGCGGGCGTGGGCGCGACCGGCGGCGGAGCGACCGGCGTCGTCACCGGCGGCGTGGTCGGCGGCGCGGTGATCTCGGTCGACGCCACCGTCTCGCCTTCCACCGTGTCGTTGTTGCGGGGCAGGGCGAAAAGCAGGGCCCCGCCCACGCAGACCGCAGCCACCGCGACCGGCGCCACCAGGCGCCAGTCGACGCCCTTGCGGGCCTTGCCGCCGTTCAGACGCTCGAAGACGCTGTTCTCGGCCGCCAGGGTGGTGTCGTCCTCGTCGGCCAGCGGGCCGGCATAGACGGGCGCGGTCGACACGCGCCGCGGCGGGGCGGTGTCGGTCGTGGGGGCCGGAGTCGGCTCTTCGCCGAACAGCGCACGCGCACTTTCACGATCCAAGATCATCTTGCGGACCTTCCCATGTTGTTGTTCGGAAGATCAACGAACATGGATCGCCGCCGGTTCCGCCGTCCGGCGACCGATCCACATAGTTCGGGGGCAAGGATGTGGTCTACTGCGTCTGTTCTCGACGTATAGTGTCGCGAATTCGCGGCGTTATAGAGCTATCCGCTCTTGCTGACGAGAATGAGCCTTTCAACAGCCCGTGAATGCCCGCCATGACTTGGTCACACTTCCGCCGCGCCGGCGCCCTGGCGCGCCGAGGAGTGCGCCTTTTCCGCAACGTTCATCGGCGCGAAACGCCTCATGTGTAAGGTCGTCTTGACCAGGATTCGCCCGGCGGGCGAACGTGGGGGCGGCGTTGGAGAGGGTACCCATGAAGCTCAGAGCGCGGATCGCGCGCGAACTCCGGTTCATGAAGGGCCTGCAGCGCACTCTAAAATGGGTCAAGCCCATCGCTCCGGACAGTCGCACCCTGATCTGCGATGATCTTGAGGCTTCCGTCGACAAGCATCGGACCCGCCCCGCCATCACCTTCGAGGGCAAGACCCTCACCTATGGCGAGATGGACGCCCTGGCGAACCGCTACGCCCACTGGGCCAAGGAACAGGGGATCACCCGGGGCCAGACCGTGGCGCTGTTCATGCCCAACCGCATGGACTACCTGCCGATCTGGTACGGCCTGACCAAGGTCGGGGTGGCCACGGCGCTGATCAACAACAACCTGACCGGCGCGGCGCTGACGCATTGCCTGAACATCTCCGGCGCGATGCACTGCCTCGTCGACGCCGAGACCAGCCCGGCCTTCGAGGCCGTGCGCGGCCAGCTGACCCGCCACGTCTATCAGTGGACGCTCGGGCCGGTGGCCGGCGACCGCCGCGACCTGACCGCAGCCCTGAAGAGCTGCAGCAACCTGCGCCCCGATCGCCTGACCGCCCGGGACGACCTGCGGGCCAAGGACACCGCGCTCTGGATCTTCACCAGCGGCACCACCGGCCTGCCCAAGGCCGCCCGCATCACCCACATGCGCGCCCAGCTCTACATGCGGGGCTTCGCCGGTTCGACCGGCGCGACCGAGAACGACCGCATCTACCAGGTACTGCCGCTCTACCACGCCACCGGCGGCCTCTGCGCCATGGGCGCGGGCCTGCTGACCGGCGGCTCCATCGTGTTGCGCAAGAAGTTCTCGACCACCCACTTCTGGCAGGACGTCCACGACGAGGCCTGCACGATGTTCGTCTACATCGGCGAGCTGTGCCGCTACCTGGTCAACGCCGAGCCGCACCCCCTGGAGCGCGACCACAAGCTTCGGCTGGCGTTCGGCAACGGCCTGCGGGCCGACGTTTGGGAGACGATGGTCGAGCGCTTCGCCATCCCGCAGGTACTGGAGTTCTACGGCGCGACCGAAGGCAACGTGTCGATGTTCAATTTCGACGGCCAGACCGGCGCCATCGGCCGGATCCCGCGCTGGCTGAAGAAGCGATACAACGCCCGCCTGGTCCAGTTCGACATCGAGAAGGAAGAACCGGTCCGCGGCCCGAACGGCCTCTGCATCGAGTGCGGTCCCGAGCAGATCGGCGAGTGCCTCGGCAAGATCGACGCCAACGACGCCCGCAGCAACTACACCGGCTATGCCGACAAGGCCGCCACCGAGAAGAAGATCCTGCGGGACGTCTTCGAAAAGGGCGACGCCTGGTTCCGGACCGGCGACCTGATGCGCCAGGATGCCGAGGGCTATTTCTACTTCGTCGACCGCATCGGCGACACCTTCCGCTGGAAGGGCGAGAACGTCTCGACCGGCGAAGTCGCCGATCGCCTGGCCGACGCGCCGGGCGTCCTCGAGGCCAACGTCTACGGCGTTTCCATCCCCGGCCACGACGGCCGCGCCGGCATGGCCGCCCTGACCGTTGACGACGCCTTCGACCTCGCCGCCTTCCACGCCCACGTCGAGACCAGTCTGCCGACCTACGCCCAGCCACTGTTCCTGCGCATGCAGCGCCAGATCGAGACCACAGGCACCTTCAAGTATCGCAAGGTCGACCTGGTCGACGACGGCTACGACCCGGCCAAGGTCAAGGACCCGCTTTACTTCCGCAACCCCGTGAAGAAGACCTGGACCAAGATCACCAAGGCCAGCTTCGAGAAGATCAACGAAGGCGCTTTCCGGCTGTAGGCGGGGCGAGCGCGGTGCGCCCCGTCGCGTAGGCGGCCCAGGCCATTTCTTGCTAAACCACCGTCCACCCCCGGCGTGGCCCTCTCCGCGCGTAGCCTGATCCGCCCCGCGCCATGAACCGCACATTCAATCACCTGCTCGGCAACAACCTGGTCGCCAACATCACCAACTACACGGTGTGGTTCGCGGTGACGTTCTGGGTCTACCTGGAGACCCGGTCGGTGTTCGCAACCGGGATGATCGCGGGGATGTATCTGGTGCTCGCCTCCGGGCTGGCGATCTGGTTCGGTAGCCTGGTCGACCATCATCGCAAGCGGATCGTGATGCTGGGGTCGAGCGCCGTGTCGCTGGGGTTCTACGCGGCGGCGCTGGCGCTGCTGGTCGCGACACCGGCGGCGGAGATGAAGAACCTGGCCGGGCCGGCGTTGTGGGGGTTCCTGGGGCTGGTGATGCTGGGCGTCATCGCGGGGAACATCCGCGCGATCGCGCTGGCGACGCTGGTGACGCTGCTGATCCCGGAGGACCGGCGGGACAAGGCCAACGGGCTGGTCGGGATGGTCAGCGGCGTCGGCTTCCTGGCCACCTCGGCGGTCAGCGGCTTTCTGGTGGCCTGGGGCGGGATGCTGTGGACGCTGATGTTCGCGCTGGGCTTCACGGCGCTGGCGTTCGGGCATCTGCTGCTGCTGAAGGTCGACGAGACGCCGCCGGCGCCCGCAGCCGATGCGATGCCCGCGCTGGCCGGGCCGAAGCGGGTCGACATCGCCGGCACGATCAGGGTGATCGCCGGTGTGCCGGGGCTGTTCGCGCTGATCCTGTTCTCGACATTCAACAACTTCCTGGGCGGCGTGTTCATGGCGTTGATGGACGCCTACGGCCTGTCGCTGATGAGCGTGCAGCACTGGGGGCTGCTGTGGGCGTTCGTGTCCTGCGCCTTCATCCTGAGCGGGCTGGTCATCGCGCGCGTCGGGCTGGGCAAGAACCCGCTGAAGACGCTGCTGCTGGTCAACATGGCGGTGTGGTTCGTCAGCAGCATCTTCACGCTGCAGCCGTCGATCCTGCTGTTGGCGGGAGGCTGCTTCCTGTGGCTGTTCCTGGGACCCTGGGCCGAGGCGGCCGAGCAGACCACGCTGCAGAAGGTGGTGCCCTATGAGCGGCAAGGGCGGGTGTTCGGGTTCGCCCAGTCCGTCGAACAGTCGGCGGCGCCGCTGACCGCCTTCCTGATCGGGCCGCTGACCCAGTTCGTGTTCATCCCGTTCATGAGCGACGGGGCGGGCGCGGCGGCGGTCGGCGACTGGTAC
This sequence comes from Caulobacter sp., assembly GCA_044238855.1. Taxonomy (GTDB): domain Bacteria; phylum Pseudomonadota; class Alphaproteobacteria; order Caulobacterales; family Caulobacteraceae; genus Caulobacter. The sequence goes on from JBIICO010000034.1 coordinate 13,520, forward strand.
GGGCGCGGACCGGAGCGGGGCATCGCGCTGGTGTTCAGCCTGGCCGGCGTGGCGGGGATGGTCGTCACCCTGCTGGCGTTCGGCTCTCGGTCGTACCGGCGGCTCTCCAGCTTCTACGCCCAGGGCGGCGTCGAGCCGGCGAAAGCTTAGGCGGCGACGTCCACCTGCACGCGGACGCCCGCCCAGCGGCTGACGGCGCCGATCAGCTCGGCCGGTGAGATCGGCTTGCCGAGGTGGCCGTTCATCCCGGCCTCGGCGCTGGCCGTGATGTGCTCGGGCAGGACGTCGGCGCTGAGGGCGATGATCGGGGTGTCGTGGTTCGCCGAGGGCTGGCCGCGGATCGCCCGGGCGGAGGCGAAGCCGTCCATGCCCGGCATCTGCAGGTCCATCAGGATCAGATGGTAGGGCCGGCCGGCCGCCAGGACCAGCGCGGCGGGGCCGCTGTCGGCCTCCTCGACCTCGTGCCCGATGGCCTCCAGCATCCGCCGCACCAGCTCGCGATTGGTGTCCAGGTCGTCGACCACCAGCACCCGCGCGACGGCGGCCTCGTCGTCTTCGCTGTCGACCGCGGCGGGGGCGTCCGGCAGGGCCGCGATCGGAGCCGGGATCGCGAAGCGGAAGGTCGAGCCGCCGCCAGGCGAGGGCGCCATGCCGATCTCGCCGCCCAGAAGCTCGACCAGGCCCTTGCAGATCGACAGGCCCAGACCCGTGCCGCCGTGGCGACGGCTGACCGAGCCGTCGACCTGGGAGAACCTTTGGAACAACTGGTCGCGCTTGTCCTCCGGTACGCCGCAGCCGGTGTCAGAAACCGCGACAGAGAGGAGGCCGGCCTCGTGGCGGACGACGATGCGGACCTCGCCGGCGTCGGTGAACTTGATGGCGTTGCCTATCAGGTTGACGATCACCTGGCGCAGCCGTCCGGAGTCGGTTTCGAGCGCGTCCGGCATGTCCTGCGCGATCTCCAACGCCAGGACCAGGCCTTTGGCCCGCGCCTGCTCGGCGAACATCGCGGTCAGGTCCTCGACGAGCGGTCCGACCGCGAAGGGACGCAGGTCCGTGGCGATCTGGCCGGCTTCCAGTTTCGAGAAGTCGAGGATGTCGTTGACCACCGCCAGCAGGGTCTGGCCGGCGGTGTTGACGCGCCGCACATAGGACGCCGCTTCGGGCGGCAGGCCGTCCAGTTCGCCCAGCAGGGTCGAGAAGCCGTTGATCGCGGTAAGCGGCGTGCGGATCTCGTGGCTCATATTGGCCAGGAATTCGGCCTTGGCCTCGGCGGCGGCCTCCGCGCGGCGTTTGGCGTCGTGCAGCGCCTCCTCGCGGGCGCGGGCCTCGGTGACGTCCATCAGTGCGCCGTACAGGTGCTCGACGGCGCCGTCCGCGTCCAGCTCGGCGGCGCCGTGGCAGACGACCTGCCGCGCCGAGCCGTCCGGCCGGGTGATTGACCCCTCGAAGTGGAAGGGCTCGCCCCTGTTGATCGCGGCCATCAGCTTCTCGCGCAGCCGCTCCCGATCCTCGGGACTGTAGCGGGCCATCTGGTCGTCGATCTTCGGGACCTCGGCCGTTTGGGACATGCCGTAGATGCGGTACATGCCCTCGGACCAGACGGTGACTCCGGTCGCCATGTGGATGCGCCAGTGGCCGACCCCGGCCATGGCGTCGGTGAGTTCGGCCAGGCGCTGGGACTCGCGGATCTTGCGGGCGTCGGCCCCGGCGCGGGCGCTGGCCTCCGCCAGGCCCCTGCGCGCCTTGCTGAGGTCGATCTGCACCGACCGGAGGGCGCGGAAGACCAGATAGGCGGTGGCGATGACCGTGATGATCTTCCAGTCCTCGCCCCGCTGGAGCAGGAGGATGACGGCGGCGACCTGAACCGTGGCCATCGCGGCCAGCATCGGCGTCAGGTTGGTCAGCAGGCGGCGCGGGCGGCTGTAGTCGCGGGCCAGGATCTCGAACATCACCACGCCGAACAGCGTCACGCCCATCGTCTGGGCCGCGCCGGTCTCGAGGAAGGTCAGGTAGAAGGCCGCGGCGGCGTACCCCGCGCTCTGCAGCCAGCTGAACAAGTTCTGGCCGCCCAGAAGGCGGGGCGCGCGGTTCATGCCGTGCTCAAGCGCCGCGAGCGCGCTCATCAGCGCCAGCCAGGCCAGAGGCGCCGACCAGTGTAGCCACGGGAGGACCGCGACGCAGACCACAGCCGAGAAAACCAGCCTGGCCGACAGCGCGCCGGCCTGTGACGGCGCGACGATCAGGATGTCGCGGAGAATGTGAAGCGGGCCGCCGGGCCTTTGGGCGACGACCTGGCCTGTGCCGGTTTCAGCCGCCATGTCGTCCCCCCGCGTTCATTCGGGGCACTCTCCGGCCAAGACTTGAACGAACTGTTCACCAAACTCGAAACATCCCCAGGATGGGGATAGCGGTGTTCGGCCAGGCTGGGCGGATCGAAACTGGTCGGTGGAAGGTTGTGTGGGGACATAGCCAGATCCGGGACCCCGCCATGCTTCTCTATTCGTTGCTCATCGGCCTTGCGGCCGGCGCCCGCTCCATGACCCCGTTGGCGACGGTGACCGACGCCGCCCACCGAGGCCTGTTGCCCGCCGATAACGGCGCGCCCAGCTGGCTGGGGTCGCCTCTGGTAAACGCCGGCGCCAAGGCGCTCGCGGCCGGCGAAATCTGGGGCGACAAATGGCGTTCGGCGCCCGACAGGATCGTGCCCGCCGGCATCCTGGCTCGGCTGGTCACAGCCGGAATCGCGGGCGCGGCGCTCGCGCCGAGACGTCAGCGCGTGGCTGGCGCGGCGCTCGGGGCATTGGGCGCGGTCGGCGCGGCCTACGTCACCTTCGCCCTGCGGATGCGCGCCATCGAGCGGTTCGGCCAGACGCCGAGCGGACTGGTCGAGGACGGGCTGACGGTCGGCGCCGCTCGGCTGGTCGTCGACAGCGCGGGCCGCGGCGGACGCAGCCCTGAGGAACAGGACCGCGCCCGGCTGGCGTTCCGGCGCTGAGGCTTAGTGACCGGCGACCTGAATCCGGTTCCAAAGGTTGATCATCGCGATTTGGGTGGTCAGGGCGGCGATCTCCGCGTCGCCGAAGTGCTCGCGGAGGGTCATGCGTAGCGGCGCGAGGTCGGCGGCGGTGTCGATCAGCGTCAACGCCTCGGTCCAAGCGAAGGCGGCCTTCTCCGCAGGACTGAAATCGCTCATGTGACGCCAGCCGGCCAGGCGATGCAGCCGGTCGTGGGTCTCCCCGTCCTCCAGCGCCTCGCGGACGTGCATCTTGATGCAGAAGGCGCAGCCGTTGATCTGCGACGCCCGCAGGGTGACGAGGTGGCGCAGCTTCGGCTCGAGCCCGGCGGCGGCGATGACGCCCTGGGCTTCGCCGAGCGCCTGCAGGATCCGCGGGGCTTCCTTCTGGATATTGATAGCGGCGGTGGTCGACATGCGGGAGGTCTCCTTCGAAACGGGTTCGACGAGAAGACGAGGCGACGAGCGGCGCTGTGACATCGAAGTCCGCTCATGCTCGGGACAGCGAGGACCCAGGCCTGGGCGCCCGCTGTCGCGAGGATGAACGGGATGAGAGGAATTACTCCTCGAACCCCACGAACACCGTCGCCTCGTCCACCGACTTGCGGCGGCTGACGACCGCGTTGGCGGGGAAGCTGTCGTCCGGCCAGCCCATGGCGACGCAGATCATGATCACCTGGTCGTCCGGGATGCCGGCATGCTCGCGGACCACCGGCGACTGCATGATGCCTTGGCTGTTGATCACGCAGCCCAAGCCGCGCGACCACGCGGCGTTCACCAGCGCGTTGGTCACCGCGCCGCAGTCGAAAGGGGCGATGTCGCTGCCGTGGATCGATCGGTCGTAGGTCACGACGATGGAGACCGGCGCGTCGAACTGGCGGAAGCCGCGCAGGACCCAGTCGGTCCGCTTCTCCTTGTTTTCGCGCTCGATGCCCATCGCGGCGAACAGCTGCTTGGCGATCTCGACCTGGCGTTCGCGGTGGGCGCCGCCGTACTCGCCGTGGACCCGGAACTCTCGGCTGTGCGGAACGCCGGCGATGTTGCGCTCGGTGTTGCCGGCTCGGATGCGATCCAGCGGCTCCCCGGCCAGCACATAGAAGTTCCAGGGCTGGGTATTCAGCGACGACGGGGCGCGCATCGCGACGTCGATGACCTCGCGGATCAGCGCCTTGGGAACCGGTTCGGGCTTGTAGCCGCGGATGCTGCGGCGGCCGACGACCACCTCGTCATAGGACTGGCTCATGTTCAGACTCCGGGGACGGCGATGAAGCCGGTGCGCGGGAAGTGGACGTGAACCGTCCCGACCGCCTCGTGCTCGCGGGCCAGGACGATGCGCTCACGATTGGCGGCGACCAGGGCGCCGGCGATCGGGTCGCGGCCGTAGTCGTCAGCCATCACCACCACCTGCGCGCCGGGCGCGAGGCCCAGCGGGTCGGCCGGGTCATGGTCGGGAGCGTCGGCGGGCGTAGAGGCCTTCGCCAGCGCCAGCGCGTCGGCGGGCGCCGTCTCGATCCTCGTGCCGTGACCTATGGCGCGCACGCGGGCGCTCCAGCTCTCGAACCGGGTGAAGCCTTGGGTCAACGTGCCCGAGACGCCGGGCAGGGCGCTGTCCAGGAACCAGACGTTCATGAAGGCGGCGATGTCCGCCAGGCCGGGCTCGTCGCCCAACAGCCAGCCGGTTCCCGAGAGCGCCAGCTGGTCCTCGATCCAGCCCGCCTGCGCGCGCCACTGGCCCTTCAGCGGCTGGCCGGCCGCCTTCATCGCCCTGGTGTCGAACGGCCGGCCCGACATCGCCTCGCGATCCTTGATGAAGGCTTCCGGCACATGGTCGCCCAACACGCCGAAGATGATCGGCACGGTGGTCTGGAAGAACAGCCGGTCGGCCCAGAGGTTGGTGGCCCAGTCCAGTCCGCCGCGCACGACCGGCGGCCTGGGCCAGCGCTTTTCGATCTCCGCGATGATCACCTGGGTGTCGCAGTAGATGTCCGCGCCGATCTGCAGCGAGGGGGTGCGCCGGTAGCCGCCGGTCAGTGGCGTGTAGTCCGGCTTTGGCATCAGGCTGGGAATCTCGACCGAGCCCCAGGCCAGGCCCTTGAGCCCGAACAGGAGGCGGATCTTTTCCGAGAAGGGGGAAGTGTCGAAATGATGGAGAAGCGGCTCGTTGGCCATCGCGTGTTTCCTCGTTTGCGCCCATCCCGCGACGCTGCCCCTGCGGCGGTCTACCGAAAAGCACTTTACAAAGCAAAGCATGAGGGCTAGACCAAGACTCACGTGACCCATTGGGCAGGAAGGCCGACGACCATGACCGAAGAGAAGATGCAGACGCTGAAGGACGACATCGCCTTCATGCGCGCGCTCGCCCAGGAAGGCAGCGCCGTGCCGCTGCTGTTCGGCGGCGTCATGGTCGCGGCCGGGCTCATCTTCGGGGTCGCCTCCGTGCTCCAGTGGATGATGACCTCCGGCGTTCTGGTCGTGCCTTCGGACTGGTTTCTTCTGGCCAACTGGGTGGTCGCGGGCGTGGCGTTCGCGGTGGCGCTGAACATCCTGTTGCGCCGCGCGAAGAGCCGCCCGGGCTTCAACGGCAGCGTCAACAAGGCGACAGGGGCGGCCTGGTCCGGGGTTGGGTTCGCGATCTTCTCCAGCTGGGCCGGCATGACCGCCATCGGCCTGACCACCGGCGACTGGAAGGTGATGAACATGTTCCCGGTGCTGATCCTGGCCCTCTACGGCGCGGCCTGGTTCGTCGCGGCGGTGATGAGCGGCAAGGGCTGGATCAAATTGATCGCCCTGGGGTCGTTCGTCGGAGCGGCGGGGATGGGCGCGCTGGCCGCCAGCCCTCACCTGATGCTCGGCTACGCGGCCTGCCTGGTCGTGCTCGCGGTGATCCCCGGCCTGGTCCTGATCCATCAGGAACCGACGGACGTGGTCTGAGAGGACGCCGCGTCATGGAAGGCTTCGACATCGAAGGCATCGACGAGGTGATCCATGGCCGGATCCGTCTCGGGATCATGGCCTATCTCTCCGGCGCCGGCTCGGCCGACTTCAACACTCTTAAGGGGCGCCTGCAGGCGACCGACGGCAATCTCTCCGCCCACCTGCGCAAGCTTGAGGACGCCGGCTACGTGACGGTCGAGAAGGCGTTCGTGAACCGCAAGCCGCTCACCACCCTGACCCTCACGGACGGCGGTCGGAAGGCGTTCGCCCAGTATCTCGACGCGATGGCCAAGCTGGTCGAGGGGCGCTGATCAGTCCGGGCCGACGAAGCCGTACTTGAGGAGAGTCGACAGGGTCCAGGGCTCCTTGCCGCGGCTCTCCACATCGTCCAGCCGCCAGCGGCCGTCGATCTTCTCCCAATAGGTGGCGATCACCTCGTCGCGGTCCATGTTGCGGAAACGGGCGATGACGATGCGGCGGCCTTCGTTCTGCATCACCGGCTCGCCCTCGAACAGGAAGCCCGACAGCTCCGCGTCCTGCGCGTTGATCCAGAAGTCGAAGTTCACGCGGCCGACCTCGTCGCCGGCGTCCCCCGCCATGTCCTTCCACAGCGCCTGAAGGCGCGGCGTGTAGAGCGCCTCCGGCGTCTCGTAGGGCTTGGCGCTCGCCAGCCGGTCATAGACCGAGGCGACGTAGACCTCCGGCTCGTCGGTCAGCGACTGGGCCGTGGCGGCCGCCGGGATCAGGGCGAGCAGGGCGGCGGCGAAAAGGGCGCGCATGGAGATCCTCGGACAGGTTGGCGTCGACATAACGTTGCAACCTCAATGAAGCGGGTTTTCAATGATTCCAACGGGTTGACGCGCGCGTAAAGCGAACGTGTTCGTCCGATGCCGCTACGGCATGCTGCAGCGCAATTGAAACGCCGTGCCGGAACCGTTATATGCCCTGCCTCTCAACGGGCGGCCTTTGTTTGTGCGGCGCCGCGATCACTCCGACGATTGCAGGTAGAGTCTCGATGCTGCTGACCATGATGAAGGCCAAGCTGCACCGCGCCACGGTGACCCAGGCCGACCTCGACTACGAAGGTTCGATCTCGATCGACCGCGATCTGCTCGACGCGTCCGGCATCCTGCCGCACGAGCAGGTCGATGTGCTGAACATCACCAACGGCGCCCGCTTCACCACCTACGCCATTGAGGCCCCGCGCGGCTCGAAGGTGATCGGCGTCAACGGCGCCGCGGCGCGCCTGGTGCAGAAGGGCGACAAGGTCATCGTCGTGACCTACTGCCAGCTGCCGGCCGAAGAAGCCCGCAATTACAACCCGTCCGTCGTCCTGCTCGACGACGGCAACGAGCCCAAGATCGCGGCGTAGCGGCGCGCGGGGCGATTGAACCCCGCCGCCGAACAGCGCATCCTTCCGGCAAACGTCGGGAGTTGAACGCGTGCGCCCTCTGATACTTGCCTTGCCCGTCCTCGCCCTGCTGGCCGCCTGCGAGCAGACCGCCCCCAAGGGTATCGATGTCCACAAGCTCGACGCCGTGGTCGGCGAGGCCGTGGGCGATCCCAACACCTGCGTGCTGCTGGTGAAGAAGGGAGCGGGCGACATCGTCTACCGCTACGGCACGCACGCCAACTGCGGCCGGGTGCTGCCGTCCTGCGAGGCAGGCGGCACGACCACCGCCGAGGCGCTGGCGAAGCTCGCCGCGGCCGGGACCACGAAGACGATCAGCTGCGACAGCGGTCCGAACGGCGAGAACCGCGTGGCCTGGGCCGCCGGCCCGGTGGCCGCCTCGCCCGGCGCGACCTACGGCGAGGTCGCCTATGCCGTGGTCATGGAGAGCCCCACCGCCCTGCCGGGCCGCGAGATCGCGATCCGGCTGGAGCGGGCGTTGAAAAAGGCGGGGATGTAGTCCCCGCCTTCTCCGTCGTTACTTCACCAGTTCGAACGTCGCGTTGACGTCGATGCGGACCTTCAGCTCGCCGGCCTCGAGCGGCGTGCCGCCGTCGGCGGCTTTCTCCATGCGGGCGAAGTTGGCCATCATCATCGGCGGGGCCGGCGGGTTGTAGCCGCCGCCTTCGCTGAGCGTGACCAGCCGCGCAACGCGGTAGCCCGTGGCGCGGGCGTAGAGATCAGCCTTGGCCTGCAGGGCCTTCACGGCCTCCAGGCGGGCGGCGTCCTCGGCCGCGTCGCTGTTCTGCAGGCCGAACGCGATGCCGCCGACGTTGCTGGCGCCCGAGTTGACCACCGCGTCGACGATGCCGCCGAGCTTCTTCAGGTCCAGCACGGTGACGGTCACCTGGTTCGAGGCCTGGTAGCCGGTCAGACGGGGCGGCAGGTTCTCCTGGTAGACGTACTGCGGGTTCAGGTTGAGCGTGCTGGTGCGGATGTCCTTATCGGCCACGCCGGCCTTCTTCAGCGCCGCGATCACCTGGTTCATCTTCTCGGCGTTCAGGCGCATGGCTTCGCCAGCCGAGGCGCCGTCGGTCTGGACGCCGAGGGTGATGGTCGCCTTGTCCGGCTTCTGGGCGATCTCGCCGTAGGCCGAGAGGTTCAGCGTCGTGGCGCGGAACAGCGAGTCGGCCGCGACCGGGGTCGGAGCGGTCTGGGCGACGGCGGCGCCGGCGGTTCCGGCGACGATCAGGGCCGAGACGGCGGCCGCGCGGAAGAGGGCTTTCATGACTTTTCTCCAGATGCGGGGCTCTGGGGGTGTCCCCGTTGCGAAGAGGTTTCGCAGGTCGCACATGAACCGCAGCTTTAAGGCGCGTTCGGGTCATGGTAACGCGCAACTCCGCGCTTCGGGGGCCCGTAGCTCAATGGTTAGAGCCGACCGCTCATAACGGTCTGGTTGCAGGTTCGAGTCCTGCCGGGCCTACCACCGCCCTCCGCGTAGAGGGGAGCCGCGGCGAGGGGCACGAGCCGGACGATCTCGCCGGCCGCGCCGGCATCATGCGACGACCCCGAATGCAAGCCACGCCACGGCCCCGAAACCGCGTCCGGAGGGCGGCTTCGCTGGATTTCCGCACATTCCCGGCCGCGTGACGACGATCACGGGCGAGACCCCTAGGGGAGTGTCAGGGTTCGACCGGACCGGCATTCGCTGAACGCGGGTATTAAACTCCTCGCGGTTGTTCGGAAGTCGTGTTTAGCTCGACTTATGCGG
>JBIICO010000192.1:0-6788 GCA_044238855.1 Caulobacter sp.
TTCAGATTGGATAGACCTCTAGGACACCCTCGCCCTTGTCAAAGGCGCGCCGTTCGGTTGCGGCTGTTCTTGAACCAAGGCGCGACGGCGGACCCGTCACGTCGGGGTAGTGTGTATCACAAAAATGAACACAAAGAAAGGGTTGCGGAATCCGTCCACAACCCGGTCCGCGCCGAAGACCTGTATCAGCTGCCCGTGCCGGGCTTCTCGCTGAAGTACTTCTCGAACTTGCCGGTCTCGCGCTCGTACTGTTCCTTGTCGGCCGGCGGCTCGCCCTTGAGGGTGATGTTCGGCCAGATCGCGGCGTACTCGGAATTGACCCGCAGCCACTTGCCGTCGGGCTCGTCCTCGGTGTCCGGCTTGATCGCGTCCACCGGGCATTCCGGTTCGCAGACGCCGCAGTCGATGCATTCGTCCGGATTGATGACGAGGAAGTTCTCGCCTTCGTAGAAGCAGTCGACCGGGCAGACCTCCACGCAGTCCATGAACTTGCACTTCACGCAGGGGTCGGTGACGATATAGGTCATCGGTGGCCGGAACTGTCCTAACGTTTGAGACGCGCGGCCTTTTCGGAGCCGAGCGGCGCCTTGTCAATGCGGCGTGGTCTGCCTTCCCTAGCAGGAAAACTTAAACCGGGGTTGCGGCGCGAGCATGGCGGGCCTCAGCCGACCGGCTCGGCGAGGCTCTCGTAGAGGCCGCGCGCCTCGTTGGCGGGGCCGCGGCGCTCGCCGAAGTTCTCGACCCGGACGGCGATCACGCGGGGTCCGAGAGCGAACACCAGCTGGTCGCCGAGCTTCAGCGCGCGGGAGGCCTTGTCCAGGCGGCTCTCGGTCCCGGCGCGGGTCAGGCGGATGCGGCCCTCGTCCACGTAGCGGGCCGCCGTCGAGCGCGTCTTGAAGAAGCGGGCGCGCCAGAGCCAGACATCGGCGCGGCAGGAGCCGGCGTCCGTCATGAGCGGGCGGCCTTCTGTTTCGGCCGGCGGCGCGGCTTGCGGCGACGGTCGGGCTGCGTTGCGGCCGGGACTTGCAGAGCGGCCAGGGCGGCGAAGGGCGAGTTGGCGGGCGGCGGCTTGGGCGCGGCATCCGGCCGGGGTTTTTCGCCGCGCTTTCGCCAGGCGACCGGCCGGGCCCGGGTCGTGGGGGCGTAGCCGAGGCCGCGCAGGATGGCGTCGGCCTCCTTGTCGGTCCAGCCGAGCTCGGCGCGGGCCTGCTCGGTCAGGACCGAGCCGACGCCGGGCTTGAAGGTCGCGCGCAGGAGGTCGTCGAGGCGCTCCAGCTGCATCACCGGCACAACCAGCCCGCCGACGGCGCGCAGGGCGCGGGCGGCGAGGGCGCGGGGCGTGGGCGGCGGCGAGGGCAACTGCGAGAGCGCGTCCACCGGCGGCCGCCAGTCGCCGCGCTCCATGGCCTGGGCGAAGGTCAGGGCCGGGGCGGTCAGCAGGCCGGGCAGGAACAGGCTGAAGGCGCCGATGCGGACGCCGAGTTCGCGCAGGGCCCGCCGCTCGCCCTGGCTCAGGGCCTTGAGGTCGGTCTCCACGGCGCGGCGGTCGATGACGCCGCCCGCCTCGATGAGGCGGTGGGCGAGGCCGCGCGGCAGACCCTTCAGGTCGCCCTTGGCCATGGCGCGTTCCAGCTTCGCCAGCGGGGCCAGGCGGCGCTCGCGCTCGGCGGCGAGGAAGGCCTGCAGCCGCTGGCGGGCGCGCTCGCGGGCCGTCTCGGCGCCGAGCTCGCCGATCAGCCTCACCTTGCCGTCCGGCGACAGGGCGCCGGCCGCGCCGCCGCGCCAGAGCAGGGCGCCGTCGGGCGTGAGGGCGAAGGCGTCGTCGGGCTCGGCGGCCAGCCTGCCGAGGCGGCGGGCGATCTCCGGCCCGACCGCGCGCTGGGCGGCGCCGCGCAGGGCCTTCTCCTCCAGGCCGCCCGAAGCCTTGGGCGCTTCGAAGGCCAGACCGTTGAGGCGGCCGATGACGTGGCCCTCGACCGTGACCGCGCCGTCGTCGCCGACCCCGGCCAGTATCTCGCCGCGCTCGCCCAGCTGGCGCATCAGGGCGCTGGTCCGGCGGTCGATGAAGCGGGCCATCAGCCGCTCGTGAAGAGCGTCGGAGAGGCGATCCTCCAGCTTGCGGGTGACGCCCTGCCAGTGGGCCGGGTCGGCGAGCCAGTCGGGGCGGTTGGCGATGTAGGTCAGGGTGCGGACGCCGGCGAGGCGGGTGGCCAGGGTGTCGATCTCGCCCTCGATCCGGTCCAGCGCCTTGAACTGGCCGGCCATCCAGTCGTCCGGCATGCGGCGGCGTCCGCTGGTCAGGCTGTCGAACAGCGTGCGGATCAGACGCAGGTGCTCGTCGCTGGTCTGCTTGCGGAAGTCGGGGGTCTGGCAGACCTCCCACAGCTTCTGCAGCGCCACGCGGTCGCGGACCCGGTGGACGACGTCCTCGTCCTCGGCCATGCGCTTCAGCGCCGTCTCGTCCGTCGCCTCGCGGGCCAGGGACAGGCCCTCGCGCGGGGGCAGGGCGTCCAGCGAGCGGACCAGCGACGGCAGGTTGTCGAAGTCGAGCTTATGGTTGCGCCACTCGGCGCTCTGGACCGGGTGGAACTCGTGGTTCTCGACGGCGGCGACGAGGTCCTCGTCCATCTCCTGCGCCTCGCCGGTGACGCCGAATGTGCCATCGCGGACGTGCCGGCCGGCGCGGCCGGCGATCTGGCCGATCTCCTGCGGATGCAGCCAGCGCGTCTTGCGGCCGTCGAACTTGCGCAGACCGGCGAAGGCGACATGGTCGACGTCCATGTTCAGGCCCATGCCGATCGCGTCCGTGGCGACCAGGAAGTCGACCTCGCCCGACTGGTAGAGGGCGACCTGGGCGTTGCGGGTGCGGGGGCTCAAGGACCCCATGACCACGGCCGCCCCGCCGCGCTGGCGGCGGATCAGTTCGGCGATGGCGTAGACGTCGTCGGCGCTGAAGGCGACCACGGCGGTGCGCCGGGGCAGGCGGGTGAGCTTCTTGGAGCCGGTGTAGCGGAGGGCCGAGAACCGCTCGCGGCTGACGATCTCCGCCCGGGGCAGCAGGCGGCGGATCAGCGGGGCCATCGTCCCGGCGCCCAGCAGCATGGTTTCGGACTTGCCGCGCGCGTGCAGCAGGCGGTGGGTGAAGACGTGGCCGCGCTCCGGGTCGGCGCAGAGCTGGATCTCGTCCACCGCCAGGAAGTCGACCTCGCGGCCCAGCGGCATCGCCTCGACCGTGCAGACGAAATAGTTGGCGCGCGGCGGGACGATCTTTTCCTCGCCGGTGATCAGGGCGACCTCGCGCACGCCCTTCAGCTTGACCACGCGATCGTAGATTTCGCGCGCCAGCAGGCGCAGCGGCAGGCCGATCATGCCGCTGTGGTGACCCAGCATCCGCTCGACGGCGAGATGGGTCTTGCCGGTGTTGGTGGGGCCGAGCACCGCCACGAGCCGGTGTTCCGCCTGGCCTGTGGGACGATCACTCATAAGCACCAACGTGGGAGAGTCGTGTGACAGCGACAAGAGCCTGCGACGCTAACGAACGTCGTGGACGATCTTTCCATTCACGATGGTCATCAGCGGCTTCACCGTCAGGATGTCCGCCTCCGGGATGGTCATGATGTCGGCCGAGAAGACGGTGATGTCGGCGAACCCGCCGTGTTCCAGCGTTCCGCGGCGGATCTCCTGCACCGCGTAAGCGCCGGCGGTGGTGAACAGGGCCAGCGCCTCGTCACGGGGCAGGGCCTCCTCCGCATGCCAGTCGGCGCCGGCATGGCCCTTCAGGTCCTTGCGGGCGACGGCGGCGTAGAACTCGATGCGGGGGTCGCCGACTTCCACCGGGGCGTCCGTGCCGCCGGCGACGACCACGCCCGCGTCGCGCAGGCTCTTCCAGGCGTAGGCGCCCCTCAGCCGATCTTCGCCCAGTCGCGCGGGGGCGAAGTAGAGGTCGCCGATGGCGTGCGAGGGCTGCATCGAGGCGACCACGCCGGACTTCGCGAACAGCGGGATGTCGGCCGGGTCGACGACCTGGGCATGTTCGATGCGCCAGACGGTCTGGGCGGCGCCGGGTCCGTTGGTTCTGAACGCCTCGATCATCCAGTCCAACGCCAGGCGGTTGCCCCGGTCGCCGATGGCGTGGGCGGCGATCTGGGCGCGGACCTCCAGCGCCTGCCTGAAGATCGCCAGCGTCTCGTCGTGCGTGGCGATGGTCAGGCCGCTGCTGTCCGGGCGGTCGGCGTAGGGCGCCTTGAGCGCCGCGCCGCGCGAGCCGAGCGCGCCGTCCATGTAGAGTTTCACCCCGCGCACGCGGACCAGACCCGTGGGGTCGGCCCAAGGGCCGCGCTTCAGCACCTCGGCCGAGGCTTCCGGGGTCATGAAGACGTCGACGCGAATCGGCAGGCGGCCTTCGGCGGCCAGTTCGGTCAGGGCGCGCAGGTCGTCCGCCTCGGTGCTCATGTTGGCGGCGGCGGTCCAGCCGCGCGCGGCGTAGAGCGCCGTGCCCCTGGCGAGGGCCTCCTTGCGTCGCGCATAGGTGAGGGGCGGCAGCTTCGGCTCGATCAGGGCCATGGCGCCGTCGACCAGGATGCCGGTCGCCTCGCCCGAGGCGTCGCGCTCGATGCGGCCGCCGGCCGGGTCCTTCGTCGCCTTGTCGATCCCGGCCAGACGCAGGGCGGCGCTGTTCAGCACCATGGCGTGGCCGTCGGCGCGGCCCAGCACGATCGGCCGCGTGGCGGAGACGGCGTCCAGGTCCGCGCGGTTGGGGAAGCGCTTCTCCGGCCAGTGGGTTTCGATCCAGCCCCGGCCGACCAGTGGTTCCTGGCCCGGGTTGGCGGCATCCCAAGCCCTGGTCGCGGCGACCAGTTCGGCGATCGACTTCACCTGGTCGAGGTTCAGGGTCATCTCGCGCAGCCCGACACCGGTCAGGTGCACGTGCGAGTCCATGAGGCCGGGATAGGCGGCGGCGCCCTTCAGGTCGATCACCTGAAGGCCCCGGGAGATCGCCCGCGCGCCGGTCTCGTCGCCGGCGAAGCCCACCACGCCGGCGCGCACGACCAGAGCCTGGACCGGCGGCTCGCCGTCGCCGATGTAGATCGGACCGCCCAGCAGGACGAAGCCGTCCAGCGCCGCGACCGCCGGACCGGCCGCGAGCGAGGCGGCGGCCGTGGCCAGGAGGAAGAAGCGACGGTTCATGACGGCGTCCCCGACGGCGGCTCCGAGCCGCGACGGATCGGACCATGGGGCTGCGGGCGGCGCGTCGTCAACGCGGCGAGCGGGGCTGGTTAACAGCGGAACGGGAACCGGCGAACAGGCGCGAAACGAATCGGGACCGAATCAGCGACTTCGTCCGATTCGGCATTTGTTCACCGCAACATATTGTATCTGAACGGGGATTAACCACAATTGGAAAGTGAGGCCGGTGGGCCCGTCTGGGTCGCCGGGCCGCGCCGTGTTTCACGTCGCCAAGCTGTGTCCACGTCAGCCCGAACAGGCCGGAGTGTGACGGGGAAACGCTGGTTAACGCCGCGCGGTACAGGCGGAGAACAGGGCGTGACCGAATCGGCGATTTCGCTCCATTCATCATATGTTCCATACAAGCTATTGTATCTTAACGGCTATTAACCACAATCGCATTTGCTGATCTGGCGTCGGCCGGGCATGCATCCACCCCGCTGTGCGTCTCCCATTTGGCCTGCTGACGCTGATGGGGGACACGCACTGAAGAACTGCATGTCCCAAGTCGCGTCAGACTGGAAACCGGGCCGCGCCGGGCTCCAGGGGCAGCGCGAGGCCGTTCGCGACGTAGGCGACGGTCCGGTAGAAGCCGCAGAGGAACAGCACCTCCATGATCCGCGCGTCATCGTAGTGCGCGCGGAGAGCCGCCCATTCGGCATCTGTCAGGGTGGCGCGGTCGTGCAGGGCGTCGACCGCGGCCACCAGGGCGGCTTCCGCCGGCGACCAGCAGGGCGAGGCGGCGTCGCCCGTCACGGTGGCCGCGACCTCTTCGTCCGTCAGCCCGGCCGGCTCCGCGAAGACGGCGATGTGCACGCCCCACTCGTACTCGCAGCCCGCGCGGGCGCAGGCGCGGTCGATGACGATCTCACGCTCGCGCAGGGACAGCGGGCCGCGGTCGAGCAGCGAGGCGGCCCGGAAGCGTTTCCAGTGGCGTGGGCTGGTCGCGATGGTCCGGAACAGCACCAGCGGGTCGGCGCCCCGCATGATCGCGTCGAAGTCGCTCTGGACGGCGGCGGCGTAGGGCGGGGAAAGCGGGGCGATCCTTGGCATGGGTGGCGGTCCTCTGCTACGGTTTTCGTAGCGATTTGTTGCTACGTTTTCGATAGCGGAGTCAAGCATGGCGGCGCCCACGCCCGGACAGCCTGTACGCGGTTCACAGACCGGGCGGCCGATCATGGCCCTGCTCGACCTGTTGGGGCGGCGCTGGAGCCTGCGGGTGATCTGGGAGCTGCGCGGGGAAGCGCTCAGCTCGCGGGCGCTGCGCGAGGCCTGTGACGACGTCTCGCCCACCGTGCTGCAGGCCAGGCTGACGGAGTTG
The DNA here is from genome assembly GCA_044238855.1 of Caulobacter sp. Lineage (GTDB taxonomy): Bacteria > Pseudomonadota > Alphaproteobacteria > Caulobacterales > Caulobacteraceae > Caulobacter. Next base: position 6,548 of record JBIICO010000192.1, read on the forward strand.
CGCGAGGCCGGGCTGGTGGCGCTGGGGCGCGGGGAGGGCTATTCGCTCACCCCGCTCGGCCGGGAGCTGTCGGGCGCGGTTCTGCCGCTCTATGAGTTCGCCGAGCGATGGGCCATTGAAAAGACTCTCCAAACTTGACGCGTGGAGACTCTCTGCCTATACCGCCCCCTCTCGCGCGCAGGCCCCGGCTTTCGCGCGTCCGGATTTCTTTTGAAGGTCGCTTCCTATGTCGCGCCGCTGC
>JBIICO010000055.1:0-16731 GCA_044238855.1 Caulobacter sp.
AGTCGTCGAAGAACGGGTACTTGAAGTCCACGCCGCAGCCGAACGAGCTGCGGTCCGGGCGGGCGGCGGTGACCACCATCCGCTGCGGCCCCGACAGGTGGGGCACGAAGACCCCCGAGTAGCAGGACGAGATGAAGACGATCGCCGGGCGCCCGGGACAGGCGTCATCGACCATCGCCGCCATTTCGCTGGGCGAGAACATGTACATGCGGCCCATCACGTCCAGGACCGCGCCGTCCCGGTTGCCGTGCGAGGTGTAGTAGATCAGGCAGCCGCCGCTGGTGCGGGCGGCCGAGCTCTTCAGCGCCTGGCCCATCGATTGGGCGGTCAGGCGCTCGACGCCGGAGTCGGCATAGCGTTCCGGGCGGGTCGTGAACTGGCTGATGTTCTCGGGCCTGAAGCCGAGGCTGGTCAGGGTGGCGGCGACGTCGCGGCGGGCGTTGTCGAAGGCCTCCGTCGGGGCGCCGCCCGCCGCGCGCCAGTCGCCGGCGACCACGATGGCGGACCAGTCGTTGAACGGGCTCCTGGGCGTTCCGGCGGGGGTCCTGGTCTGGGCCAGGGTGGTGGAGGCGGTGAACACCGCCAGCAGCATCACGATGACCCCGAGCCCCCGCCCCATCGCCTGTCCTCAGCTCTTGTACCGGGCGAAGGGGGTAGGCATCGCGGTGCCGGTCGCCTTCGCCAGCACCCGGCCCTCGGCGTCGTAGAGCTCGCCCTCCGTGAAGGCGATGGTCTTGCCCCAGCGGGCGACCCGGCCGATGCCGCGGATCGCGCCGGGCAGGGCAGGGCGATAGAAGCTGGTCTTCATCTCCACCGTCGGGGCGACGGCGGTCATGCCAGAGGCGACCATGCAGGCCACGCTCATGCACTCGTCCAGCATGGCGCAGAGATAGCCGCCCTGGATCTGCTTCATCGGGTTGGTCAGCTGTTCGGACGCCTCGAAGGCGACCTCGACCTCGCGGTCGGCCTGGCTGACCCGGACCATGTGGAAGCCGAGCAGCTGTGAGCCGGGCGGTCGGCGCTTGGCGTTCTGGAATCGGGCGAGCAGCGCCTCGTCGGTGAGCGTTTCGGGCTCGGGGGACGCGACGTCTGTCACCGGATCGGCCTCACTTCTTCCGGAACTGGTCGAGCGAGACGACCTTGGGGCCGTCGTCCTTTGGCGGACCCGGCTCGTCGCCGTCACCGCTGTCCGCACCCTCTGCGGCGTCTTCGTCGGCCACCACGTCGGCGACCGGCGGCTCGAACTGCAGGCCGAACTGGACGTAGGGATCGAAGAAGCGGGTCAGGGCCGAGTAGGGCACCGAGAGACGCTTGGGCGAGCCGCCGAACTTCAGCGTCACCGTGAAGAAGGTCTCGCCCGGGGCCAGGTCCCAGTACTGGTGCTGGAGGACGATGGTCATCTCCTCCGGGTATTTCGACAGCACTTCCGGCGGGCCCGAGACGCCCGGCGCCTTGGTGCGGAAGGTGATGTAGAAATGATGGTCCCCGGGAATCCCGCCCGGCGCGGCGGCGACCTTCAGCGCGGCCTTCACCACCCCCCGCAGCGCGTCCTGCGCGAGGGTTTCGTAGTTCATCTGGTCTTCGGGCGGCTTGGCTTGGGCCATGAGTCACTTGAGCACTGAAATTCGGCCAAGACCCTAGCGTGGCGCGGCGCGCGGGAAAAGCGGGCGTGTTGGGGAAAGCTGGGGATGGGGTGTCTGGCGAGGCAGGCGAAGCCGTGATCGACGAAAATGCACGGCTTCGCCGCCCGGAGGGCTTTCGCCCGTTCGGGATGGGGAGGGATGCGGAGCGCTCCGGGTTCACCCCGGAGATGGGGTAGAGGGTGTGAACGGTGGCGTGAACCAGAGCGCTCCGCGAAGTCCGTTATCCGAAAGCAGCCGGTGGGCAGCCGTATTCGGGCTTAGCCGCCATGCCTCCGACGGGCGGGAGCGCAGCTAACGCTTCCCCGGACCGCGTGAGTAACCCCCTCACGCCTGTCTCCCGTTCGAACCCCGTCCCGTCGCCGCAAGGTCGCTGGCCATGCGCCCTCCCCGTGCTTCGGAACGTATTCAGGATGCGGCGGACTGAAACGGCGGGGATAACTTCCTGAATCCCGGCCGGGGATCGGCTCGAATGCCGAGCTGAATCAGAGACCTAGTCCGCTCATCCTCGCGGAAGCGAGGACCCAGGTTTCGGATTCGCTGCGTTGATGGCTGTGCTCAGTCTTGATGGACTCGCGGCCATAAAGCCTGGTCCCCGCTTTCGCGGGGATGAGCGGAGGGGGGAGGCGACCGCGCCCTTCCTTCGCGCCGCTTCGCCCGCCATAACCGCGTCATGCCCCGCAAGCGCATAGACCTGCTGCTCGTCGAGCGCGGACTGTTCGACAGTCGCGCGCGGGCCCGCGCGGCCATCGAGGCGGGGCGGGTGACGGCCGGGGGCGAAGTGGTTCGCAAGCCCTCGCAGGAGATCGACGAGGCGGCCAACATCGTCGCCGAGGCGGCCCATCCGTGGGTCGGTCGGGGTGGGCTGAAGCTGGATCATGCGCTGACGCTGTGGCCCGTGGCGGTCGAGGGCAGGGTGGCGCTCGACGTCGGCGCCTCCACCGGCGGGTTCACCCAAGTGGCGCTGAGCCGGGGCGCCGCCAGGGTCTATGCCGTCGACGTCGGAACCGGGCAGCTGCATCCGGCGCTGGCGAGCGATCCGCGCGTGGTCGAGCTGTCCGGGGTCGACGCGCGGCGCCTCGACGCCACGCTGATCCCCGAGACGCCGGGCCTGATCGTCACCGACGTCAGCTTCATCTCCCTGGCCAAGGCCCTGCCGGCGGCGATGGCCCTGGCGGGGCCGGGCACGGAGCTGGTGGCGCTGGTCAAGCCGCAGTTCGAGGTCGGCCGCGAGCGGGTCGGCAAGGGCGGCATCGTCAAGGACGCGGCGGCCCAGGACGAGGCGCTGGCGGCCGTGAAGGCCTGGCTGGAAGGCGAGGGCTGGACCGTGCTCGGGGCCGCCGACAGTCCCGTCACCGGCGGCGACGGGAACCGGGAGTTCCTGCTGTGGGGGCGGAAGACTTAGTCCGGACCGGGGGCTTCATCAGCTGTCACCCCCGAAACGTCGAACGCTGTTGGGGGGGAGAGGGGCTACGGCAGCGGGTGCACGTAGACCTCGTTCCAGCCGATGCGGTCGCCGTCGAACTCGACGAGGTCGAAGCCGCGCATGCGGGTGGTCGAGCCGTCCGGCATGCTGACCGTGCAGTACCAGCGACCGCAGAAGCCATTGTCGATGCTCCACACCGTTTCCGGTTCGTAGGTCATCGGCGGCGTGGCGGCGAAGAGGCCTGTGAGGTAGGCGCGCAGGGCGTCGTGGCCGACGATTCCGGCCGCCGTCTGCGGATCCTTGTAGGTGCAGTCCGGCGCGTAGAAGCCGATCAGCGCCTCGACGTCCTTGGCCGTCCAGGCGGCCAGCCAGCGGCTGTTGAAGTCCTCGATGTTCATCAGTGGTCTCCCAGCACGCGGGCGCGGTGTTCGGGCGTGAAGAGTTCGGCCGGCAGGGTCTCCGGCCCGGCCATGACCGCGAAGCCGTGCGCGCCCAGGCTGGGGTCGGCGGCGGTGCGCTCGAAGTGGTCGCGGCGGCGCTTGCGGGCCGCCTCGCCGAACTCCGCGTCGATCGCCGAGGTGAGGCCGGCCGTGAAGCGCAGGCGGCGCATGCGCTCTGCGCGCTCCTCCGCATAGGGGGCGAAGGCGGCGGGGGACCAGTCCTCGCCGGCCAGCAGGATGTCGCGCACCGTCCGCACGTCGCGGTAGGTGATCGACAGGCCGAGCCCGACGATCGGGTCGTTCCAGCCGGCCGCGTCGCCGACCAGGACGATGCCCTCCGCGAACGGCTGGTCGGTCCAGCTGTCGCTGTTGAAGTAGCTGAGCACCGGTCCGGCGGGCTCGCCCGCGACCAGGGCCTCGTTGGCCGGGCAGGAGGCCATGCGGAAGGCGTCGAGGAACTTGCGCCGGCCGTCGGGTCCGTTGAAGCGGCCCTTCTGCTCCAGCGGATAGCTGCCGTAGACGCGGACCTTGTCGCCGCCCTGCGGGAAGGCGAGGAAGGCGAAGTCGCCCTCCGTGCCGATGGCCTGGAGGTCCTGGTCCCAGTCCCTGGCGCCGTCCACCAGCATGCCGGCGAACCAGTGATGCGGCTTGTCCTGGTGCAGGGTGATACCCGCCGCGCCGCGCGCCATCGAGGTGCGGCCGTCCGCGCCGACGATCAGCCGGCAGCGGACCGTCTGCTCGACATCGTCGTGGATGAAGGTCACCGACGGCTCGGCCCCCGGTGTCACGGCGGTGACGATGGCGCCGCGCAGCGTCTTCGCCCCGCGCGCCGTGGCCGCGTCGAACAGGGTCTGGCAGTGGTGCGGATTGCCGATGGCCAGCGGGCCGGGAACGTCGGCCGCGAACATGCCCAGCGGCAGCGCGCGGGCCTCCGCCTCTTCCGGCGTGCGGGTCTCGTCATAGGTGACGTGGCGACCGATGTGATGGCCGCCGGCCGCCTTCAGGGTGTCGAACAGGCCCAGGCGCCGGGTCTCGACCACGCCCCAGGGCGCGATCCACTCGCCGCGGACCCGGTCCTCGAAGACCTCCGTCTGTTCCAGCAGCAGCACGTCGCGCCCGGCCTCCGCCAGCGCGGCCGCCAGGGCCGAGCCGCCGATGCCGCCACCGACGACGACCACCTCATGGAAATCCGCCACGAGCCGTTCCTCCCTTTATCGTTGGAGCGGACGGTATGCCTCTGATTTCGCTTGGCAACCGTGACCCGACGTCAGCCGGGCGAACGACGTCGCGTCAGCCGTTCTTCAGTGAGAACGCCACCAGCGCCACGGTGAAGAGGGTCCAGTCGTTGGCGACATGGGCGATCGTCGAGGCCCAGACGTTCTTCGTCGCCAGGTAGGCGACCGTCAGCGCCAGCCGGGCCGAACCGATCACCGTGATCGCCTGGACCAGGCGCCAGTCGTAGGTCGGCAGGTGCAGCGCGCCGAACATCGCGGCGGTCAGGATCCAGGCCGCGAGGATGGCCGCCCAGCGCGGCGCCTTCAGCGCGGTGAGGGCGGTCAGCACCGCCAGGAAGGGCACGATGGTGACCAGTTCCTCGCCGAGCAGCTGCGGTCCGGTCTGGGCGTAGAACAGGGCGATGTCGAGCGGGCCGGCGTCCGCCAGGGCGGCGATCACGGGGTTGGCGGCCATGACGGTGGTCTTCATCACCACCAGCGCCACCACGACCGAGACGGCGATGCACAGCAGGGCGCAGCCCAGGCCGATCCAGACATCCCGCCAGGTCGGCCGGTGGAAGAGGGCCGTCCAGCCGCGTCCGGCGACGATCCTCAGGCCCAGCAGCGGCAGCCCCACGAACAGGGCCGTGCCGGCCCAGACCGCCGGGCGTTCCGGCCAAAGCGACGGCAGTCCGACCAGGGCCGCGAACCCCAGCGCCGTCAGCGCCAGGACCAGAAGCCAGCCGCCGATGGACAGCCGGACCGGCGCGCCCGCGTAGAAAGGAAAGTCTCGCGTCCGCGTCGTCATGCCCACCCCCGTGATCGCCCAGTCTAGTGCGGAGTGGTCCGGTCGCGGAAGCTGCCGCTACGGCACATGCCCGTATGCTAAGCCTTTGTTACGAAACGTCAGTCCGCGGACAGCGCTGTCATGGTTGCTACGGGGGAAAGCGGCGGTTAGGCAGGGCCTCGCGCAAGGGGTTGGACCTCCAGAGCCGCGTCAGACGGCCAGGGTTCACGACGCCCCGATACTTAGTTAGGAGCGTCTACGGATGGGTGCTGCCATCGAGGGCCTTGACCAGGCCCCCACCAAACATGCGCGTCTGATCGCGTGGGTTCGCGAGATCGCGGAACTGACCAAGCCCGACCGGGTCTACTGGTGCGACGGGTCCGACGCCGAGTGGGAAGCCCTGACGGCCCAGCTCTGCGAGTCGGGCACGCTCAAGCGCCTGAACCCGGCCAAGCGCCCCAACAGCTTCTATGCCGCCAGCGATCCGCGCGACGTCGCCCGGGTCGAGAGCCGCACCTTCATCTGCTCCCAGGACGCCGCCGACGCGGGCCCGACCAACAACTGGTCCGAGCCTGGCGAGATGCGCGAGCGTCTGAACGGCCTGTTCGACGGCTGCATGCGCGGCCGCACGATGTATGTCGTGCCGTTCTGCATGGGTCCGCTCGGTTCGCCGATCAGCGCCCTGGGCGTGGAGATCACCGACAGCGCCTATGTCGCCATCTCGATGCGGGTGATGACCCGCATGGGCAAGGGCGCGCTCGACATGATGGGCGAGGACGGCTTCTTCGTGCCGGCCGTGCACACCCTGGGCGCGCCGCTCAGCCCAGGCCAGGATGATGCGCCGTGGCCGTGCAACGACGAGAAGTGGATCGTCCACTTCCCCGAGAGCCGCGAGATCTGGTCCTACGGCTCCGGCTACGGCGGCAACGCCCTGCTCGGGAAGAAGTGCTACGCCCTGCGCATCGCCAGCGTCATGGCCCGCGACGAGGGTTGGCTGGCCGAGCACATGCTGATCCTCAAGCTGACCAGCCCCAAGGGCCAGGTCCGGTTCGTGGCGGCCGCCTTCCCGAGCGCCTGCGGCAAGACCAACCTCGCCATGCTGCAGCCGACCATCGACGGCTGGAAAGCCGAGACGGTGGGCGACGACATCTGCTGGATGCGCTTCGGCGACGACGGCCGGCTGTACGCCATCAACCCGGAAGCCGGCTTCTTCGGGGTCGCGCCGGGCACCGGCATCGGCACCAACAAGAACGCCGTCGAGGCGCTCGACGAGAACGTGGTCTTCACCAATGTGGCCCTGACCGAGGACGGGGACGTCTGGTGGGAAGGCCTGACCGACGACAAGCCCGCCAGGCTGACCGACTGGCGGGGCAACGCGTGGACGCCGGAGTCGCCGGAGCCGGCGGCGCATCCGAACGCGCGCTTCGCCGTCTCCGCCGCCCAGTGCCCGGTCATCGCGACCGAGTGGGACGATCCCAAGGGCGTGCCGATCAGCGCCATCCTGTTCGGCGGCCGCCGCGCCAGCGCCGTGCCGCTGGTCACCGAGGCCTTCGACTGGGCCCACGGCGTGTTCATGGGCTCGACCGTCGCCTCCGAAGGCACCGCCGCCGCCGAGAACAAGGTCGGCGAGCTGCGCCGCGACCCGTTCGCGATGCTGCCGTTCTGCGGCTACAACATGGGCGACTACTTCGGCCACTGGCTGGACGTCGGCGCCAAGGCGGACGCCGGCAAGCTGCCGAAGATCTTCATGGTCAACTGGTTCCGCAAGGACGAGAACGGCAAGTTCGTCTGGCCGGGCTACGGCGAGAACAGCCGCGTCCTGAAGTGGATCTTCGAGCGGCTGGAAGGCGAGGCCGAGGCTGTCGAGACCCCGATCGGCCTGCTGCCGGCCGAGGGCGCGCTGGACACCGCGGGCCTGGACCTGACCGACGCCCAGCTGAAGCTGCTGCTGACCGTCGACGGCGAGGTCTGGACCGAGGAAGCGTCGCTGATCCCGGCCTTCTTCGAGAAGTTCGGCGACCGCCTGCCGGCGCGCCTGTGGGCCGAGCACGAGGCGCTGACGACGCGCCTCGGGGCCAAGGAACCGGTCGCGGCCTAGGTCGCGTCACGGATCGGAACGCAGAAAGGGCGCGGCGATGGCCGCGCCCTTTTTTGCTGCTTGCTCCCCGTTATCCTCGCGCTTGTCGCTAGGAGCCATGCGTGGCGGGGATTAGCGAGCCTTCTCAGACGCCTTGCGGCGGTCCATCACGAAGCCGCCTTCGCCGTGGGCGCCGAGGCTGGCCCACTGGCCTTCCTCGGCCTTGTGAATGAACTGTTCCGCCACCAGCCAGGCCTTCACCGGGCGCAGCGTGCCCAGGCAGCCGGCGATCAGGGCGGGGAAGACGGCGGCGATCTGCAGCCAGACCGGCGGCTGGAACACCACCGCGACCCAGGCCCAGATGGCGATCACCACGATGCCAACGCCGGTCATCACGAAGAAGGCCGGGCCGTCCGCCGGATCGGCGAACGAGAAGTCCAGCCCGCAGGCCTCGCACCGGTCGTCGATGGTCAGGAAGCCCTTGAACAGGCGGCCCTCGCCACAGCGCGGGCAGCGGCAGCGCAGGCCGGCCGAGAGCGAGGAAACGTGACGGTGTGGTTCAGCCATGAGAGGCATCCATACAAAGGGCATTTGCATGCATACAATATGTAAGTAATGTATGCATTCGGCCCCAGGGAAGCAACCGTTGAATTCCGATCACCCTTCCGCCCGCTGGTTGAAACGAACCGTCCGCGGGAACGGTCCGCTCTACATCGCCCTGGCCGACGCCCTGGCCGAGGCGGTGCGGGAAGGGGAGCTGCAGCCGGGCGACCAACTGCCGCCGCAGCGGACCGTGGCGGGCCTGCTGGGCGTCGACTTCACCACCGTGACGCGGGCCTATGGCCTGGCGCGGTCGCGGGGACTGGTCGAGGGAACGGTCGGGCGCGGGACCTTCATCGCCCGGGCGGCGGAGGACGAGGCCGGTGTGGTCGACCTGTCCATGAACCTGCCGCCGCCGCCGGCCGGGGTGTCGCTGGCGGCGCTGCTGAAGGACACCACCCGGGCGATCCTGGAGGCCGCCGATCCGGGCGTGCTGATGTCCTATCACGCCGGACCGGGCACGCTGGGTCAGCGCACGGCGGCGGCCGCCTGGCTGGCGCCGTCTATGGGCGAGGTCGATCTGGACCGCATCCTGGTCTGCGCGGGCGCCCAGACGGGGCTCGCCGCCGCGCTGGCCGTGCTGGCCGCGACGGGCGATGCGCTGGTCGTGGAGCCGCTGACCTATCCGGGGCTGCTGTCCATCGCCGCGCGGCAGGGGCTGCGCCTTCTGCCCTGCGCCGTCGACGCCGAGGGCTTCGTCCCCGAGGCGCTGGAGCGGCTGTGCGCCGAGCAGCGGCCCGCCGCGATCTACGTCACCCCGACCACCCGCAATCCGCTGGCGACGACCATGGGCGAGGCGCGGCGGCGGGCGGTGGCCCGGATCGCGCGAGCGGCCGGGGTCGCCATCGTCGAGGACGATCCCTACGCACGGCTGTGCGAAACGCCGGTCCCGGCTTTCGCCGCCCTGGCGCCCGAGCGGACCTGGCACGTGGCGACACTGTCCAAATGCCTGTCGCCCGGCCTGCGGGTCGCCTGGCTGGTCGCGCCCGACGCCGACGGCGCGGCGCGGCTGGCCGAGGCGCTTCGGGCGCTGTCGCTGATGCCGCCGCCGCTGATGGCCGCCGTGGCGACCCGCTGGATCCGCGACGGCGCGGCCGACGATCTGCTGGCCGGCGTGCGGGAGGAGGCGAGGGCGCGGCGGACGATCGCCGCGGGCCTGCTGCCGGGCGCGGTCGGGGCCGGCGAGAGCCTGCACGTCTGGCTCGACCTGCCGGCCGGGCGGTCGGATCGCCTGCGGGCGCTGGCCCGGGAACGGGGACTGGCGCTGGTGACGGCCGAGGCCTTCGCGACGGGCGCGGAGCATCCCGAAGGCGTGCGCATCTCGCTGGGGGGGCCGGGCAGCCGCGCGGTGCTGACCAACGCGCTGAAGGGCGTGGCGGCGCTGGTGGGCGGGGGTTAGGGCGCCGGCCGGGAGGGTGATCTGGTCGCGCCGCGGAAGAAGAAAAGGGCCCGGATTGCTCCGGGCCCTTTTGCGTTTCCAGCCAAGCGCGGCCTACGCCGCCTTTTCCGTCGCCGGCTCGAACAGGGCCTGGCGGGCGGCGCGGGTGGCGAGGACCACGACTTCGCCGTGGGCTTCGTTCATCATCGCCAGCTCTTCCGGGGTGATCATGTAGCCGCGGGCGCGGACCGCGAGGCCGACGTCGCGGCGCGAGGTCCAGCGGGCGATCGGGCCGGCGAGCAGCAGCGGCACCACGATCGGCCACACCCACATCAGAAGGTCCGGGCGCAGGATCAGGAAGCCGGTGAAGAACACGCCGGCGAAGGTCTCGTTGCGGTAGCCGAGGGCGGCTTCCTGCTTGCTCAGGCCTTCGCAGGACCGCGCCTGCACCGCCCAGCCCGAGTCGCGGCCGGTCAGGATCTCGAACACCGCGCGGGTGTTGCCGATCATGTAGATCGGGGCGGTGATCGCGCTCAGCGCCATCTCCATCACCAGGCCCTTGAACAACATCCAGCCGCCGCCCCACTGGGCGCGCTCGGTCGGCGAGAAGAAGGCCAGCCCCCAGCCCATCAGCTTCGGGCCCATCAGCAGGCCGGTCGTCAGCAGCGTCGCCCACATCAGCGGGTTCAGTTCCGGATGCAGGAAGTACCAGAGGGTGCTCCAGTCCGGACGGTTGCCGATCTGGATCATCATGCCGCCGACCAGCGACAGCAGCCACAGCGGCGAGGCCAGGTAGGCCATCAGGCCGACGATCATCTGGAAGCGGCTCATCGGGTGCAGGCCCTTGGCGCCGATGATGCCCAGGTGCTGCATGTTGCCCTGGCACCAGCGGCGTTCGCGCTTGATGAACTCGAGCAGGTTCGGCGGAGTCTCTTCGTGGCTGCCGCCCAGCGCGGCCGTCACGTGGACGCCCCAGCCGCCGCGGCGCAGCAGGCCGGCCTCGACCACGTCGTGGCTCAGCACATGGCCGCCGAACGGCTTGCGGCCCGGCAGATGCGGCAGGCCGGCGCACTGCGCGAAGGCGCGCACGCGGACGATGGCGTTGTGACCCCAGTAGCTGGCTTCCGAACCCGACCACCAGGCCAGGCCCGCCGAGGCCACGCGGCCGTACAGGCGGATGCCGAATTGCGAGGCGCGGGCGAACAGGGTCGTCGCGTTGACGATGGTCGGCGTGGTCTGGATCAGCCCGATGCCCGGGTTGCGCTCCATGGCGTCGACCAGGTGCAGGATCGTCTCGCCGGCCATGGTGCTGTCGGCGTCGAGGATGATCATGTTCTCGTAGGCGCCGCCGAACCGGCGGACCCAGTCGGCGATGTTGCCCGACTTGCGCTCGGTGTTCTGGCTGCGGCGACGGTAGTAGACCCGGCAGCGGGCGTTGGCGCGCAGGCGGTTGAACTCGGTCCACTCCTGGGCCGCGACGGCGTCGTTGGTCGTGTCGCTGAGCACGAAGATGTCGAACGAGCGGCCGGCGTTCAGGCGGGCGATGCCGGCGTCGATCTGGGCCAGGCGGGCCATGCTGGCGGCCGGGTCCTCGTTGTAGACCGGCATCAGCAGGGCGGTGCGCACGCGCGGCAGCGGCGGCTTGGCGGCGAAGTCCAGCTCGTCGCGGCCCTGGCCGCGCTTCAGCAGCACGACCGTGCCGATGACCGAGCTGGTGAACCAGCAGCAGATGGCGGTGATCAGCACGAGGAACAGGCTGAGGCCCAGCACCTCGAGCGGCATGAAGCCTTCCTTGGCGTACAGCCTGACCGGCGTCCAGGCGGCGGCGGCGGTCAGCAGGATGGTGCCAAGGGCGAGGACGGTGCGGCGGAAGACGATGTTGGAAGGCGCGCTGGCCGGACGGCCGGCGGCCATGCGGCCTTCGGCGCCGAGCGTCTGCACCGGCATGGCCATGGCGGCGCCGGCGGGCAGGTGTTCGAAGGTCGGTTCCGACGGGCGAACGTAGTCGTCGCTGTCGTACTGGACCGCCAGATTGGAGATGTCCATGTAAGCCCGCCGTTACGCTTCGAGGGAGACGCCCGAGTGCTCCGTCGAGCACCACACATCCGTATCACGGATTTGTTATGTTGCGACGCACCAATGCAAGGGGGTTGTGCCCAAAAAGAGGCATCGATCCCCAAAATTTCTTCGTTCAGTCGTAGAATTTCGCGCCGGAGGCCGGTTTGAGCGGTTTCAGGGCGCCGTCACGGCATATCACGGAATCGAGAGACATCGATAGACGCGCGTGATCGATTCGATGAAAATCCGCGCTCTTCGGGTCAGGCAGCGGGCGTTTCCGTCTCCGCCAAGGCGACCTGGATCAGCCGCCGCTCAAGCAGGAAGGCCGCGATCCCGACCCAGCCCACGAGCACGAAGGCGTAGAGCCGCTCCCACAATCCGACATTGGTGGCGTTCACCACGCCCGGAAACAGCGGGATGAAGTTGTAGTTGGTGATCGCCGTGAGGATCAGCATCGCCACGAACACCACCGCCAGCAGGATTTTCAGCCGGCGGAAGCCGTCGACCCCGGCCAGGCCCCAGAGGATGAAGGCCGGGGCCAGTTGGATGCCCAGGCCCAGGTTGATGATCGCGTGCATCGGATCCGGATAGAGCCACACGGTCGACAGGATCAGCCCGGCCGCGCCGAGCAGGAAGGCGAAGGCGGTGACGCCGGCGGCCAGGCGGCTCGCGCCCATCGCCAGCAGGGTCAGGCCGAAGCCGAGGCCGGCGAAGCCCGCCGCTACGCCCGACAGGAAGACGCCGGTGTTGAACAGCGCCGGGACCGGCGCCTCGGCGCTGCCCAGCACGCTGATGTACTGGGTGGCGTGGTCGAGGCTGGGGAAGGTGAGGGCGGCGGCGACGAAGGTGACGGCGGCCAGCACAGGCGCCGCGATGCCCGCCCATAGCAGCCGTCGGCGACGGCGATAGCGGGTCATGCGGCCCTGGCGGGTCCGGCCGGGGTCTCGGCGGCCGGCGCGACGAACGGCGGCCGGGGATGGCGCTTCAGCCCCCACAGCGGACGCAGCGGGCCCGACCGGCGGGCGATTTCGTACACCAGCACGCTGCCGCCCAGCGTGATCGCCACCAGAGCCGGCGCCTCCACCCAGGGCGCCAGGCCCATCGGCTTCATCCAGAAGGCTGCGATCACCAGGATGGTCTGGTGGGCCAGGTAGCAGGGAAAGACCGCGTCGGTGACATAACGCAGCACCGGTCCGTCCGTGTTCCGCAGGTAACGGCTGCCATAGCCGAGCAGGGCGGCGATCACGCTCCACTGCTCGATGGCGTAGACGGCGTGCTTCGGGATCGAGAGGAAGGCGCGGCCGCCGGGGTGCCAGGTCATCAGCATCAGCAGGGCCGTGAAGACCAGCCCGAGCACCAGCGCCGGCACGCGATAGCGCTCCAGGTCGGCCCAGATGGTCTCGCGCCCGGCGATGACGAAGCCGAGCAGGAAGACGCCGAGCGAGACCGAATGGTTGTACCAGTCGACCAGCAGCTGGTTGGTGATGCCGAAGAGGCCAAACAGCAGCACCCGCGCCACGAACAGGTAGACGATCGGCACAAGCAGCACGCGCCAGCCGGCCAGCGCCTTGTCCGCCAGGGTTTCCAGCTTTTCCAGCAGACCCGGGCGGGTCATCAGCGCGACGGCGGCGAAGGTGTAGACGCCGATGTAGAGCACGAACCACAGGTGGTTCACCGGGATGCCGCGGATGATCTCCGGGATGCTGAACTGATGCAGCCACCAGGTGAACAGGCCCTGCGACCAGCTGCCCTTGTCCACCGCCTCCAGCCACGATTGCGGCGGGACCAGGATCAGGACGCCGAACAGGAAGGGCGGCAGCAGGCGGGCCATGCGCTGCCTGGCGACCTCGCCCGGCCGGAACTTGCGGGCCATGAAGCGCAGCGCCGCGCCGGAAACCAGGAACAGCAGCGTCAGCCGCCACGGGCCGGTCAACTGGATCGCCTCGGCCAGCCAGCCGAAGGTGTGGGTGCTGTGCACGTGCCAGTCCCAGGGCGCGAAGACGAGCGCCACGTGGAACAGGATCAGCAGCCCGAACGCACCCACGCGCAGCCAGTCGAGGTCTGCGCGGCGAGCGGAAGGGGCGGAGGTCTGCGACATGGGGCGGTGGCGCCTTGGCTGCGGGAGGCCGACGTTCACGTGCGGCGCCCTCTGCCAGAATTCGAAAGCTCTGGCGACAGTCTTACCGCCGCAGGGGGCGGAAGGGCGCCTGTTTCAGGTCGGAGGCGGGGCGTTTTCGTCACACCCCCGTCTCTTGCTGGCCAAGCCCGGAGCATTGTAAGGCCCGCGCCGCATCAAGTTTGTGCATCCGCGAGGATATGCGGATGAATCTGGCGATGCGACGGCGCGCGGTCGTGACCGAAGCCGAAAACGCCGCCAGCGTTGATGTCGACCGGTCCGAACTGTCGGAGGCGAGGACTGGTTCCCTGTGGAGCGCGGGCTGCGGGGCCCGCGGAACCCCGGCCTGGAAACGGGCCGGGGTCTCCTATTTCAGGGGGGCTTCCCTTCCGCGAGGTCGCTCGCGCATCTTCGGCTCATGATCACGCTATGGCACTGCGCGGATGCGCGCTCCTTCCGGCCGCTCTGGGCGCTGGAGGAACTGGGGCTCCAGTACGAGCTGAAGATGCTGCCGTTCCCGCCGCGGGTCTTCCACAAGCCGTACCTCGACGAGAACCCGCTCGGCACCATCCCGCTGCTGGTCGACGGGGCGACGCGCATGACCGAGTCCGCGGCCATCGTGCAGTACCTGTCCGAGGTCCACGGCGGCGGCGGGCTGTCGGTCTCGCCGGGCGAGGCGGGGTACGGCGACTGGCTCAACGGGCTCCACTTCGGCGAGGCGACGCTGACCTTCCCGCAGACGCTGGTGCTCCGCTACACGCGGCTGGAGCCGAAGGAGCGTCGCCAGCCGCAGGTGGCCGAGGACTACGCCAAGTGGTTCCTGGGCCGGCTCAACGGGCTGGAGCGGGTGCTGGAGGCCGGGGACTTCTACGCGGCCGGCCGGTTCACCGGCGCCGACATCTCCGTGGCCTACGCGCTGCAGCTGGCGACCGCCCTGCGGCTGGCCGGCGACTTCCCGCCGCGCGTGGCGGCCTACTGGGAGCGCATGCAGGCGCGCGACGGCTTCCAGCGCGCCAAGGCGGTCCAGGCCAAGGCGGCGGAGGAGCAGGGGCTGAAGTCGCCGCTGGGGTAGTCGCGGTTGTTGCTCTCCCTGTGGGAGAGCTGTCGCCGCGAAGCGGTGACTGAGAGGGAAGAACCGGCGCTGACCACCTGGGCGCCGTGCCTCCCTCTCCGACCTCGCTCCGCGAGGCCACCTCTCCCACGGGGAGAGGAGCTAGGGGTGGAATTTTTAGAACACGTTACGCCACGGCGCCGTTGACGGTCCGGTGCGCCCGCGCGCTCATTCCTGAAAACATCAGGAAACGGCCATGACCCCGAAGCTCGAACTGCTCGAACATCCGCTGTCGCCCTATGCGCAGAAGGTGAAGATCGCCCTGAACGAGAAGGGCGTTCCGTTCACCACGGGGATGCCGGCCGCCATCGGCTCCGGCAACACGCCCGAGGCGTTCCGCGCCGCCAATCCGCGGGGCGAGGTGCCGGTCCTCTATGTCGACGGGCGGCCGCTGTTCGACTCGACCATCATCCTGGAGTTCATCGAGGACCGCTTCCCCGAGACGCCGCTGATGCCGGCCGACCCGATGGCGCGGGCCCGGGCGCGGACCATCGAGGAGGTCTGCGACACCCACTACGAGGCCATCACCTGGGGCCTGTCCGAGATCGCCAACTTCAAGCGCGCCACCGGTGAGCAGGCGGCGGCGATGCAGGCGACGGCCGGCGAGCAGCTGGCCCGGCTGAACGGCTGGCTCGACAAGCAGCTCGACGGCAAGGCGTGGCTGAACGGCGACACGTTCGGTTGGGCAGACGTCTGCGCCGCGCCGTTCGTCCAGGGCGCCGCCGGCTTCGGGTTCGGCCCGGCCGAGGGCTCCGCCCTGGCCGGCTGGCTGGCGCGGGTCCGGGCGCGGCCCTCCTGCGCCGAGTCGTTCGCGCAGGCGCTCGCCTCGCTGGAGGCGATGTCCCAGGTGGCCGACATCGTCGAAGCCGGGCTATTCAAGCGGCAGTACCGCGACTATCGCCTCGAATGGATGATCCGCTCGGGCGGGATCGACGTGGTGCTCAAGGGGCTGGAGAAGGACAACATCCGCTTCAACCAGGAGCCCGCGGCCTGACCGCCGCGCCTTCGTGCCGAGGCTGAAACACGCGCGCCACCGGACCGCAACGAACCCGCCTCACTGACGCCGGGTAGCCGGGCGACACCACGGCCATGGTGATGGTCCGTCGGGGGATCGTCGCCGGGCCACGGCGGGACCTCCCCCAGTCCCACACCCGCCAGGCCGTGGCGGCGCCGTCCTTACCGGAGACGGCGCCGCCGCTTCCCACGCCCCGAACGAGGAACGGGGCTTTTGAACCGACAAGACCGCAAGACTCTCATCGGCCTGGCCGGCGCCGTGACGCTGACCCTGGCCTCCGTGACCGCCCAGGCGCGACAGCCCGGACCGCCGCCGGGCGCTGAGCCGGGGTTGTTCATCAGCCCGGCGGGCAAGCCGTTCCGCCCCTCGGTCGAGGGGCCGGCGCCGCTCGACGCCTGGTGGCGCGAGGCCGACGCCAACGGCGACGGCGTGCTGAGCCGTGACGAGCTGGTCGCCGACGCCCTGTCCTTCTTCGACACGCTCGACGTCGACCGTGACGGCATCCTCGATGGCCTGGAGGTCACCCGCTACGAACGTGAGGTCGCGCCGGAGATTCTGCGCGTCGGGCCGGCCGGCGGACGCGCGGGTCCGCAGCGACGCATGGCCGGACGCGGCGAAGAGAGCGGCGGGCCCCCGGGCGGCGGCCCGGGCGGGGGCGGTGGCGGACCGCCCAGGCGCGGCGCCGACGGCGGCAAGCCCAAGGGCAGCGGCGGCGGCCCGGCCCCCATCGGCCGCGAGGGCGCGGCTCGCTTCGGCCTGCTCAACGACCCACAGCCGGTCATGTCCGCAGACTACGACCTGAACCGCCGCATCGGCCGCGACGAGTATGCCCGCAAGGCTAAGGAGCTGTTCGCCGAGCTCGACCGCGA
>JBIICO010000223.1:0-5705 GCA_044238855.1 Caulobacter sp.
GACGGCCGCGTCGCCCGCCAGGAACTGCCGCGCATCCAGGCGGGCCCGGGCGGTCCGCCGCCGAAACGACGCTGAGGCTTCCTTCCCGCGACGGATGCACTACCTGTCGCGGGACAGGAGACCCTCATGGCCGGACGGACCATCAAGGCGCGGCACGGCGCCTATCGCGACGACATCGCCGATCTCGTCACCCGCAGGCCGGTGCCGGGGCCTGGCGTGCAGCAGGTCGACCCCTTCCTGTTCCTCAATCACCACGGGCCGCAGGTCTATCCGCCCAACAATCGGGGCCTGCCGTTCGGGCCGCATCCGCATCGCGGCTTCGAGACCGTGACCTTCATCCTCGAAGGGGAGCTGTCGCACCTCGACAGCGGCGGGCACGAGAGCGTCATCCGGGCGGGCGGCATCCAGTGGATGACCGCCGGCAGCGGACTGGTCCACGCCGAGCTGTCACCCGATGCCTTCAAGCGGGCGGGCGGGCCGCTGGAGATCCTGCAGCTGTGGGTGAACCTGCCGGCGGCCCTGAAGTTCGCGGCGCCGCGCTATGTCGGCCTGCAGCGCGAGGATATCCCGGTGGCGACGCTGGATGAGGGCCGGGTCGAGGCGCAGGTGATCGCCGGCCGGCTGGGCGACGTGGAAGGTCCCTACGATCCGCTGGTCGACATCTTCATGGCGACCATCGCCTTCAAGCCGGGCGGATCGGTCTCGCTGCCGGCGGCGGCCGAGCGCAACGTCTTCCTCTACATCGTGCGCGGCGAGGTCGCCGTCGGCGGGGCGCCGGTGAAGGCGCATGAGCTGGTCGAGCTGAACGGCGATGGCCAGACGGTCGAGCTGTCGGCGTCCAGCGACGCGGTCGTCCTGTTCGGTCACGCCGTGCCGTTCGGCGAGCCGGTCGTCTCCCACGGGCCGTTCGTGATGAACACCCGCGAGCAGATCGTGGACGCGATCAACGACTACAACGCGGGGAAATTCGGGGTCGTGCCGGGGTAAGCTCAACCAAGGTGTCATCCCGGGCGCCCCAAGGGCGGCCCGGAACTCAGACGCAGGCGCACGGCATGAGCTGGGTCCCGCTCTTCGCTACGCTACGGCCGGGATCACACCGTAAAGGGATCAGTCCGCGCAGGCCGCTTCCATGTCGCGCGTGTGCTGCGCGGGCGGTTCGACCGGCGGTTCGGCGGGCGGGTCCATGGGCATGGTGGCGACGCGGGAGCCGGTTTCCAGCGTTCGGTGGACCGGGCAGCGGTCGGCGATCTCCATCAGACGGGCCTTCTGCTCGGCGTCCAGCGGACCCTCCAGCGCGATCTCGCGGCTGAACAGGTCGGCGGGCGTGGCGCCCTTCTCCTTGGCGTGGGCGACGCGGACGGCGATGCCCTCCAGCGGCCAGGACTTCTGGCCGGCGTACATCTTCACCGTCATCGCCGTGCAGGCGCCGAGCGCGCCGGCCAGCAGTTGGTAGGGCGTCGGGCCGCTGTTGCCGCCGCCGACCGAGACCGGCTCGTCGGCGAGGAAGGTCGTGCCCGAGGCGCTGACCTGGACCTGGAATTTTCCGACCCCGGTGTCGCGGACGAAGACGTGCTCGTCCTCTGGCGGCGGCGGGACCTCGTCGATGAAGCGGGCGGCCCAGGCGGCGATGGTCTCGCCCGCGCAGTCGGCGTCGCGGGCGCCCGTCAGGCGGTGGTCGGCGGGCTCCAGCGACATGAAGCTCTTGGGATGTTTGGCGGCTAGGAAGATGCGTGAGGCGTGGTCCACCGAGACGACCTCGTCGCGCGGCGAATGCAGGATCAGCAGATCGCGGTGCAGGCCGTGGATGGCGTCCTTCAGCGCTTCCGGGAAGGGCGCGCCGAGGGTGGCGACCGCCAGGACGTCCGGCCGCTCGGCCGCGACGGCAAGGGCCGCCGCGCCGCTCTCGCCGTGGCCGATCAGGATGGTGTGGACATTGTCGCCCAGCGGCCGGGCGGCCAGCGCGGCGGCGATCGTGGCGCCGGCGTCCGCGCCAGGCGTGAAGCGCAGCACCGCGTAGCCACGGCGGGTCAGCGGCCGGGACAGGCGCGCGGCGGTGGTGTCGGCCAGATCGTGGGCCAGGATCGCCAGCCCGCGCAGCGGCATGTCCGGCCGGTCGAGCAGCACCGGCGTTCCGGAAAGATCGAAGGGTTCGGTGCGCATGGTTCGGTTCCCGGGCGGCTGAGCGACAGAGATCGCAACTCCCGCGCCCGGCCGCAATCATCCGAACGAATGGGATGTTCCGGCAGCGCATTGACAGAGGTCAAATGTCATCAATTTAGTTGACATTCTTTCGGCCCGGACTACCCCTTCCGGAAACACAAGAACCAAGGGGAGAACGCCGTGTCCGCAGGGCCGCTGGAAGGTTTGATCGTCGTCGAGGCCGGGCAGCTGATCGCCGGGCCGTTCTGCGGTCAGCTCCTCGGCGACATGGGCGCCACGGTGATCAAGATCGAGCCGCCGAAGATCGGCGACCCCATGCGGGCCTGGGGCCGCGGGGCGCCGGTCTGGTGGGAGGTGATCGCCCGCAACAAGAAATCCGTCTCGATCGACCTGCGGAAGCCGGAGGGCCAGGACCTGGCCCGCAAGCTGATCGAGGGCGCCGACATCCTGATCGAGAACTTCCGTCCCGGCACGCTGGAGGGCTGGAACCTCGGCCCCGACAGGCTGCACGAGACCAATCCCGGTCTGATCGTGGTCCGCATGTCCGGCTACGGCCAGAACGGGCCCTACAGCACCCGCGCGGGCTTCGGCGGTATCGGCGAGGCGATGGGCGGCTGGCGCAACATCGTCGGCGAGCCCGACCGGCCGCCGTCGCGCATGGGTGTCTCCATCGGCGACAGCCTGGCGGCGACCTACGGCTGCATGGGCGCGCTGGCCGCGCTGCAGCACCGCAACAAGACCGGCGAGGGCCAGGTCGTGGACTCGGCGCTCTACGAGGCCGTGCTGCAGGTGATGGAGAGCCTGGTCCCCGAGTACGTGGCGACCGGCGAGAGCCGCGAGCGGTCCGGCGCCATCCTGCCCGGCATCGCGCCGTCCAACGTCTATCCCTGCGGCGACGGCGAGTACCTGATCGGAGGCAACGGCGACGGCGTGTTCAAGCGCCTGTGCGAGGCCATGGGCCGGCCCGAGCTGGCGACCGACCCGCGCTACGTCGACCATACCTCTCGCGGCGTGAACCAGACCGAGCTCGACGACCTGATCGGCGAATGGACGAAGACCCTGACCGTCGATGCGCTGGAAGCCCTGATGACCGAGCACGGCGTGCCGGCGGGGCGGATCTACAAGCCCGTCGACATGCTCGAGGACCCGCACTTCGCGGCGCGCGAGGCGATCATCGAGATCGCCGACCACCCGCGCTGGCCCGGGATGAAGATGCAGAACGTGTTCCCCAAGCTGTCGGTCACCCCCGGCGGCGTGCGGAGCATCGCGCCCCAGACCGTGGGCGAGCACAACGACGAGATCCTGGGAACCCGCCTGGGACTGGACGAGGAAGCACTGACCCGGCTCCGCGAGACCGGGATCATCTAGGGAGTAGCGACCAATGCGTCTGACCCAGACCCTGCGGCGGGCCGTGCTGGTGCACGCCGACAAGACCGCGACCATCGACGGCGACCGGCTTCGCACCTGGCGCGAGGTCCAGGATCGTGTCGCGCGGCTGTCCGGCGCGCTGCGGAAGCTGGGCGTGAAGGAGGGCGACCGCGTCGCCGTCCTGGCCAACAACTGCGACTACTACTACGAGGCCTACTTCGCGATCCTGTGGACCGGCGCCTGCATCGTGCCGCTCAACACGCGGCTGGCTCCGGCCGAAACCCGCTTCCAGCTGCAGGACGCCGGCGCCACGGTGATGCTGTTCGGCGAGGAGTTCGCTCCGGTCATCGCCGAGCTGCAGCCGCAGCTGCCGGGCATCGGCGCCTGGATCGGCATGGACGGCGGCGCGGCGCCGGCCGACCACGCCTTCGAGGACCTGATCGCGTCGAGCGAGCCGGCCGAAGAGGTCGAGCGCAAGCCCGAGGACCTGGCCGGCATCTTCTACACCGGCGGCACCACCGGCCTGCCCAAGGGCGTCATGCTGACCCACCGCGCGCTCGGCGCGATGGCCGTCAACCTGACCATGTCGCTTCAGGTCGACGAGCGGATCGTCAACCTGCACTCAGCGCCGATGTTCCACCTGGCCGACATCGGCACCTTCATGGCGACCATGGTCGGGGGCACTCACGTCTTCGTCCGCAAGCTCGACGAGCACGTGATGCTCGAGCTGATCGAGCGCTGGGGCATCACCCACATCTTCACCGTGCCGGCCATCATCGACCGGCTGGCGCGGCACCCGAACGGCGACATCGCGCGCAAGCTGAAGGTGCTGGGCTACGGCGGCGCGCCGATGCCGCTGGGCACCTACGACGTCGCGCGGGCGCGGTTCCCCGAGGTCGACTTCGTCCAGGGCTTCGGCATGACCGAGATGGGCGCCCACACCTTCCTGGAAGCCAAGCACCATCGCCCGGGCGCCGACCCCGAGAAGATGAAGTCGGTCGGCCAGCCGGCCTACGGTTACGAGATCAAGGTCGTCGACGAGAACGGCGTCGAAGTCCCGCGCCGCACGCTGGGCGAGATCGTCGGCCGGGGCGACAACATGATGGCCGGATACTGGAACCGTCCGGAAGAGACCGCCAAGGCGCTGAAGAACGGCTGGATGTGGTCCGGCGACGCCGGCTTCATGGACGAGGACGGCTTCGTCTACATCACCGACCGGTTCAAGGACATGATCGTGACCGGCGGCGAGAACGTCTATTCGATCGAGGTCGAGAACGTCGTCTCGCGCCATCCGGCGGTGGTCGAATGCGCCGTCATCGGCGTGCCCGACGAGAAGTGGGGCGAACGGGTCCATGCCGTGGTCGTGCTGAAAGCCGGCGAGACGCTCGACCTCGACGGCCTGGCCGCCCACTGCCGCGCAGAGATCGCCGGCTACAAGACGCCCAGGAGCCTGCAGGTGGCGGACGCGCCGCTGCCCCGCAGCGCGGCGGGCAAGGTGCTCAAGACCGAACTTCGCTCGCCCTGGTGGGAAGGCCGCGACAGGAAGGTCTAGGCGGCGGCATTCGTCCCTCTCCCCTTGGGAGAGGTGGCGCTGCTTGGCCGCCGGCGAAGCAGCGACGGAGTGGGAGACGCGGGGGCTGATCGTCCCCGCGCGGTTCTTGCCACTCAGTCACGCCTTCGGCGCGACAGCCCTCCCACGGGGAGAGCGACCGGCGGATCAACGTCGGGTTCCGCAGGGGTGACGGAGGAGGGCGAACGGCTATAGTCCGGCCGCTCTCGATTCAAACATCCAGAGCGCGTCCAGGCGGCGGAACCGTACGCACTTCAGCCTCACGCGCTCGGCCCCCACAGGAGTCGCCCGATGAAGACCCGCGCCGCCGTAGCCTTCGAGGCCAAGAAGCCGCTGGAGATCGTCGAGGTCGACCTGGAAGGCCCGCGCGCCGGGGAGGTGCTGGTCGAGATCAAGGCGACGGGCATCTGCCACACCGACGCCTACACGCTGGACGGCCTCGACAGCGAGGGCATCTTCCCCTCGATCCTCGGCCACGAGGGTGCGGGCGTAGTGCTGGAAGTGGGGCCGGGCGTGACCAGCGTGGTCCCCGGCGACCACGTGATCCCGCTGTACACGCCCGAATGCCGGCAGTGCAAAAGCTGCCTCAGCCGCAAGACCAACCTCT
>JBIICO010000196.1:0-6689 GCA_044238855.1 Caulobacter sp.
GAAGGCCTTGGCCTCCTGCGGTGTCGGCCTGGCGGCCGCGGCGGCGGGGGCCGGCTGTTTGGCCTGGGCTGCCGCGAACAGGCCCGCGCTCCCGGCGACCATGGAGATCGCCGCGCCGGCCGCGAGAAGTTTCATCTTCAGCATCGGACTGTTTCCTCGGGGGGATTCTGATTGGCGGGCATGGGAAGCGCGCCGATCCAGTCCCGTCAAGGAAACTCGGGAGATCAGTCGGAGTTCGGCGGCGTTTCGAAAACCGGCGGCTCGACCGCGGCCGGAGCGGCCTCCGGCGTGGCCACGGGCTCGGGCGCGGGAGCATCGGCCTCGGGCAACGGATCGGCCTTCTGCTCCGGCGCGGGCCGGCGGACGGTCGGCTTGCGCTCCGGCGCCGGCTCGGCCCGCTCGGCGGCCGTCGGGCGGCGCATCTTGCCCACGCAGGCGGCGAGGCCATCGTTACGCACCGTGCCGGCGGCCGCCCCGATGCGGCGCGAGCGCCCGGCGACATACTTGCCCGGCTTCACCGCCCGGTACTTCAGCGGATTGGGCAGGATGGCGACCAGCCGCGCGGCCTGGGCGCGGGTGACCTTGTCGGCGCTGACCCCGAAGTAGCGGCGGGAGGCGGCCTCCACGCCGTAGGTGCCCGACCCCATCTCGGCGACGTTGAGATAGACCTCCATGATCCGCCGCTTGCCCCACAGCGTCTCGATCAGGACGGTGAAATAGGCCTCCAGTCCCTTGCGGACGTAGGACCTGGCCGGCCAAAGGAAGACGTTCTTGGCCGTCTGCTGGCTGATGGTCGAGCCGCCCTTCACGCGGCCGCCCTTCTGATTGTGCTTCCAGGCCTTTTCCATCGCCTCGAAGTCGAAGCCATCGTGCGAGCAGAAGCGCGCGTCCTCGGCGGCGATGGCGGCCTGCACCAGGGCCGGCGAGATCCGGTCGATCGAACGCCAGCGGTAGTCCCAGCCTTTGCCCTCCAGCACGCGCTGGATCATCAGGATGGTGAAGGGCGGCGGCACGAACCGATAGAAGGCGGTCACGGCGATCGGCAGCACCACCACGATCACGAACAGCCAGACCAGCGCGCGCTTGATCAGCCCGCCCAGCCCGCCGCGAGCCTTCGCCCTGGCGGGTGGCGGAATCCTCGGCGGCGGCCCCTCGCGGCGAGGCGGATAGGGCGGAGCGGGTGGCGGTGGCGGAGAAGCGGGCTCGTCGAGCGTCAGCGGCGCTTCCTCGGCGGGATCGGGCTCCGGCGCGGCCTCGACGCCGTCGCCGTCCGGCGCCACCGCCTGGCCTTCCAACTCCTTGTCAGGATCTTCCGGGTTCACGCCCCTGCCCCGTTCCTATTGCCATGACGCAGCGCGAGGATGCTAACCAACGTCGCCTGTCCCGTCACCGAGCGAAAGCGTCCCCATGAACGTCACCGAAGCCGTCGACAAGCGCGTCTCCGTCCGCGCCTTCCTGGACAAGCCCGTTCCCGGCGATCTGGTGCGCGAAATCCTCGAGGCGGCGCACCGCGCGCCGTCGGGCGGCAACCTGCAGCCGTGGCGGGTCCACGCCATCGCCGGCGCGCCGCTGGAAGAGCTGAAGGCCAAGGTCGGCGCCAACCTGGCCGGTGAAGAGCCGGAGTACGACGTCTATCCGCCGGAGCTCTGGGACCCGTTCCGCACCCGCCGCTTCCAATGCGGCGAGGACCTCTACGCCACCATCGGCATCCCCCGAGAGGACAAGCCCGCCCGCCTGCGCCAGCTGTTCAAGAACACCCAGTTCTTCGGCGCCCCGGTCGGCCTGTTCTTCAGCCTCGACCGCAACCTCGGCCGGCCCCAGTGGGCGGATGTCGGCATGTACATGCAGACGGTGATGCTGCTGGCGACGGAACGGGGCCTGGCCACCTGCGCCCAGGAGTTCTGGGCCCGCTACCCGAAGACGGTCGGCGACTTCGTGGGACTGCCGGAGGATCACATGCTGTTCAGCGGTATGGCGCTGGGATGGCCCGACGAGTCCGCGCCGATCAACACGCTGCGCACCAGGCGCGACCCGTTCGACGTCTGGGCGACGATGACGGGGTTCGAGTAGCGGCTTCCTACAGTTCCCGCTCGAGCAGGCCCGCCGCGCCGTCCTCGTCGCCCCAGGCGATGCGGCGGCCGTCGGCGCTGATGGCCAGGGCGCTGATCGCGGCGCCCTTCTCGGCCTTCAGCGGGTCCATCTTGCCGGTCTTCAGCTCGGCGACCCAGACGCGGCCGTCGTCGAGGCCGGCGGTCACGACCGGCAGGGCCGGCGTGGCGGCGACGCGGACCACCATCGCGCTCTGGTCGAAGCCGACCTCGGCGGCCTCCTTGCCCATCGGGCCGGTCGCGCCGGAGAAGGGCCAGATCACCGCGCCGTGCGAGCCGGAGGTCGCCAGCATCACCCCGCCGGACATGAAGGCCATGCTCTTCACCTTGGCCGGATAGCCGCCCATCCGCATGTTCTTGGCGTCGGCGACCTTCCAGCCGTGCAGGGCGTTCTCCTGCATCGCGCTCATCAGGAACTTGCCGTCCGGGCTCCACAGGACCTGGGCGTGGGCGCCGGCCCACTTCAGCAGCACCGGCTTCTGGTCGGCGATTCGGGCGTACCACAACGCAGCGCCGCCATAGGTGGCGGTGGCGATGCGGCGGCCCTTGGGATCGAAGGCGACGCCGGCCACCGACTTCTCGTGCGTGAACACGCGTTCGAACGCGGCGTCCTTGCTGTCGCGCACGTGCAGGTCGCGGCCGGCGGAGAAGGCGAACAGCCCCGAATCGGCCGAGGCGTCGACGGCGTCGATCCAGCGGCCCTTCACCTCGGCGACCACCGAGGCGACGATCTCGTCGCCCTCGAAGCGGGTCCAGGCGAGGCGGCCGTCATCGCCGCCGGTCAGGATTCCCTGCCCGGACGGGTGGGCGCAGGCGGACAGCACCGCGCCGTCGTGCGCCTCGACGGTGACGAACCCGCCCGCCGCCACAGCCCGCACCGAACCATCCCCCAGGGCGAACCACGTCCGGCCCGAACGGTCGAACAGAGCGGCGGTCACATAGGCGTCGAAATCGAAGGTCATGGTGCCTGCATCTACAGCGGCCGCGCGCCCTTTGAACAGCGCATCCGCGTTTTCGTGTTCGGCGAGAGTCGGGCTTTACAAGCGGCCGCATCCGCGCAATGGGTGGCCCGAATAACACGGCAGGCGGCTTGTGCGCGCCTGTGCACTGGGAGTGTGCGAATGGGTGCGAAACTCGGCGGCGGCGGCGGCAACAAGTACGACCTCGGCCAGAACAGCGAAATCAACGTGACGCCCTTCGTGGACGTCATGCTGGTTCTGCTCATCATCTTCATGGTCGCCGCGCCGATGGCCACGGTGTCGATCGCGCTCGACGCTCCTCCGCCGCTGCCGTCCACCGGCACGCCGCCGAAGCCGCCGACCACCATCTACGTCCAGAACAACGGCCAGGTGTTCATCGGCGAGAAGCAGACCTCGCTCGCCAACCTGGCCGGCGACGTCGACGCCGACCTCCGCGCCCGCGGCGTGACCGGCCCGACCACCGAGGAACGCGTCTTCGTGAGCGCCAACAAGGACGCCATGTACGACCAGTTCATGGCGGTCCTGAACCAGCTGCAGGCGAGCGGCTACTTCAAGATCGGCCTGATCAACGAAGACATCGAGTAGTCGGAAACGACACTCCGGAATGCGAAGGGCCGGTGGGTGACCACCGGCCCTTTTGCGTTGCCCGGAGAGGCGATCAGGCCGCGCAGGCCTCGAAGCCCGCCTTCAGCGCCGCCTCGTCGAGGTCGCGGCCGATGAAGACCATGCGGCTGTAGCGGCGCTCGCCATCCTTCCAGTCGCGCTGGTAGTCGCCTTCCAGGATCATGTGCACGGCCTGGAAGACGAGGCGGCGGTTCTCGCCCTTCACGTCCAGGATGCCCTTGGCGCGCAGGATGTCCGGGCCCTTGTCGGCCAGCAGGGCGTTCAGCCAGTTGGTGACCTTGATGCCGTCGATCGGCTTGTCGGAGGTCAGCGAGACGCCGCGGATGCCCGCTTCGGCGACATGGTCGTGCGAATGGTCATGGCCGTGATCGTGGTGATGATCGTGGTCGTGATGATGATGGTCGTGATCATGGTCGCAATCCTCGTCATGCACATGGCCGTGCTCGCCGTGGGCGGGGTTCAGGAACTGGGGCTCGAGGTCGACGATGCGGTCGAGGTCGAAGCCGCCGCGGCCGAGGATGGCGTCGAGCGGCACGGCCGAGCGCTGGGTCTTGTGGATCGGGGCCAGCGGATTGATCCGGCGGATCTGCGCCTCGACGGCGGCCAGCTCCTCGGGCGTCACCAGGTCGGTCTTGTTGAGCAGGATCTGGTCGGCGAAGGCGATCTGCTCGACCGCCTCGCGGCTGTCGGCCAGGCGCAGCGGCAGGTGCTTGGCGTCGACCACGGTGGTCACCGAATCGAGCTGGGTGCGCGCCTTGACGTCGTCGTCGACGAAGAAGGTCTGGGCCACCGGACCGGGATCGGCCAGGCCCGTGGTCTCGACGATGATGGCGTCGAAACCGCCCTTGCGCTTCATGAGGCCCGAGACGACGCGGATCAGGTCGCCGCGCACCGTGCAGCAGACGCAGCCGTTGTTCATCTCGAACACTTCCTCATCCGCGCCGACGACGAGATCGTTGTCGATGCCGATCTCGCCGAACTCGTTGACGATCACGGCGTAGCGCTTGCCGTGATCCTCGGTGAGGATGCGGTTGAGAAGCGTGGTCTTGCCGGCCCCGAGATAGCCGGTGAGGACGGTGACGGGGGTGCGGGTGGTGGCGGCGGCTTCACTCATGCCGCCTAGATAGTGTCCTCAGGTTTCCAGCACCAGCACCGCGACGCCGAGCAGGATCAGGACGCCGCCCAGGATCGCCGAGTCGTAGCGGACCAGCCGCTCCAGCCGGAAGCGCGCCAGGCCGACCCAGCTGAAGCTGATCAGGCCGACCATCCCCGCCAGCGTGCCGGCCAGGAAGACGGCGCTCAGCAGCGTCAGCCCCGCCCAGCCGTGCGGCGCGCCCGTGAGATAGAAGGACAGCAGCACCTCGCCCGGGGACAGGGCGAGCAGCCCCACCAGGCCCCAGAAGGCGGCCTTGTCGCTGGCCCGGGCCGGCGGGTGACCCTCGTCCAGCTCGCGATAGGCGCCGCCGCCCAGATGGGCGTGGGCGTGGGCGGTCACCGCCCGCTGCTGGAACGCGCGCAGCAGATAGAAGCCGCCGAACCCGAAGAGCACCACCGCGGCGCTGTAGTGCAGCAACCCCTGCGCCCGCTGGCCGAGGAGTTCGCCGGCGCCCAGGATCAGCATTCCGACCAGGGTGGTGAAGAGAATGTGCCCCGTCGCCGCCACCGACGCCGTGGCCAGCACGCGCCGCAGGGTCCACCCTTGCGCGCGCCCGACAAGGACGAACGGCAGCCAGTGAGTCGGGAACAGCGCGTGCAGCAGCGCCGATCCGAAGCCGACGACGGCGAAGGACAGGAAGAGTGCGGAGGTCACCTTCGCCCTATCGCATGTTACATTGTAACAGTCGAGCGAGATTCCGCCGTTTCGCGACGACCTGCCGCAAATCGCCTTGTTGGCGTTGACTCATAGGCGCTCGGCTGTATAAGTCCGGCCCCTCGCCCGCAGGCCCATCTTGCGGGCGCGTCCTATTTTGCGAACTCACAGAATTTCAAGGCGATAACCGATGTATGCGGTGATCAAGACCGGCGGCAAACAATACCGCGTCCAACCGGGCGACGTGCTGGTCGTCGAAAAGCTGGCCGGTGAGCCCGGTGCGGACGTCGCGTTCGGCGAAGTCCTGATGCTGGGCGACGGCGAAGCGATCACCGTGGGCGCGCCCCTGGTGGACGGCGCTTCGGTCAACGCGACCCTGATCGAAACCCGCAAGGGTGAGAAGGTGAAGATCTTCAAGAAGATCCGCCGCCAGGGCTACCGCCGTACGCGCGGCCACCGCCAGACCGAGACGGTCCTGCAGGTGACCTCGATCGCCGGCGCCGGCAAGACCGCCAAGTGGGACGGCGAAGTTTCGCTGACCACCAAGGCCGAACTGAACGCCCGCTCGCGGAACCTGAAGTTCGTCGCCCCGGTCGCCGCCGAAGCCGCTCCGGCTCCGAAGGCTGCTCCGGCCAAGAAGGCCGCCGCGCCGAAGGCCGAAGCCGCCGCCGAAGCCGCGCCGAAGAAGGCCGCTGCTCCGAAGGCCGCCAAGGCCGAGGGTGACGCCGCCCCCGCCAAGAAGGCAGCGCCGAAGAAGGCCGCCGCCAAGAAGGAAGACGGCGAAGCCTAACGGCTGCGCCTCTAGAGAGTAGGAGAGCAAGATGGCTCACAAGAAATCTGGCGGTTCTTCGCGCAACGGTCGCGACTCGGCCGGCCGCCGTCTCGGCGTGAAGAAGTTCGGTGGCGAAAAGGTCGCCGCCGGCAACATCATCATCCGTCAGCGCGGCACCAAGTTCTGGCCGGGCTCGGGCGTGGGCATTGGCAAGGACCATACCCTCTTCGCTCTCGTTACGGGCGCCGTGAAGTTCGTAACCAAGCGCAACAACCGCACCTACGCGACGGTCGTTCCGGCCGAGCTCCAGGCCGCCGAATAGGCGATCTGGACCTCCCTCCGGATCGCCCGACACAGGCGAGCCGGACATGAAATTCCTTAGCGGGGAGTCCGGA
>JBIICO010000001.1:0-75631 GCA_044238855.1 Caulobacter sp.
ATCCAGGAGGAGGCGCGCCGCGACGGCGATGTGGTCCACCTGGGTCCCGCCGGCGCCGGCGGCAACATCCGGCCGCGCGGCGGCGACTTCCGAAAGGGCGACGCCCTGCTGGCCGCCGGGACGCGGCTCGATCCCTGGACGCTGTCGCTGGCCGCCGCCGCCGGTCGCGCCGAGCTGCCGGTCGCCCGTCGCCCACGCATCGCCATCCTGTCGACCGGCGAGGAATTGGCCGCGCCGGGCGGCGAGGCCGGTCCGTTCCAGATCTATGAGTCCGGCAGCATCGCCCTCCAGGCCATGATCGCCCGCTGGGGCGGGGCGCCGACACGTCTGGCGCCGGCCGGCGACGAGATCGCCGCCATCGCCGCCGCCGTCCGCGACATCGAGGCCGAGGTCATCGTCACCATCGGCGGCGCCTCGGTCGGCGACTACGACCTGGTCAAGCCGGCGCTGGCTTCGCTTGGCCTGGCGCTGGACGTCGAGACGGTCAACGTCCGCCCCGGCAAGCCGACCTGGTTCGGCGTGCTGACCGATGGCCGGCTGGTGCTCGGCCTGCCCGGCAACCCGGCCTCCGCCTTTGTCTGCGCCGAGCTGTTCCTCAGACCGCTGGTTCTGGCGCTGCAGGGCGCGACCGCCCCGTTCCGGCTGGCGACCGCGCGCCTCGCCGCCCCCCTCCCCGCCAATGGCCCGCGCGAGCACTGGATGCGCGCCCGCACGACGCCGCGGGGCGTGGAGCCCTTCCCCGATCAGGACAGCTCGCTGGTCACGGTCTTCGCGGCGGCGGATTGCCTGCTGCGCCGGTTGCCGGGAGCGCAGGCCGCCCTCTTGGGGGATGCCGTCGAAGTGCTGGCGCTGGACCGCTCATAGTTCCTCTCCGAAGTCAGAGCGGAACTGGAAGAGGCGGCAGCGCCCCTACTTCCGCGCCAGCCGCAGCTCGATCCGCCCTGCCGACCGCGCCCTGACCGCAAGCAGTTCGTCGCCCGCCTCGCCCGCTTCTTCCCAGGGTCCGTCGATCTCGATGTCGAAGCCGTTCGGAAACTGCAGGCCCGGCACGAACACCTCCGTCGGCCCCTCCAGCGCCGGATCGGCGTCCCAGGCCGCGTGGAAGGTCCCGGCGGCCTTATCGAAAGCGACCTCGACGAGCCGCCCCTGCGTCGCCCGCACGTAGGGCCGCACGAAGCCGGCCTTGCCCCGGCCGCCGTCCTCGTTGCCCGGCTCGGCCTGGTCGGCGGAGTAGATCGACAGGTCCTCCTGGTTCCAGCGGTCGCCGATGCGCAGGTCGTTGCGGTTGCTGGCGGTGTAGTTCCACTGCGTGGAGTGCAGCTGCAGCTGGTCCATGGCGTCGTACATGGCGGTCAGCGCCGCCTCGTGCTTCGCCCAGACGCCCTCGCGCTCGCCCCGCGCCCAGGCGGCATAGGCTTCGCCGTGGTCGAGATCGTAGGGCAGGCCGAACTCGCCGATCAACGCCGGGGCGCCGCCCTCGAACGCCTCCGCCTCGCGCCGGTAGTAGGACAGCTGGCGCACGTAGCGGGCCGCCGTCTCGGCCGGGTCGGTCGCGGCGTCGTAGTCCTTGGTGTGCAGCAGGCGCGCGTCGTACCAGTGGCCGGCGTTGACCGTCCGTTCCGGGAGCCTGGCCGGGAAGCCCCGCCGCGCGAAGACGGCGTAGGGGTCCAGCTCGGCGAACACGGCCCAGTCCGGATTGTGCGCCCGGATCGTCTCCGCCACGCGCTGGAAGAAGGGGCCGTAGCCGTCGTCGGCCAGCGACAGCTCATGCCCGCCCGAATGGGTGAACAGGTCGTCGCGCAGGTGACCCTCGAACGGGTCGTGGTCGGTCCAGACCCGGACGCCGTCGGGGTTCATCACCCGCTCGCCGGCCACCCGGCCGTCCTTGATCACCGGAACCGTGACGGACTTGCCGGCCAGCATCGCCAGCTGGTCGGCGGGCGACAGCGCCGGCCCGTCGAGCGGCGTCAGGCGGTTGGTCTCGGTCTTGGCCACATGCCGATAGCGCATCGGAATGCCGAACCAGCCGTAGCCGGGCTCGTTCAGGGTGTCGAAGCCGATGACGTTCGGAAGATTCGATACCCGCTGGGCCACGGCGTCCATGGCGCCCAGATAGCGGTTCTGCAGGAAGTCCTGGACGTTCTCGCCCTCGACCTCGAAGTCCGGCGTGAAGTGGCGGCCGCCCCAGAACAGGCTCCACATCACCCCGTTGGCGGGGCAGCGGTAGTTGCTGCTCCAGATCATCTGCGGATAGGCCGCCTGGCGCCGCTCGTCGCTGCCGTAGTCGTAGGCGTTCTGCATGACCAGCGCCGCCTCGGACTGGTGGAAGCGGCGGAAGTCCAGGCCGACCGCCTCGAAGGTCCAGCCCGGCGCGCCGTCGCCGCCGCTCATCCGGGCCCAGACGTCCTGGTGGAAATCGATGAAGACCTGCAGCCCGTGCTCGCCCGCCTTGCGCGTCACCTCGGCCAGGTAGTCGAGATAGGCCTGGTCGTACTGGCCCGGCCCCGCGTGCTCGACCGCCTCCCAGGTGGTCAGCAGCCGCAGGGTGTTGAAGCCCCAGCCGGCGATCCGCGCCAGATGCGTGTCGGCCTCTTCCAGCGGGAAGGGCCGGCCGACGAAGGACACCTCGCGGTGGTCGGAAAAGTCGCTGGGATGCTCGGTGCCGCCGCCGGGCCAGGGGACCTTGGTGTCGCCGCCCAGGTTCACGCCGCGCAGGATCACCTGCCGGCCGAGACGATCGAGGAACAGATTGCCGGAGACGATGATGTCGGTGCGGGTCATGCCCAGAGATTAGGCCGCTTAGGCCGATCTTCACAAACGGATGGTCTTGTCGTCGTCCATGGAGACGTCACCGAACGCGCCGGCCGACCTGAGACTGGACGCCTTCGTGCGTCAGTATCGCAGCATGGCGCCGTTACGGCTGACGCTGCCGCTGGTGATGACGCTGCTGCTCGGCACCGTCGCGCCGCTGAGCTTCACCATCGGCTTCGGCCTGTTGCACATGGCGCTGTACGTGGTGTTCTTCTGGGCCGTCGAAGTGGGCGCGCGCGAGAAGGTCGACGCCGCCGACGGCCTGCGCAAGCTGACCGTGCGCACCGGCCTGATCACGTCCCTGATCACCTTGCACGCCTGCTGGATGGCGCTGGCGGTGCGCGGATTCTCGACCGAGCCCTTCATCCGCGCCGAGGCGGCGCTGGTGATCATCGGCGTG
Organism: Caulobacter sp.; assembly: GCA_044238855.1. Lineage (GTDB taxonomy): Bacteria > Pseudomonadota > Alphaproteobacteria > Caulobacterales > Caulobacteraceae > Caulobacter. The sequence goes on from JBIICO010000001.1 coordinate 3,212, forward strand.
CTGATGCTGACCGCCACCCAGACCCACATGAGCCGGATCGGCTACCTGGCCGGCATCGGCCCGGCGCTCGGCGCGCTGCTCTGGATCGCCATCGACACCAAGGGCGGCGGCGCGCCCAATCCGCACTTCCTGGTCGTGGTCTGCGTGTTCCTGCTGGCGGTGATCGCCGTCACCTGGCGGCAGCAGGAAACCAGCCTGGCCCTGCGCGTGGCGCGGCTGGACCTCGAGAACAAGAACGCCACGCTGGTCGACCTGGTCGCCCGGGCCGAGGCGGCCCAGGCCCAGGCCGAGGCCGCGAGCCGGGCCAAGTCCGACTTCCTGGCCATGACCAGCCACGAGATCCGCACGCCGCTGAACGCCGTGCTGGGCCTGGCCGAGGCGCTGGCCAGATCGAAGCTGCCCATTCGCCAGCACGGCATGGCCCGGGGCGTCGTCGACGCCGGCGCCCTGCTGAAGCGGCTGCTGGACGCCATGCTCGACATCAGCCGGATCGAGGCCGGCAAGATGTCTCTTTCGCCCTCTCCCTTCGATCCGCGCCGCACGCTGGAGACCATCGCCCTGGTCTGGAGCCCGCGCGCCGAGGAGGCCGGAGTCGACCTGGTGGTCGAACTCGACGGCCTGCCGGACGCCTGCGGCCTGATCGCCGACGGCGGCAAGATCGAGCAGGTGCTGATCAACCTGATCTCCAACGCCGTGAAGTTCAGCCCCCGCGGCGGCACGGTGACCGTCCGCCTGGCCGCGACGCCGGTCGGCGTGCAGGGCTGGGCCGTGGAGGCCGTGGTGCTCGACCAGGGGCCGGGCGTGCCCGAGGAGGAACGCGGCCGCATCTTCCGCGCCTTCGAGCAGGCGCAGGCCGGCCGCGAGCGCGGCGGGGCCGGCCTTGGCCTGGCCATCTGCGTCGGCAACCTGGACCTGATGGGCGGGACCATCGCGGTCGACGACGCCCCCGGCGGCGGCGCGGCCTTCCGGATCGGCTTCGTCGCCCCGGCCTGCGACCTGGGCCAGGAGGCCGCCACGGAGATCGACGCCCCTGTGCTGGACGAGGGCCGTCCCCTGCGCGTGCTGGCGGCCGAGGACAACGCCGCCAACCGCCATGTGCTGCAGGCGCTGTTCGAACCCCTGCCGGTCGAGCTGACCTTGGCCGAGAACGGCGCCGACGCGCTGGCGGCCATGGAGGACGACACGTTCGACATGATCCTGATGGACGCCAACATGCCGGTCATGGACGGGCTGACGGCGCTCCGCCAGATCCGCGCCGCGGGCGACCGGGTGCCGGTCTGGATGCTGACCGCCAACGTGTTCGACGAGGACGTCGCGCGCTACCGCGCGGCCGGCGCCGACGGGGTGGTGCGCAAGCCGATCGAGCTGGAAGAGCTGTTCGCGGCCCTCTCCGAAGCGGCCGGCCGCGCCGAGGCCGCAGAGACCCCCGTCGCCGCCTGAACCGTCAGTGGAAGTCGCGGCTGCGCACCAGCCGTGTCCGCACCTCCTCGCTCGGGCGCGTCGCCCGGGGTTCCTCCCGCAGCCGGCCGAGCTCCGCCGTCAGGTCGGTGAACCGCTCCACGACGATGTGGATGACCTCGCCTTCCGTCTTGCCGTTGTGGTCGCGCTGGATACGGCCGTGCACGATCATGAAGGACGAGCTCATCGCCAGCCGGCGGTTCTCGGTGAACACGTCCTTCCAGACCACCGCGTTGGCCGGGCCCGTCTCGTCCTCCAGGGTGATGAACACCACCCCCTGCGCCGTGCCCGGCCGCTGGCGGATCAGCACCAGCCCCCCCAGCGCGACCCGTGCGCCGCTCTTCAGCTTCGGCAGGTCGGCGGCGGTGACGCAGCCCATCTTGTCGAGCATCGGCCGGAAGAACTGGCAGGGATGCGCCTTCAGCGACAGGCCGGCGGTGCGATAGTCCTCCGCGACATGCTGCGGCAGGCCGAGCTCCGGAAGGTTCACCGCCGCCTCGAACAGCGGCAGACCTTCCAGCATCGAGCCCTCGCTGGCCGCCGCCTCCACCCCCTCGCCCTTGACCGCCCAGAGCGCCGCGCGACGGTCCATCCCCAGCGACCGGAAGGCGTCGGCCTCGGCCAGCAGTTCCAGTGACCGGCGCGACAGCCGGGCGGCCCGTGCGAGCTCGATCAGCGTCCCCGCCCCCTCCCGCCGCGCCTTCATCAGGGCCAGCATCTCCTTTTCCTTCAGTCCCCGGATCTGGCGCAGGCCCAACCGCACGGCCTTCAGGCGCGCCCCAGGCTCGCCAGCGGCTTCCAGCGTGCAGTCCCAGTCGCTGTGAAGGATGTCCGGCGGCCGCACCTCGACGCCGTGATCGCGAGCGTCCCGCACCAGCTGGGCCGGCTGGTAGAAGCCCATCGGCTGGGAATTGATCAGCGCCGCGCAGAACACGTCCGGCCAACGCCACTTCATCCAGGCCGAGACGTAGACCAGCTTGGCGAAGCTGGCGGCATGGCTTTCCGGAAAGCCGTAGGAACCGAAGCCCTCGATCTGCCTGAAGCAGCGCTCGGCGAATTCGGGATCGTAGCCACGCTCGGTCATCCCGCCGACGAACCGCTCGCGGTACTGGGCCGGGTCGCCGAGGTTGCGGAAGGTCGCCATCGCCCGGCGCAAGCCGTCGGCCTCGTCCGGGGTGAACCTGGCCGCCTCGATGGCCAGGCTCATCGCCTGCTCCTGGAACAGCGGCACGCCCAGCGTATTGCCCAGCACCTGTTCCAGCTCGTCCCCGGGGCCATGGTCGGGGTGTGGCGAGGGGTAATGAGGCTCTTCCAGCCCCTGCTTACGCCGCAGATAGGGATGGACCATCTTTCCCTGGATCGGTCCCGGCCGGACGATCGCCACCTCGATGACCAGATCGTAGAACTTCTCCGGCCGCAGGCGCGGCAGCATCGACATCTGCGCCCGGCTCTCGACCTGGAACACGCCCACGGAGTCGGCCCTGGTCAGCATGTCGTAGACGCCCTTCTCCTCCTCCGGGATGTCGACCAGGTCGTGGATCTCCTGCCCGTGATCCTCGCGCAGCATGGTCATGCCGCGCTGCAGGGCGGTCAGCATGCCCAGCGCCAGTACATCGACCTTCATGAGCTGAAGGGCGTCGATGTCGTCCTTGTCCCACTGGATGAAGGTGCGCCCTTCCATCGCGGCGTTACCGATGGGTACGGTCTCGTCGAGCCGCCGCTTGGTCAGCACGAAGCCTCCGACGTGCTGCGACAGATGGCGGGGGAAGTTCAGCAGTTCGGTGGCGATCGCGACGGCGCGCCGGATCTGCTCGTTCTTCGGATCGAGGCCGACCTGCCGGATGTGATCCTCGGCGATCTCGCCGCCCCAGCTGCCCCAGACGGTGTTGGCGAGGGCGGCGGTGATGTCCTCGGTCAGCCCCAGCACCTTGCCCACCTCGCGGATGGCGCTGCGCGGGCGATAGTGGATCACGGTGGCGCAGATCGCCGCCTTGTGCCGGCCGTAGCGGCGATAGACGTACTGCATCACCTCCTCGCGCCGCTCGTGCTCGAAGTCGACGTCGATGTCCGGCGGCTCGCCGCGGTTCTCCGAGATGAAGCGGGTGAACAGCAGCCGGTGCCTGGTCGGGTCGATGGCCGTCACGCCAAGGCAGTAGCAGACCGAGGAATTGGCGGCCGACCCGCGGCCCTGGCACAGGATTCCCATCCGCCGCGCCTCGGCGACGATGTCGTGCACCGTCAGGAAATAGTTCGGGTAGTCCATCTTGCGGATCAGCTTCAGTTCCATCCGCAGGTTCTTCACGACCTTGGTCGGAACGCCGTCCGGATAGCGACTTAGGGGGTAGCGCTCGCGGGCTCCGGCGAACGTCAGGTCGCGCAGGTGCCGGATCGCCGTCTTGCCCGGGGGCACCGGCTCGTCGGGATATTCCTCCCGGAGCTTGCCCAGGTCGAAGCCGATACGGTCGGCGATCTCGACGGTGCGCTCCACGGCGCCGGGCCAGGGCTTGAACAGGCGCGCCATCTCGCCGGGCGTCTTGAGGTGGCGCTCGGCGTTGGCTTCCAGCCGGAAGCCGGCCTCGCCGATGGTGCGGCCCTCGCGGATGCAGGTCAGGACGTCCTGCAGCGGGCGGCGTTCGGGACCATGGTAGAGCACGTCGCCGGTGGCGACCATCGGCAAGCCCGCTCGCCCGCTCAGGTCCGCCAAGCGTTGCAGTCGCTTGTGATCCTGGGCGGCGTAGCTTCGCGAGGCGGCCAGCCAGGCGCGATCGCCCAGTTCGCCTCGCAGGGCGCGGACCCGCTTCTCGAAGGTCTCGCCCAGCCGCGCCGGCGGCACGACCAACACCAGCTGCCCCTCCGACTGGTCGAGAAAGTCCTGCAGGAAGAGGTCGCATTCGCCCTTCTCCGCGCCGCTCTGGCCGATAGTCAGCAGCTTGGTGAGCCGGGCGTAGGCTTCCCGATCGGACGGGTAACAGAGCAGACTCGGCGTCCCGTCGATGAAGTCGAGGCGACAGCCGGTCAGGCTGCGGGCGCCGTGCTTCCGCGCCTCGGCCCAGGCCCGCACCACGCCGGCCAGGCTGTTGCGGTCGGTGATCCCCAGCGCCTCGATGCCCAGCACGTGCGCCGCCAGCGCCAGCTCCCCCGGATGCGACGCGCCACGGAGGAAGCTGTAGTTGGTGGTGGTCTGGAGCTCGACGTAACGGGTCACGCGAACACCCCGTGCAGCCACCAGCGGGGCGGATGCTCCGCGTCGCCGTAGAGGCCGGCCCGGAACAGCCAGTAGCGGCCGCCGGCCTGATCCTCGACACGGTAATAGTCGCGCACGTAGCCGGGGCCGACTTGGTCGATCGGCTTGCGCCACCATTCCTCGGCGATCCGCTCGGGTCCCTCGGCGAGGCGCACGCGGTGGCGCTGGCCGCGCCAGGTGAAGGCCATCGGCGGTTCGTCGGGCAGGACAGCGACGGCCTCGATCTGCTCGGGATGGGCCAGCAGGCGGACCGGCCGGGGCTTTTCGGGGTCCCAGCCGTCGGGCGCGGGCGCGGCGACCGGCGGGGCGGCGCGGACGGCGCGCTCGGGGACGTGGCTCTCGTAGACCTCGGCCCGCCAGACGGCGTCCTGGCCCAGGCGGTTGGCGAGGCGGTCGACCAGCGCGGCGACGCTCTCCTCGGCCATGGCCGCGCGGCCGGCGTCGAGACGGCCCTGGGCGGCGGATATCGGCTCCACCCCGTCGGCCGACAGGGTGACCACCTCGATGCCGAAGCCGGGATCGACGGTCTCCAGCTTGGGCGCGAACAGGCGGGTCAGCACCCTGGCGTCGCGGCCGGCCAGCGACAGGCCCACGCGGGCGGAAAAGGCGCGTCCGTCCAGGCGATGGAAGGTCAGGTCGAAGACCCGCCCGCCCTGGCCCTCGGTACGCAAGCGATCGCACAGGCGCTCGGCGATGTCGCCGGCGGCGCGGACCAGGTCATCCAGCACGCTGATCGGCTCGGCGAAGGCCAGGCGGTCGAACCAGGGCGACGGCGGCCGGCGGAAGGTCAGCGCCTCCTGTCCTCGCCCCAGCGCCTGATCCAGCCGCTGGACCACCAACGGTCCGAACCGGCGCGTCACCTGGGCCCGGGGCAGGCCGAGCAGACGGTCGACGCGGAGCAGTCCGAGGCGCGGCAACTGGGCGGCCGAGGCCGCGTCCAGCCGCAGGGCCGCGATGGGCAGCGGGGCCAGCAGGTCCGCCTGGCCGCCGGGCGGGGCGATCAGGACGCGCGGACGCCGTGGCGAAGCCGGCGCCGAGCGAGGCGCGGCGAAGCTGGTCGGCCGTCCCACGCCGGCCACCGCCTTGCGCGTCGAGGGTTTGCCGGTCCGGTCGATGGTCTTCGCGTCAGGGCGAGCGGCGGAAGCCGCGTACCGCGCCAGGGCCCAGGCCGCGCCGGCGGTGTCGGCCACGGCGGCGCGGGCCGGGATGCCGTTCGCCGCCATCCGCGCCAGCAGGTCGTCAGCCATCGCCTGTTCGCCGTCCCACAGGTGCGAGACGCCGCTGATGTCGAGGAACAGCCCGTCCAGCCCGTCCACCGCCACGGCCGGCGAGAACCGCACGCACCAGTCGCAGAGCGCCTCCAGCGCGGCGGCGTCGGCGGCGGCGTCGGCCTCGGCCGTGTCGAGCTCGGGAACCAGCGCGGCGGCGTCGGCGGCTTTCTGCCCGGCGTAGAGACCGACGGCGCGCGCGGCGGCGTCGAGGGCGTAGAGGCGGCGGACACCGGCTTCGGCGATCAGCAGGGCGAAGGGGCGAGCATCTCCCTTCCCTTTATGGAAAGGGGGACTAGGCGACCTTTCGGACGCGTTTCGCCGGCTCCAGACCGTCACCGGCCAGTCCGGCAACCACACGGAGAGGATGCGGGCCATTGCCGGCCTCCCATTCGAAGATCCATTCGCCGGGCCGTCCGCCCCGGCTGCGTTCGAGGGCCGCGCGCCAGCGGGGCGGGCCCAGCCCCGGCTCGCCGGGCGGCGGGTCGCTGGAGGCCGCCGCCACCCGCCACCGAGTCGCCGCCGCCGAGCCCGTCTCCGGCTTTCGCGAGACGCCGCCCCACGGCCTGCGCCGCATCACCAGTCCCGTCGCCCCGTGGCGCTCGCAGGCCAGCTGCAGCCGCCGCCCGGCGGTCAGGTCGATGTCCTCGACCTCGCCGATCACCGCCGCCACCCCGGCCGCGCCGAGCGCGTCCTCCAGCGCCATCAGCGCCTGGACCTCGTCCCGCACCCGCACCTGCACCACCTGCCGGACCGGAAAGCCCAGCCACTCCAGCCCCGGCGCGTAGAGATCGTCGCGGCGCATGATCCAGATCAGCGCGCCCCGGTGGGCCAACGGCCGGGCCAGCTGGGCCGCGAAGCCGGCGGTCACGGCCCCGACCTCGACCTCCATCCCCGCGGTGGCCACCTCGTGCCAGCGGCCGAGTTGCAGACCTCCCCCCGGCAGGCAGTCGTCCACCCGCTGATCGCCGAACGGCAGGACGGGAGATGGAGTCCGAGTCCCCGCTTCCAGAGCGGCCACCTGGCCCTTCAAGGCCTCAAGGCGCGCCTCGCGCGACCCGGGCATGACGATCTCCAATGTTCCACTTTTGTTCTCTACCCGACGAAGCCTTGAGTCAAGGCGCAGGTTCCGCGTGGCGAGGCCCGCGACGCCCGCTATGGTGTCGCGCCCGAACGTCCGTATGACCCAGGAAGACCCGCCGTGAGCTTAAAGCGCATCCTCATCGCCAACCGTGGCGAGATCGCCATCCGCATCGCTCGGGCGGCCGCGGACCTGGGGATCGGAAGCGTGGCGATATACGCCGAGGACGACGGCGCCTCGCTGCACGTGCGCGCCGCCGACCAGGCCGTGGCGCTGAAGGGGACGGGTCCCAGGGCCTATCTCGACATCGATGCGGTGATCGCGGCGGCGAAGGCGTCGGGTTGCGACGCGATCCACCCCGGCTACGGCTTCCTGTCCGAGAACGCCGCCTTCGCCCGCGCCTGCGCCAAGGCGAAAATCGCCTTCATCGGCCCCTCGGCCGACGCGCTGGAGATCTTCGGCGACAAGGCCAAGGCGCGCCAGCTGGCGGCCAAGGCCAAGGTTCCGGTGCTGGCCGGGACCGGCCCGATCGACCTGGCCGGCGCCCGGGCCTTCTTCAAGAAGACCGGCCCGATGATGCTGAAGGCGGTGGCCGGCGGCGGCGGGCGCGGCATGCGCATCGTGCGCACCGAGGCCGAGATCGAGTTCGCCCTTGCCGCCTGCGCGCGCGAGGCCCAGGCGGCGTTCGGCGACGGCGCGGTCTATGCCGAGTGGCTGGTCGAGGAAGCCCGCCACATCGAGGTCCAGGTCGCCGCCGACAGCCGCGCCGTGGTGGCCGTGGGCGACCGCGACTGCTCGGTCCAGCGCCGGAACCAGAAACTGGTCGAGAGCGCCCCCGCCGTCCTGCCCGACGCCCTGCGCAAGAGCCTGCACGAGGCGGCCGAAAAGCTGTGCGCGGCGGCCAAGCTTCGCACCCTGGCGACGGTGGAATTCCTGGTCGACGCCAAGGGCGGCTTCGCCTTCATCGAGACCAACGCCCGGCTGCAGGTCGAGCACACCGTCACCGAGGAGGTCACCGGCGTCGACCTGGTCCGCGCCCAGATCGAGCTGGCGGACGGACGGACTCTGGCCCAGGTCGGGCTGATCGAGACGCCCAGGCCCCAAGGATACGCGGTGCAGGCGCGGGTGAACCTGGAGACCCTGTCGGCCGACGGCGTCGCCATGCCGGGCGGCGGACGGCTGGAGACCTACGAGGCGCCGAACGGTCCGGGCATCCGCGTCGACGGCTACGGCTATGCCGGCTACGTCACCAGCCCGGCCTACGACAGTCTGCTGGCCAAGGTCATCGGCAAGGGCGCGACCCTGGAGCAGGCCTGCGCCCGCACCGCCCGGGCGCTGGGCGAGTTCCGGCTCGACGGGGTGGACAGCAACGCCCCGCTGCTGCGCGCCGTGCTGGCCGATCCGGTGGTGACCGCCGGCAAGGCGACCACGCGGTTCCTGGAGGGGAAGCTGCCCGACCTGCTGGCCGTGGCCGAAAAGCTGCCGGTCCGGACCCCGGCCGTGACCACGACCGCGCCGCCCATCAGCCATTCCGCGCCTCAGGCCGATGACGCCGCCGCCCTCTCCTCGCCCGCACCCGCGTCGGCCGTGGACGACGGCGCCGTCGCGGTCCCCGCGCCGCTACAGGCCACGGTCGGCTCGGTCGAGGTGGCGGAGGGCGACCTGGTCCGGCCGGGCCAGACCGTCGCCATCCTCGAAGCCATGAAGATGGAGCACGTCGTCACCGCCTCCGCAGGCGGCCGCGTGGTGCGCATCGCGGCGGAAAAAGGCGAGACCCTGCTGAAGGGCGCGCCGATCCTGTTCCTGGAGCCGGCCGACCTGCAGGCCGACGCCGAGGCCGCGGCGGCCGAGGTCGATCCCGACCACATCCGCGCCGACCTGCAGGAGGTCATCGACCGCCACGCCTTCACCCTCGACGCCAACCGCCCCGAGGCCGTCGCCAGGCGCCGGAAGACCGGCCACCGCACGGCGCGGGAGAACCTCGACGACCTGCTCGATCCGGGCAGCTTCATCGAGTACGGGGCCCTGACCATCGCCGCCCAGCGTCGTCGCCGGACGCTGGAGGACCTGATCAGGTCGACGCCCGCCGATGGCCTGATCGCGGGCGTCGGCACGGTGAACGGACAGCTTTTCCCGCCTGACAAGGCGCGGGTCGCGGCGCTGAGCTACGACTTCACGGTCCTGGCCGGCACCCAGGGGAACATGAACCACAAGAAGACCGACCGGCTGCTGCACATCGTCGAGGAGCAGAAGCTGCCGGTGGTCTGGTACGCCGAGGGCGGCGGCGGGCGGCCGGGCGACACCGACGGCACGGGCGTGGCGGGGCTGGACGTGACCACCTTCGGCAAGTTCGCCGAGCTGTCCGGCGAGGTTCCGAAGATCGCCATCGTCGCCGGCCGCTGCTTCGCGGGCAACGCGGCCATCGGGGGCCTGGGCGTCTTCAAGCCCGACGACATCGGCCCCAGCGAGGTGCAGTGGGCCAACGGCGTCATCGACATCCTGGCCGACGACGAGGCCCACGCCACGGCCCTGGCCAAGCAGGCGATGTCCACCTTCCAGGGCAGGGTCGCGGACTGGAACGCGACGGACCAGCGGCTGCTGCGCCGTGCGATCCCCGAGAACCGCCTGCGGGTCTACGATATCCGGCCGCTGATCAAGACCCTGGTCGACACGGGCTCGTTCCTGGAGCTGCGGCGCGGCTGGTCGCCGGGGATGATCACCGGCTTCGTGCGGATCGAGGGCCGGCCGATGGGGCTGATCGCCAACGACCCGCGCCACCTGGGCGGGGCCATCGACTGCGACGGGGCCGAGAAGGCCGCGCGGTTCCTGCAGCTGTGCGACGCCTTCGACCTGCCGGTGCTGAGCCTGTGCGACACGCCGGGCTTCATGGTCGGACCGGACAGCGAGGCGGCCGGCGCGGTGCGCCGCGTCAGCCGCATGTTCGTGGCCGGGGCCAAGATCGGCACGCCGCTGTTCACCATCGTGCTGCGCAAGGGCTACGGCCTGGGCGCCCAGGCCATGGCCGGCGGCGGCTTCCACTCGCCCTTCTTCATCGCCAGCTGGCCGACCGGCGAATTCGGCGGCATGGGCCTGGAGGGGGCGGTGAAGCTCGGCTACTCCAAGGAGCTGGCCGCCGAGACCGATCCGGAGAAGCAGAAGGCCCTGTTCGATCAGCTGGTCGGCCGTCTCTACGCCGCCGGCAAGGCCACCAGCATGGCCGCAGCGTTGGAGATCGACGCCGTCATCGACCCCGCCGACACCCGCCGCTGGGTGGTGCGGGGCCTCGACAGCTGCCCGCCGCGCCGGAAACCTGAACGCCGGTGGGTCGACACCTGGTAGCGGTCAGGCCGTGAGCGTGCGTAATCTCCGCGTCGGGCTTGGGGGAGTTTCCGCATGAAGATCACGCAGCTGTTCGTCGTCGGCGCGATGGGTCTGGCGCTGGCCGCCTGCGAGAAGCCGCCGCCCCCGAAGCCGATCCCGGCCAGCAAGGAAGACGCCGAGGACTGCTACCGCGACCGCAACTACAGGTGCGCCGCGCAGAACTACTACGGCTACCTCAAGCTCTTTCCGACCGAGAGCGACACCCGCGCGATCTACGCCATCACCCTGACCAAGTCCGGCCAGCACGCTCTGGCCATTCCTCAGTATGAGCAGGTGCTGAAGGAGGGCGTGGGGACCTACGACCTGTTCGCCAACTACGCCCTCAGCCTCGACGCCCTCGGTCGGACCGAGGAGTCGATGACCTGGAACCGCAAGACGCTGGAACTGGTCCCCAACCTCGTCGACGTGCGCGGCGATCTGGCCAAGCAGCTGGTCCGGCAGGGCAAGCACGACGAGGCCATCAAGCTGCTGCAGGACTTCGACGCCTACCTGAAGAAGGAAGGCCAGGGTCCCTACTTCACCGGCCAGATCATGGCGATCCGGGAAGCGAAGAAGGCCACGGCCGCCGGCTGATCAGGCGACCGCCTTCACCCTGACCCGCACGGCGACGGTGCGGATGATCAGGTAGCTCAGCAATCCGACCGGGCCGAGCATGAAGGTGGCGACCATGCAGGGAACCACCAGCCAGTGCGGCACGCCGGCCTTCGGAGCGTCCTCGACCTGCCACGTCCCGACCCACAGATCGAAGGCGAGGTAGTGGATCCAGGCCGGCAGCATGACCGCCGGCACGGACAGCAGCGCCAGCACGCCCGCCAGCGAGTCGAAGCCGCCGCCCTCCGGTCCGCCGGGCTGGGACAGGCCGCGCAGGATCAGGATCGCGTAGGCGAGGCTCAGCAGCGCCGCGACGACCCGCGCCGCCACGATCAGCGGCCCGCGCCGCAACGGCGCCAGCAGCAGACAGAGCCAGCCCAGCACCGCCAAACCGGTCATCGCCGAGAAGATCAGTTCCAGGTTCATGGTCGCCTCCCGTTTTCCGGAGAGGCTAGGGCAGGTCGAAGACCGACGCTATGCGATGATGTCCGGCGTCAGCTGGTTCTCGAGCTTGGTGATCTGGTCGCGCAGGATCAGCTTCTGCTTCTTCAGCCGCGCGATCTGCAGCTGGTTGGGCAACGGCTGGTCCTCGAGCGCGGCGACGGCGGCGTCGAGGTCCTGATGCTGCTGGCGGAGTTCGAGGAGGCGCGCGCGAATTTCCACATTGGGCAGCGTGAAAAGCCCCGGATCATCGTCGTTCATGCGTTGCCTTCCCTCGCCGACTCCGAAGGTATAGCCGTCGGTGACGCTACGCCAAGGCCTTCGCGAGGCGATCCAGCGCCTCTTTCGGGGCGGCGCCGCTCCAGGCCATGGCGGTCCGGGTCAAGGCGCCGGCCACGTCGGGCGCGGCGGCCTTGCCGGCCAGGGCTTCCAGCGCTTCGACGAGCACGCGCTCGGCCCGCAGCTCGGCGGCCTTCACATCCTCGCGCAGGCCCTCGCGGGCGGCGTCCGGGAACGGCGCGCGCGGCGTCTTGAGCACGCGGCGGACGTTGCGCAGTGGCCAGAGAACCGTCTCGTCCCAGCCGACCGTCACCTGGACGCCGTTCTCCAGCGCCTCGCGCTCGGGATCGGCCCAGGCCGCCCAGAGCAGCAGCGAGGTGTTCAGGCCGTGCTCGTCCTGCAACGCCAGCGTCGCCTCGGGCACGCCCGGCCGCGCGTAGGCGGCCAGCACCCAGTCCCACAAACCTTCGCTCAAAGTCCGCCCCCGAGAATCGGCGCGATGTCCTCGCCCCAGCGCCGCACCGGCGTCCAGGAGAGGCCGAACAGGTCCAGCGCCCGGCCGACGGACTGGTCGACCATCTCCTCCAGCGTCTGAGGTTTGGCGTAGAAGGCCGGCAGCGGCGGGGCGATCACAGCGCCCATCTCGGCCAGCCGGACCATGGTGCGCAGATGGCCCAGGTGCAGCGGCGTTTCGCGGATCATCAGCACAAGCGGCCGGCGCTCCTTCAGCGTCACGTCGGCGGCGCGGGTCAGCAGGGACGACGTCACGCCGGTGGCGATCTCGCTCATGCTGCGCACCGAACACGGCGCGATGATCATGCCCAGCGTGCGGAACGAACCGGAGGCGACCGCCGCGCCGATGTCGCCGACCTTGTGGACGACGTCAGCCCTGCCATTGACCTCGGCGACGGTCAGCCCGGCCTCTTGCGACAGGGTCAGCGCCGCGGCCTTGGAGAGAATCAGATGGCTCTCCACGCCCAGCTCGCGGCAGGCGTCCAGCGCGCGCAGGCCGTAGGCGACGCCGGAGGCGCCGCTGATCCCGACCACCAGTCTGTCTCGTCCGGCGTCCGCCATCTTCTCCGTCCAACGTGCGTGCGTGAACGCTCCAATCGCCCTTCAGGCCTTGCCGCGCAAGCGCAACGATATGTGATCTGACTCTCGGGCGTTTGGGGTGTTCACTTTATCCCGCCCTAAGAAAGAGGAGGCGAACGTATGGCGCTGGATGCCCGTATTCGCGAGCTCGGCAACCGCCACCAGACCCTGGAGAGGTTGATCGAGGACGAGACGAACAGACCGGCTTCGGACGATATCCGCCTGAAGGAGCTCAAGCGACAGAAGCTCCGGCTGAAGGAAGAAATCGAAAACCTGCGGATGCGGGTTCACTGACGAAACGAAAAAGGGGCGCCCGGCCAGGCCGGAGCGCCCCTTATCGTGACTGCTGATCGCTCTTCCGACAGGAGAGCAGACCCTCATCAGCCCTCTTCGTCCTCGTCGTCGCCGAAGTTGGCGAACACGTTGGCGTCGTCGACGCTGCTGCGGCGGCGCTCGTCTTCGTACTCCGGCTCGGCCGGAGCTTCGGGCTCGCCGGCCGGCTTCAGCGTGTCTTCCGGCACGATGCCCTTCTTGGCGTCGTCCTTGGCCTTCTTCTCGGCGGCCTTCTTCACGACGCCGTCGAGTTCGATCTGCGTGGTCAGGCCGAGCGTCACCGGATCGACCGGCTTGATGTTGGCGCTGTTCCAGTGGGCGCGATCCCGCACCGACTCGATGGTGGACTTGGTGGTGCCCAGCAGCTTGGCGATCTGGGCGTCGGCCACTTCCGGGTGGTTGCGGACGAACCACGCGATGGCGTCCGGACGGTCCTGGCGGCGCGACACCGGGGTGTAGCGCGGCGCCTTCTTCACCGGCTTCAGCAGCTCGGCGTGGCGGCTCTTCTGCGGGACCATGCGGTAAGACGCGTCGGCCTGAGCCTTGTCGAGTTCTTCGCGGTTCAGCTGGCCGTTGGCGATCGGGTCGGCGCCGCGGATGTCGCGCGCCACTTCGCCGTCGGCGATGCCGCGGACTTCCAGCGGGTGCAGGCCGCAGAAGGCCGCGATCTGCTCGAAGGTGAGCGAGGTGTTGTCCACGAGCCAGACGGCGGTCGCCTTCGGCATCAGGATTTGGTCGGACATGTCGTGCTCCAGAAACGACGGCGCCCGGCCTTTCGGCCGGGCGGGGTATTGGATTCCATCTATAAAGCCGATCTTCGCGGAAGCAAACGACGTTCCACTGCGACGGTTTCGACGGCCGCGTCGGCGAAGGACGGAAGCCTCGCCCCTAGGCCGTCAGCACGACCTTGCCGACATGCGCTCCGCCTTCCAGGTGCGCGTGCGCCCTGGCGGCCTCGGCCAGCGGGAAGGTCGCGTCGACCACGGGAGCGACCTGGCCGGCGGCGACCCACGGCCAGACCACGCGTTCGATCTCGGCGCTCAGGCGGGCCTTCTCGTCGGCGGAACGGGGACGCAGGGTCGAGCCGGTGATCACCGCCTGCTTCTGCATGATCCGGAACACCGGCACGTTGATCATGCCGCCGCCCAGGGCCGCGATGTAGACGATGCGGCCCCGGTGCTTCAGCGCGTCGAGGTTGCCGTCGAAATAGCTGCCGCCGACCATGTCGAGCACGACGTCGACCCCGCCGGCCGCCTTGGCGACGGCGGCGAAGTCCTCGGTGGTCGTGTCGATGGCGATGTCGGCGCCCAGGACGCGGGCCTGCTCGGCCTTGTCCGCGCCGCGGCCGGTGGCGATGACCCTGGCGCCGGCCGCCTTGGCCATCTGTATCGCCGTTGTCCCGATGCCGGACGTCGCGCCGTGGATCAGCAGGGTCTCGCCCGCCTTGAGCGCGCCATGCTCGAACACATTCGCGTAGACCGTGAAGACCGTCTCGGGCAGCGCGGCGGCGTGGACCAGGTCCAGCCCGGCCGGGATCGGCAGGGCGTGCCGGGCGTCGACCACGGCGTATTCGGCATAGCCGCCGCCGCCGACCAGCGCGCAGACCAGGTCGCCGGCCTTCCAGCGCCCGGCGCCGGTGACGACCTCGCCCGCGATCTCCAGCCCCAGCGTCTCCGGCGCGCCCGGCGGCGGCGGATAGGCGCCCATGCGCTGGACGATGTCGGGACGGTTCACGCCGGCCGCCTTCACCCGCACCAGGATCTCGCCCTCGCCCGGCTTCGGCGCGGGGATTCGCGTGGCCTTGAGCGCCTCGGCGGGACCGCTGCCGCCCTCGATGGCGATGGCCGTCATCGTCGTCTCGGTCATGTGTCGGGTCTCCACGGGGTTGCGCCTTGGCGCCGGGAGGCGTCAGATACCGTGAAACAAGGCGAAGGCGATAGGGAGGCCCTGCCCATGCTGGACGAACCGGCAGGCCCTCGCGGCGGGCGCGGGGACGCGCTCCTGGCTGTGACCCGCGAGGACCTCGATCTCTACGGCGTTTCCGAACTGGAGGAGCGCGTCGAACTTCTGGAGGCCGAACTGGCCCGCACGAAGGGGCAGATCGCCAGGAAGCGCGACAGTCGGTCCGCGGCCGACGCCTTCTTCAATCTGGGCAAGGACTAGCGAGACGGCGTAGGGTCAGGGGACCAAGGGGCGGTCCGCGGACGGACAGCTTGGCACGGGCGTTGCAGCCGATGGGCCAGGCGGGAATGTTCGTCCCGCGGATGAGGTTGAGGGCGAAAGTGTCCATGAGCGATTTCGGTGCGTCGGCTGCGGCGCCCTGGCGTGCGAACGTGATCAGCGATTTCGCCCGCTCGGAACTCTTCGACCGGACCTTCCAGGAAGGGATGGACCTCGTCGAGGAAACCGCCGCCTATCTGGACGGCGGCGGCCGCCAGGACAGCAAGCTGCTGTCCCGCAGCGCCGCGCTGGCCTACGCCTCCGAAAGCATGCGCCTGACGACCCGCCTGATGCGCGTCGCCAGCTGGCTGCTGGTGCAGCGCGCCGTCCGCGAGGGCGACATGGGCCCCGAGGCCGCTTGCGACGAGCGCTATCGCATCGAGGGCGACGATCCCGAGCCGAGCGACGCCCAGGCCCTGCACGATCTGCCGCATGCCCTGCTCGAACTGCTCGACCGCTCCGGCCGGCTGTACGACCGCGTGCGCCACCTCGACCGCCGCATGTACGTGGAACAGGCCGCCGAGGAAGCACCGAACCCGGTGCTCAGTCAGATGGACCGCCTGAAGGGCGCGTTCGGGGCGATCGAACTTTAAGGAAGCCGACGATGGCGATGAGGTTCGACTTCACCGCGATCGAGAGGGCCAGCGGGCGCCGAGCGCCCTCAAGCCTCACCATCGGCGATGCCACGCCGGTCGCGCCTTCGCATGGCGACTTCAGCTGCGAGGCTGCCGTCGAGGGCTTCGCTACCGAGACCAAGACGCTTTACGGCGCCTTTGCCTTTCAGGCGGTCCTGCACGCAATGCAGATCGCGGCGACCCTGCTCGCCAGTCATGAGCGGCTCTGGGATTTCTATTTCAGCGATGACGGGCCGGTATCGTTCACCGACCTGAACACCCTGCGGGGCGACTGAAACGACAAAAGGCCGGCCGCATCGCTGCGGCCGGCCTTTCGGTGGCGGCGAAGCGCCCCCTGAAAGTCTTACTTCTTGCCCGTGAAGGCGCCGAACTTGGCGTTGAAGCGCGACACGCGGCCGCCGCGGTCCAGCATGTGGGCGTTGCCGCCGGTCCAGGCCGGGTGCGTCGACGGATCGATGTCGAGGTTCAGCGTGGCGCCTTCCTTCCCGTAGGTCGAACGGGTCTGGTAGGTTTCGCCGTTGGTGAGCACCACGGTGATGAAGTGGTAGTCGGGATGGGTGTCTTGTTTCATCGGAGTGGTCCAGCCGACTAGAAGGAAATGTGTGTGACCCCCGCCGAAAGCGGGTGCGGTCGAAGACGCGCGGCTATACAGAACAGCCGCGACGAAGGCAAGAGGCCCAGCACATGACCGAGACTCCCGCGACCGATCCCGTGGCCGACGGACGGCCCGGCGCGGGCGCTTCCCTGGCCGCGACCCTGGCCGAGGAAGCCGGCAAGCGGGAGCGCAGCCGCAACATCCGCACCCTGGGCCGGCTGCTGCCGATCGTCGGCGCGCATTGGGGCTACGCGGCCGCGGCGGGCGTGTTCCTGCTGATCTCGACGGCCGCGACGCTGGGCATGACCCAGGCGGCGCAACTGGTCGTGGACAAGGGATTCGCCTCCGGCTCGCCGGAGATGCTGAACCGCTACTTCGCCCTCGGCCTGGGCGTGGTCGCGGTGCTGGCCATCGCCACCGCCTCGCGATTCTACTTCATCTCGGTGCTGGGCGAGCGCGTCGTCGCCGACCTGCGCAAGGCCGTCTACCGGCACATTCTGACGCTGGACGCGTCATATTTCCTCAAGGTGCGCACCGGCGAGGTGCTGTCGCGCCTGACCACCGACATCACGCTCGTCGAGACCGTGGTCGGCACGTCGGCCTCGGTGGCGCTGCGCAACTCGCTGCTGCTGATCGGCGCGACGGCGGCGATGTTCGTCGCCTCCCCGCCCCTGGCCCTGTCGGTTCTGGCCATCGTGCCTTTGGTGATCGCGCCGATGTTCATCTTCGGCCGCCGCGTGCGCCGCCTGTCGGCCAGCGCCCAGGACCGCTTCGCCGACACCGTCGGCTATGCCGGCGAGAGCCTCGACGCCCTGGAGACGGTGCAGGCCTTCGGCCGCGAGAAAACCGCCGACCGTCGCTTCGGCGAAGCGGTCGAGACCGCCTTCTCCGCCTCGCTGCGCCGCATCGGCGCGCGGGCGACCATGACGGTGATCGTCATCGCCCTGATCTTCGGCGGCGTGGCCTTCGTGCTCTGGCGCGCCGCGCACGGCGTTCTGGACGGCGACATGACGCCGGGCGAGCTGCTGAAGTTCGTGTTCCTGGCCGTCATGGCCGCCTCCAGCGTCGGCACGCTGGGCGAGACCTGGGGCGACGTGCAGAAGGCCGCGGGCGCCATGCAGCGGATCGGCGAAGTGCTGGACTCGCGGCCCGACATCGCCCCGCCGGTCGCGCCGAAGACCCTGCCCACGCCGTCGCGTGGAGAGATCGCCTTCGAGGGCGTGACCTTCGCCTATCCGGGCCGCCCGGACCTGCCCGCCCTGCGCGGCTTCGACCTGCATGTGGAGCCCGGCGAGACGGTCGCCCTGGTCGGCCCCTCGGGGGCGGGCAAGAGCACCGTCCTGCGCCTTCTGCTACGCTTCTACGACCCGCAGGCCGGGCGGGTTCTGCTGGACGGGGTGAACCTGCGGGACGCCGATCCGGAAGAGGTCCGCGCCCGGCTGTCGCTGGTGGCGCAGGACTCGGCCCTGTTCTCGGGCTCGGCCATGGAGAACATCCGCTTCGGCCGCGAGGACGCCTCCGTCGAGGAGGTCCACGCCGCCGCCCGCGCCGCCGAGGCCGAGGGCTTCCTCAGCGCCCTGCCGCAAGGCTTCGACACGCCGGTCGGCGAGCGCGCCAAGACCCTCTCCGGCGGCCAGAAGCAGCGCCTCGCCATCGCCCGCGCCCTGGTCCGCGACGCGCCCATCCTGTTGCTCGACGAGGCCACCAGCGCGCTGGACGCCGAGAACGAGCGTCTGGTCCAGAAGGCGCTGGAAAGCGCCATGGGCGAGCGCACGACCCTGGTCATCGCCCACCGCCTCGCCACGGTCCTGCGCGCCGACCGCATCGTGGTGATGGAGGACGGCGCCGTGGTCGAACAGGGCACGCACGCGGCGCTGGTCAAGAAGGGCGGCCTGTACGCGCGTCTGGCGCAACTGCAGTTCGGGGTCGAGGCGGCGTAGCGCCGCCGGGGACATGCACTTCAGCGCGTGTCCCCATCGACTTCGCAAACGGCAGGGGACGCGTACCGAAAACGGTGCAAGTCCCCGTCAGGAGGCCGCCTCCTGCCGTTTGATGATGTCGATGTGCTCCAGCTGGAGCTTCAGGTCGTCCAGCGCTTTGCCGGGCGGCATGCCCTGCCCCTCGGCCCAGGCGATCACCGCCTCGAGCGCGTCGCCGATCCGGCCGAGCTGCCGGCCGTAGCTGCCGACCTCGTCGAGCACGCGCTGCTCGACGCCCGGCGCGGACGACTTGCCGAGGTTGATGCTGAACAGGCTGACGTTGCCCATGGTCCAGGACCAGGGGTTGATCGTCTGGGTCAGGGTGTTGGGCGCGAGGCCGAGCTGGAAGGTGTCGGGCATGGGGGAGCCTCCTGTCGGAGACATTCAACCATGAAGGGCGTGACGGCCCGGCGACCGTCGGTGGCGGAGCGGCGGTTTGGCCGGATTCGCGCAAGCTTTGGGCAAAACCGCACAGCGGCAGGGCTGGGACAGGTTAAGATGTCCCTTGGGACACCTGGCCTGTCCCCTCCGATACCCGTCTATTTCAGCAGATCCTCCGGCGTGCTCGGCTCGCTCAGCAGTTCGCGCATCCGCTTCCAGCGTTCGGCCTGCCCCGGCCCCGCCCGCTCGACGTAGTCGCGGACCATCTGCTGGCCGAGGCCGTAGTTGATGACGTAGCTGCGGTACTGCTCGGTGAAGCTGATCGTCTGGGCGGCGCGCTTTTCGGAGACCAGGCCGTATTTCTGCGTCAGCGCGATCGCCTCCGCCCGGTCGATGCGGCCGGCCAGGTATTCGGCGGCGATGGTGAAGCGCGAACCGGACAGCTTCTGCTGCGCTTCCACCAGGGCCAGGTAGCGGGCGGCGTCCTTCGTATCGAGGCCGGCCAGCGGATAGAGAACCTCTGTCTCGAACTTCAGCCGGTCCTCGCCCGGGAAGGCCAGGTCGATGCCGTAGTTGGCCGACCCCTCGGCCAGCAGCGATTGCGGCGAATAGAGCGGGTAGACCGTGAACTCGACCCAGCCACGCGCTTTCGACAGATGCTCCTCGAGCAGCGCGTTGTAGACGTGGTGGCCCGGGTAGCCCTCGTGGCAACCGAGATCGACCGCGCGGCTGATGCGAATCGGCAGGTCGGTGTTGACCTGGATCAGGCTGTGGGCGTCGCCCTTGTACCAGTTGTAGCCGGACCAGCTCTTGCCGGTCACGAACTCCAGCGTGAAGCGCTCGCTGGCCGGCAGCGGGATGTACCGCATCGTCCGGCGTCGGCACTCGGCGATGGCGGCGTCGAACACCGGCTTGAGCTTGTCGGCGGGGATGATGAAGCGGTCGTTGAAGGCGTCGACCCGCTGCCAAAGGGCGCCGTCGCCCGGGACGAGCGTCTCGATTTCGGCGAGGACGGGATCGTAGCTCGCCAGCGGCTTCAGCTGCGGCCGGACCCCGAACAGCCCCTCGGCCTCCTCCTCGAAGCCGAGCTTCTCGCCCTGCATCATCCGCAGGCGGGTCTCGGCGGCCGTGAGCTGGCCGGCCAGGAACGCGGCGCGCTGCTGGTCCTCGGGCAGGAACCGCTTGGCGCTGCGCTCCTCGTGCTCGACCTCCCGGGCCAACAGGTCCTGGAGCGCCTTCACCTCGGCCTGGAGCTGCGGCAGGGGCGTCTTGTCGCCCTTGGCCGCCGCCTGCCACTCGGCGGGGCCGTAGTAGGCGTCGATGTAGCCGTCCTCGTGCTCGCCGATACGCAGGCTGAGCTTCACGTAGCTTTCGGCGATTCCGTCGAACGGTCCCTTGGCCATGGCCGGCGCGGCCGACAGGAGGGTGACGGCGGCGAGCGCGATGGCGGCGAGGCGACGGAGCATCAGGTCATCCAGGCTGTCCGGGACTCGACGGCCAGACCCGGGAAGTCGCTGAACACGCCGTCGACCCCGGCGTCATAGAGCGCCTCGAACATCGCCGCCACGTTTCCCTGCCGGAGCAGCTCGTCCGGCCGGGTCACGGCGGCCAGCCGGCGCAGGTCCTGCGGCAGGAAGTAGTTCTCGGCCCGGACCGTCCAGGGATGCACCTGAAGACCCACGGCATGGGCGTTCTTCACCAAGTCGGTGGCGGGCAGAAGCTGGTGATCGTCGACGGGAACGACCAGCGACTTGTCCGGCCCCACGCCGTCGGCGTAGGCGGCGATGGCCCGCAGCCCCGAGGCGGTGACCATGTCGGCGTAGCTGTAGCCCGGCGCGTCGGCGGGACTGCCCTCGCTGTCGACCAACTGCACCAGCCTGGCCTTCGTCAGCGGGCGGAGCGCCTTCAGCGGCGCGACCTCGAAGCACTGGACGAAGACCTTGGCGTCCTTGCCGTTCAGGCCGTTCTTCTTCAGCGCGTCGGCCATGCGCTGCTCGAACCGCAGACCGACCGAGGCGAAGTGCCTGGGGTGCTTCATCTCCGGATAGACGCCGACGCCGGCCTTCCTGGCGATCGCCACGACCTCCTCGAAGGTCGGGATGGCTTCCTGGCCGTCATGGCGGGTGTTGTTCGGGCGCAGCTGCGGCAGCCGCTCGCGGGCGCGCAGGGTCTTCAGTTCGGCGAGGGTGAAATCCTCGGTGAACCAGCCCTCGATCGACTGGCCGTCGATGACCTTGGTGGTCTTGCGAGCAGCGAACTCGGCCTTAGCCGCCACGTCGGTGGTGCCGCCGATTTCGTTTTCGTGCCGGGCGACCAGATGGCCGTCCTTCGTGATGACGAGGTCCGGCTCGATGAAGTCCGCGCCCTGCTCGATGGCCAGCAAGTAGGCCATCGGCGTGTGCTCGGGCCGCTCGCCGCTGGCGCCGCGATGGGCGATGACGATGGGCTTCTTCTTCACCGGAGCGGCGAGGACGGGCGTGGCCGCGAGGGCGGCGGCGGAAGCGGCGAAGGCGCGGCGGGTCAGGCTCATGAAGCCTGATTAGCCGCGCCTTGTGACGGTGTCGTCAAAGCGCCCCGTCAGGCGGCCGCGTTCAGCTTTTCGAGGATCAGCGGGTGCAGTTCGAGGTTCGCGGCCAGGATCGAGCCCGCCCCCGGCACGTAGGGATTGCCCTGCAGGTCGGTGACCTTGCCGCCGGCCTCGGTGACCATCAGCAGGCCCGCCGCGGTGTCCCAGGGCTTCAGGCCACGCTCCCAGAAGCCGTCGAAGCGACCGGCCGCGACCCAGGCCAGGTCCAGCGCCGCCGCGCCGTAGCGGCGCACGCCGGCGACGCGCTGGCTGATCTGGTGCAGCTCCTTCAGGAACTGGCCGTGACCCGGGATGCCCAGGAACGGGATGCCGGTGGCCAGCAGGCTCTCGTCGAGGTGCTTGCGGGCCGCGACGCGCAGGCGCTTCTCATTGCCGAGCCACGTCCCCCGGCCCTTCTCGGACCAGAAGATGTCGTGGGTGATCGGGTTGTAGGTCACCGCCGCGACGATCTGGCCGTCGCGTTCCAGCGCGATGTTCACCGCGAAGTGCGGGATGGCGTGCAGGAAGTTGGTGGTGCCGTCGAGCGGGTCGACGATCCAGCGGTGCGTCTTGTCGGTGCCCTCGATCTCCGGCCGCTCCTCGCCCAGGAAGCCGTAGCCCGGGCGAAGCTTGGTCAGGGCCTCGAACAGCACCTGCTCGGCCTTGATGTCGGCGGCGGAGACGAAGTCCGCCGCGCCCTTCTTCGAGACCTGGAGTTCGGTGACCTCGCCGAAGTCGCGCGCGAGGCCGCGAGCCGCCTTGCGGGCGGCGTCGATCATCGAGGTGATGAGGGCGGAAGCGGTCAACGGATCAGTCCGCCCGGCGGACGTATTCGCCGGTCTCGGTCGAGACGAGCACGCGCTCGCCCGCTTCCATGTACGGCGGGATCAGGATGCGCATGCCGTTGTCGGCCTTGGCGGGCTTGTACGATGAGGAGGCCGTCTGGCCGTTCACCACGGCGTCGGCCTCGACGATGGTCAGGACCACATGGTCGGGCAGTTCGATGCCGATGGCGCGGTCCTCGTGGAATTCCACGACCACGGTCATGCCGTCCTGCAGGAAGCGGACCCGGTCTTCGCCGACGAAGTCCTGGTGCAAGCTGATCTGCTCGTAGTTTTCCTTGTCCATGAACACTAGCATGTCGCCCTCGGCGTACAGGTAGGTGTTGTCACGCTGCTCGAGCGTCACGCGCTCGACCTTGTCGTCCGAACGGAAGCGCTCGTTGAGCTTGCGGCCGTCGATGAGGTTCTTCAGCTCGACCTGGGCGAAGGCGCCGCCCTTGCCGGGTTTCACGTGCGCGGCCTTCACGCAGACCCAGAGGCCGCCTTCGTGCTGGAGCACCATGCCGGGTTTGATGGTGTTGCCGTTGATCTTCGCCATGGGGATGTTCTTCGCCGGAAGGGGGCTGGAAATTGGGCGCGGAAACTAGCGATCAGCAAGCCGGATAGCAAGAAGAGCGCCTGTGACGCCTTGCTACGCCGAAAGCTCGACGTCGATGAAGACCGTGTGCGGCGTCCAGGCGGAGACGTCGCAGGCGTAGATCACGCCTCCGTCCGCCCGCCGCTCACGCTCGGAAAAGCCCAGCCGCTCGTAGAACCCGGCCACCATGCCGTTGCGGTCGGTCGGCACGTATTCGCCGACCACGGTGGTCACGCCGGCCGCCGCCGCCTGGGCCAGCAGGGTGTTCATCACCGTCGCCTCGACCCCGCGCTCCAGCACGCGACAGGACTGCAGCCAGCTGTCGATACGCCAGCTGTCGCCGGCCTTGTCGACGATCACCACGCCGATCATGCCGTGCGAGCCGAACCCGTCGTCCAGCCGCACCTGCCAGGCCAGCTTGCCGTCGTCGCCCTCCATCCGCCGGATGTCCTCGTCGTTGTAGCGGCGCGTGGTCAGGTTGAACTGGTTGGACTTGTTGATCAGCTGGACGATGCGCGCCCGCCCGACCTCGTCGAACGGCGCGATGGTCATCTTCATGGCCAGCGAGCGGAGGTAGTCGTCGTAATTGCCGATCTGGGCCAGAACCTCGGCCCGTTTGGCGCGGTCGCCGTAGCTGGCGGCGCGGCCGAGGTCGTCGGTGTTCAGCGGCAGATGCTCGAACAGCCCGCTCTCGCAGATCAGCTGGATGAAGAAGGACGGGTCGTCCCCGACCTCCGGCACGGCGACCAGCGGCAGCTCCTGGCGCACGCGCTCACGCTCGGCCGGATTGTCATCGACGAAGACCAGGGACTCGAGACCGAGGTCGAGCGTCCTGGCGATCGACGCGATGTTGGTCGCCTTGTCGTTCCAGTTGGCCTGGAAGACGGCGATGTGTTCCTCGCGCAGCAGCATGTCGGGGTGCGTTCGAAACGGCTCGCGGGCGATCTCGTCGGTGTTCTTGGAGCAGACGGCCAGCACCACGCCCCGGTCGCGCAGCGCGAGGGCGAACTTCTGGAAGGCGATGTAGGCCTCGCCCTCGGCCGAGTTCTGGCCCAGCCGGATACCGTCCAGCCCGTCGTCGCCGATCACTCCGCCCCAGAGGGTGTTGTCGAGGTCGAGCACCAGCGCCCGGCCGCTCTTGCCGCGCATCGCCGCCAGCAGGCCGCACAGGTGGTCGGCGACCAGCGGGCACAGCTCGATGCGGAACGGCGTCTTGGCGGTGTGGTAGCGGACCGGGTCGAACCACTGCGCCTGGCCGACGCGGGCGGCCAGCGCGGCCATGTCCCAGACGACCCACTCGCCCCGGCGGCCGCCCTCGGCGATCTCCAGGTTGACGCGGGCGCGGAAGCGGGCGTCGGCGCCGGCCGTGGCGAGGTCGGAGGCGCTGATGCGCGGCGCATCCGGCAGGGTGGCGATAATGGGCGTCGCGCCGGTCTTGCTCCGGGCCGCGGCGGCGATGGCCGACAGCATCCGGGCGGCGCCCTCGACCGCCTCGTCCTCCGCCGCGCCGTCGAGCAGCGCGCCCGGACGCGGGAAGGCATGCTCGTCGAGAACCACCAGCAACGCGTCGAGCTTCTCGTCGAACACGCCGGCCGGCGAGAAGGCGAAGCTGGCGACGCTGTCGTAGGGCGCGTCGAACACCGTCGGCAGCAGTCCGCGCGCCAGCCCGGCGGCGCCGAGCGGCCCTGTCAGGTAGGTCAGGGTCCGGCTTCCGAGCAGGCCGATGTTGAGGCGGGAAAAGCCCGGCGCGGCGTCGCCGCGCGCCCGCAGGCGCTTGGCGAACTGCTCCAGCTTCAGCTGCTCGCGCGGGCCCAGCTGCTGGTTGGCCAGCGACTTCAGCGCGGCGTAGTCGACCGCCTCGCCGGCCTTCACCGACGCATCCAGCGCCTCGAGCCGCTGCTGCCAGTCGGCCGCCAGAGGCGCGCGCCAGGGGAACATGGACGCGCCCGGGATCACTTGTGACGCGCGGCGGCGTCGACCAGATCCCCGATGTTCTTGAAGGTCTGTATCTCGGCCGTGGTGAAGCGGACGCCGAGCTTCATCTCGATCATCACCATCAGCTGCACATGGGCCAGGCTGTCCCACTGGGGCACGTCGCTGGCCGAGGTCTCACGCGTGATCGGGCCTTCGTACTCGTCGAACAGGTCGCGCATGCATTCGGCGACGTCGTCGAGGAGGGCTTGCGACTGATCCATTCGGGACTCCGGTGAGACTTGGGTTGAGCGTTGATAACCGACTTCGATGACGGCGGTCACCTGTCGTCGGCCGGTTTCCCGTCCAGACGCGAATTCCGCACGCGGTAGGTCTTCACCGCCGCGCGCAGGCCCGTGTCGTAGGCGTCGATGTTCCGGCGGGTCAGGCGGTGGGTGTCGGCCGCCACGGCCTGGATCAGCCCGTTCAGGTATCGCGGCGTGAACAGGTGGCCGGTGTCGCGGTAGTTGGCCATGTCGCCGGCGATGGCCGGGTCGAGATCCATGGCGAAGATCCGCACGTTCGGCACGCCGTCCAGCGCCTCGACCACGCAGCGGCGGTAGATGACGGTTTCGTCCAGCAGCGACGGACTGATCTGGCCTCGCCACTCATAGTAGAAGGGATAGGCATAGACCGGCGTCATCAGGTCGACCTTCACGCCCTTGGCGGCCAGCGCCTTCACGGTCGGGACCAGCTGGCGGTTCAGCGAGCCGAAGTCGGCGCAGGTCTTTCCGCTGGGCCGGTCGACGCCCCCGCGCTCGCGGTCGACCAGCTGGGCCAGCGTCCGCATGGTCGCCGGGGTCTGGTAGGCGGCATAGGTGCGCGGGGTGTTGCGCTGGTAGCGGGCCCAGGCCTCGGCATGGTCGTAGACGACATCACCGCGCAGCACCGCGATCGAACGCTGGATGCCCTTCAGGTCGACCATCCGCAGGTCGTTGGCCCGGTCATCGTCGTACAGGAAGGCCGGGAAGGCCGGCCGCATGTCGCCCGGCCTGACGATGTACATCCAGTCCAGCGCGACGATCACGCGCCTCGCCGAGCCGACCTCCAGGATGCGCCTGAGGATCAGGTCGCGGTCGGCGGGCCGGGGTCCGGCGTAGCTGAGGTTGTAGGCCCGCCCCTCGCCGGGGAACAGCGCCATCAGGTCGTCGGGCCGATACATGGCCGCCGTCGATCCGCCGATCAGGATGATGCCCATGTCCGGCGTCTTGGCCGCCACGTCGACCAGCTGGATCGAGGCCTCGCGGGAGACGTCGTTGGTCGTCAGGACCGGCCGCGCGCCCCACGGATAGATGTCGTAGGGATCGACCGACAGCACCAGCGACGCGACGGCCAGATAGGCGAAGGCCAGGGCGCCGAACACCGCCAGCATCGGGTTCAGCCTGCGGCGCCTGCGGGCGGGAGCGGGGGTCGGTCCGGCCATCCTTAGAACCCCTGGTACAGGAACGGCGGCTGCCGCGAGACGTAGTACAGCGCCACGATCGTCAGCACGCCGCAGAACGCCGCCCATAGCCAGTTCGGCCGCCAGGACCACTTCGCCCAGCGGGCTGAGTAGCTCTCGTTCTCGTAGGTCATGATGCCCGGGCGATAGCGGCGCAGCAGCTCGATGGTGTTCGGCGCCAGGTAGATGATGGCGAAGGCTATCGCCAGCATCAGGGTCGGCCGCGCCATGCCGAACGACGCCGGGGCGTCGATGTTGGCCCCGAACATCTGGGCGTAGAGATGCATCGCGCCCGACAGGCTCTCGGAGCGGAACATCACATAGCTGATCACCATCGGCAGGATGAAGATCGACCGGCCGATCCAGGCGCGCAGCACCGGCGAGCTGTTCTTCTTCCACTTCTTGAAGCGCTTGGTGGCCCGGACCTCGGTCTCGATCACGTACCAGGTCCCGTGCATCAGTCCGAAGACGATGAATGTCCACAGCGCCCCGTGCCACAGGGCGATGACCTCGAAGTTGACCATCAGCGGCAGCCAGACGGCCAGGGCGTGGGTCGGGACCCAGGGCAGCCGGCGGCGGGCGGCGTAGCGCGTGCCCTCCAGCGACAGCGGCGTGTACAGGAACCGCGAGATGACCCGCGTCAGGGTCATGTGCCAGCGCTTGTAGTAGTCGATGATCCCCACCGCCTTCAGCGGCGAGAAGAAGTTGATCGGGTAGCGGATGCCGAACATCCGGGCCAGGCCCAGCGCCATGTCGGAATAGCCCGAGAAGTCGAAATAGAGCTGTCCGACATAGGACAGCGCGCCGGCCCAGGCATGGACCGGATTGATCGGCGCCCCGGCATGGGCGGCGGCGAACACGACATCGACCGTCGGGCCCAGGTTGTCGGCGATGACCACCTTCTTGAACATGCCCAGCGCCACCAGGGCCAGGCCGACGGCCAGGTTCACCTGGCTGAACTTCAGGAACTTGCGGCCGTCGATCTGCGGCTGGAACTCGCGCATGTAGGTGATCGGGCCGATCACCAGCTGCGGGAAGAAGGCGACGAAGGCGCCGTAGCGCACGAACGCCGACAGCCGCTGCTTCAGCGTCTTCAGATGCCCCATCACCGCCACCACGCTGGGCTCGCGGTTCAGGGCGTCGGCGAGGAAGGCCGCCTGGTGGAAGGTGTAGAAGGAGATGCCGGCCGGGATGGCCATGTCCATCAGGCCGAGGCGAAGGTCGCTGTCCCGGGCCAGGAACCAGGTGATGATCTTGTACTTGAACCAGATCAGCGCGCCGAGATTGTAGGCTTGCCCCAGCCAGAACAGCCGGCCGCGCCATCTGTGACCGTCCGGCAGGGCCAGCAGCTGGTGGCCGACGGTGAAGTTCAGGCTGAGCGAGACCACCAGCAGGACCAGCATCAGCCAGCCCCACGGCAGGTAGAACAGCAGCGAGGCCGCCATCATCACGGTCAGCGCCGCGTCGCGTCCCAGCTTGCTGCGCGCAAGGTGGAACAGCGCCAGGCACACCGGCAGGAACACGAAGAGGAAAAGCGGGTCGGTGAAGATCATGACGGCCGGCCCGGAACTCCCCTCACGGCGTCGAACTCAGGGGGTCCGCCCGCGACAAGCCGTCGCCCTCGGCGCCCCCTTCGGGCTCTGCCCGATGGGTAAATGCGAGTCAACGTTCGCCGGCCGGTCTCAGGCGCGCTGGGCCAGTCCTTCGGCGATGGCCGCCTCGAGCGCCTTCACGGCGGCGGCGGGGCCGTCCGGATGGGTCCAGACCCCGGCGCTGACGGCCAGGAAGTCCGCGCCGGCCCTGGCCAGGCCCGCGGCGTTGTCGGCGACGATGCCGCCGATGGCGACGCAGGGGACCTCCATCGTCTCCTGCCAGATGGTCAGGATGTCGGGCTCGGCCCGGGTCGGGGCGTCCTTGGTCGTGGTCGGAAAGAAGGCGCCGAAGGCGACGTAGTCGGCGCCGGCCTCGGCCGCTTCCATCGCCAGGTGGCGGCTGTCGTGGCAGGTGACCCCGACCATCCGGTCCTTGCCCATCAGGCGACGCGCCTCGGCGTAGCTGGCGTCGCTCTGGCCGACATGGACGCCGTCGCAGCCGAGCCGGGCGGCCAGGTCGGGCCGATCGTTGAGGATCACCGCCACGTCACGCGCCTGGGCGATCGGTCCCAGGGCGTCCACGGCCGCGGCGATGATGTCGTCCGGGACATCCTTCAGCCGGATCTGCAGGGCCGCCACGTCGCCGGCGTCCAGCGCGGCGGCAAGGGTGCGGCCGAAGCCGGCCAGGTCATCGAGGCGCGGCGGGGTGATCAGGTAGAGGCGGCAGTCGGCGGTCATGCCGCCTTCCTACACGACCAGCGCCCGCAGACCATAGACGACCGCCGCCGCGACCAGCGCCGCCCCGAGGCCGGCGACCAGCGCCCGGCGGCCATCGACGGTGAAGCTGACGGGCGGCTCCAGGGGCGGCGACACCCGTTCCGGCGCCGAGGTCACCCGCACGAAGACCGCCGCGCCGGCGACCAGCGCCGCCCCCGCCGCGATCCAGACCGGCAAGGGCGTCGACGTTGCAGCGCCCGGCGCCCCGGCGTCCGACCAGTCCGCCACGGCCGCCAGAGCGCCGCCGCCGGCCAGGGCCAGCGCGGTCCACAGGAAGGCGCGGGTCGTCTCCAGACGCCGCCGAAGGAGCAGCGCCACGCCACAGACGCCGAACAGCGTCAGGAGCACGCTCAGACAGAGAGCCGTCCGCGACGCCGGCCCGTCGGCCAGCTGCAGCGGCGCGGCGATCGCGGCCATGGCGACGGCCATCCGCAGGGCCATGCCGCTCGCTGGCTCGGTCGGGTCCCTCAGCAGCCGCCCCGCCGCGACGCCCGCCACGGCCAGCGCCGTCGCCAGTAGCGCGCCCGGGGCCATGGCCATCACAGCCCGCCAGCAAAGCCACGCATCGCCGCAGGCCAGGATCGGCGCCGATACGGCCGCGACCAGCGCCGCCAGAAAGCGGACGCCGCGATGCGAACGCGCCAATGTCGCCGTGATCATCGCGGCCGCGATGGCGAGAAAGGGTCCCGGCCCGGGCGCGCTTTCCATGGCCGCCAGCGCGAGAACGGCCGGCGCCAGGAGGGCGGGCAGGACAAGCGCCCATATACGGCGCAGGTCGTCGAAGACCTCCCGCCCGGTCGACAGCCACATCGCCTCCAGCACAGCCACATAGGCGGCGATGCCCATGCACAGACTCGGGACCGCAACGCGGAAGACCGCGGCGAAGAGCCATCGCACGGCATCGACTGTCGCCGGATCCAGGATCATGACTGCCCGCCCCGTGCGGAAAACCGTGATTTCTGATCATTCAACGCCCGGCGACGGCCCTGGCCGCAGCGACATGCGGTCGCACGTCGAACGCGGGTCACCCGACTCAGATGCAATTGAGTTGCAAGGACGGCGGCGGCGCGCTAAATGCGAAGCGTTATCGATCTCAGGGCAACCGCACCCGTGTACGTCTGCAACTGCAACGGCATCCGTGAACGCCAGGTCCGCTCGGCCATCGACGCCGGGGCGACGAAGCCGGCCGAGATTTTCCGCGCCCATGGCTGCAAGGCCCAGTGCGCGCGGTGCGTCTGCGAGATGCGCGAGATGATCGACCAGTCGCGGGAAGTCCTGCGGTACGCCGCCGAATAGGCGCCGACGCCGGGCCCGCGCCCCCTGCCACGCGTGAAATCGCTGCTGAGAAGCACTCGCACGCCTTTCGGCGCAGTCGCGAAGCATTCGCGCGTTTTTCCGTGAAACCGCGAAACACTTGCAGACATTGAGGTTGCGAGCATCAGAACATGCGTTCAGGTTCGCCGCGACCTAACTCTGGAAGGAGCACGCCATGAAGGGCGACGCCACCATTATCCGCCTTCTGAACGCCGTGCTGACCAACGAGCTGACCGCCGTGAACCAGTATTTCCTGCATGCGCGGATGTATCAGGACTGGGGCTTCGCCCGGCTGGGCAAGATCACCTACGATGAATCCATCGGCGAGATGAAGCACGCCGACAAGCTCATCAAACGCATCCTGTTCCTGGAAGGCCTGCCGAACCTCCAGGATCTCAAGAAGCTGAAAATCGGCGAGACCGTGCCCGAGTGCCTGGCCGCCGACCTGGCCGTCGAGGTCGGCGGGCGCGAGGACCTGATCAAGGGCGTCACCGCCTCGGAAGCGGCCCACGACTACGTCAGCCGCCAGATCTTCAAGGAGATCCTGTCGGACACCGAGGAGCACATCGACTTCCTGGAGACCCAGCTTTCGCTGGTGAAGTCGCTGGGCGAGCAGAACTACCTGCAGAGCGCGCTCGGCGAGCTCGAGGGCGGCGAAGGCCACTAGGCTTCGTCGCAACGGGCCCCAATGGACGTAGAGCGCCTGATCCCCTTCCTCGTCGCCGTGGCGATCGTGGAGCTCACGCCCGGGCCCAACATGGGCTATCTCGCCGTCGTCTCCGGCCAGTGGGGACGACGGGCCGGGCTGTTGACGGTGCTGGGCGTGACCGCCGGCCTCGCCGTCTACATGCTCGCCGCCGTGCTCGGCCTGACCGAGGTCGTCCTGAGGGTCCGCTGGCTCTACGACCTGCTGCGTTGGGCGGGCGTGCTGTTTCTCCTTTGGCTCGCCTTCGACACCTGGCGCGGCGGCCGTACGGAGCAGGCGTCGTTGGCGGAAGAGCCGCCGCCCGGCTGGAGGCTGATGGGGCGCGGCTTCCTGGCCAACATCCTCAATCCGAAGGCGCTTGTGTTCTATGTGGGCCTGCTGCCCGGCTTCACCGACCCGGAGCGGCCTTTCGCGCCACAGGCCCTGACGCTCGGCGTCATCCATATCGCCGTCAGCGTGGCGGTGCACGGCGCCATTGTCGCGGCCGCCGCCAAGGCCATTCCGCTGCTGGGCGCGGGCGGACGCCTGCGGGGGGCCTTCGCCCTCCTGCTCGCCGCGATCGCCCTGTGGCTGGCCTGGGGGACCCGGAGCTGAGCCGCGTGGGGAACCACCCCGCTATTTTCCGGCTTTCCGCTCAAGCCAAGGGAGACCGCCGCCATGCTCGTTGAATCCGCCCGTGACGCCGTCGACGGTCTGGCCAACAGCAAGGGGCGGTCGACCCAGCACCTCATGATCGGCCTCGGACTGACCGCCGGGGCCGTCGTTCTGTCGGCGCTGGTCGCGCGGGCCAACGCGCCCACGGACGACAATCCCAAGGTCCAGCGCGCCTACGACCGGCTGGAGGAGACGCCGCTCCAGCCGCCCAAGACGGCCTTCGCGGTTATCTGGCCTCCGCTGTTCCTGGCCCTGACGCTGTCGGGCCTGCGCGTGTGGAACGCCCCGCCGTCCGCCGCTCGCACCCAGGCCCTGACCCTGTGGGGCGCGGTGCAGGCGCTGAACGCGGTCTGGATGGCCCTGGGGCCGAAGCATCTGGGCGGCCAACTCGCCACCTCGGTGGCTTCGCTCGGCGCCTCGGCGGCCTATGCCTGGCGCGCCAGACGGGTCGACGCCCCGGCCGCCGGCATGGTCGCGCCCTACGTCGGCTGGATCGGCTTCGCCAACGTCCTGACCGGCGACCTGTGGCGTCGCAACAAGGACAACCCGACCATCCATTGAGCGAACGCCGCTCCCCGCGCTAGCCTCCCCCTCGAACAGGGGGAACGAGGATGGCCACGAGCGAGGGCGCACCGTTGAAGACGCGGCACGGGATGGTGATCGGCGGCGCGTCGGTCGGCACCATCTTCGAGTGGTACGACTTCTACCTCTACGGCTCGCTGGCCGGCTTCATCACCAAACACTTCTTCAGCGGCGTCAACGAGACCACCGGCTACATCTTCGCCCTGCTGGCCTTCGCCGCCGGCTTCGCGGTGCGGCCGCTGGGGGCGATCGTCTTCGGCCGGCTGGGCGACCTCTGGGGCCGCAAGAACACCTTCCTGGTCACCATGCTGCTGATGGGCCTGTCGACCTTCGTCGTCGGCCTGCTGCCCTCCTACGAGGCTATCGGCGTCGCCGCGCCGATCCTGCTGATCGCGATGCGGCTGGTGCAGGGCATGGCCCTGGGCGGCGAATACGGCGGCGCGGCAACCTACGTCGCCGAGCACGCCCCGCCCGGCAAGCGCGGCCTCTACACCAGCTTCATTCAGACCACGGCGACGCTGGGCCTGTTCCTGTCGCTGATCGTCATCCTGCTGGTCCGCACCAATGTCGGCGAGGAGGCGTTCGGCGCCTGGGGGTGGCGTATCCCCTTCCTCGCTTCGATCCTGCTGCTGGGCGTATCGCTGTGGATCCGCCTGCGCCTCAACGAGAGCCCGGTCTTCCAGAAGATGATCGACGAGGGCAAGACGACGAAGAAGCCGCTGGCCGAGTCGTTCGGCCGCTGGAGCAACCTCAAGCTCGTTCTGCTGGCGCTGGTCGGCCTGACCGCCGGCCAGGCGGTGGTCTGGTACACCGGCCAGTTCTACGCCCTGTTCTTCCTCGAGAAGATGCTCAAGGTCGACGGCGCCCTGACCAACACCCTGGTCGCCATCGCCCTGCTGCTGGGCACGCCGTTCTTCATCGTGTTCGGCTGGCTGAGCGACAAGATCGGGCGCAAGCCGATCATCCTGGCCGGCTGCCTGATCGCGGCCCTGACCTACTTTCCGCTGTTCAAGACCCTGACCGTCGCCGCCAACCCGGCCCTCGCCGCGGCCACGGCCAGCGCGCCGGTGACGGTCATCGCCGATCCGGACGCCTGCAGCTTCCAGTTCGACCCGGTCGGCAAGACCCAGTTCCGCTCGTCCTGCGACATCGCCAAGTCCGCGCTGGCCTCGGCCGGCGTCAGCTACGACACCCGCGAGGCGCTGGCCGGCTCGGTCGCCAGCATCGACATCGGCGGCAAGGTGGTTCCGGCATTCGAGGGCGCGAGCCTGGCGACCGGGGCCTTCAACGACCGGCAGACCGCCTGGCGCAAGGAGCTGTCCGCGGCCCTGCACGCCGCCGGCTATCCGGACAAGGCAGACAGCGCGCGGGTCGACAAGCCGCTGGTGGTGGCCGTGCTGTTCGCGCTCGTGCTGCTGGTGACCATGGTCTACGGCCCGATCGCCGCGGCGCTGGTCGAGATGTTCCCGGCCCGGATCCGCTACACCTCGATGAGCCTGCCCTACCACGTCGGCAACGGCTGGTTCGGCGGCTTCCTGCCCACCACAGCCTTCGCCATGGTCGCGGCCACGGGCAACATCTACTACGGCCTCTGGTACCCGGTCGTCGTGGCGGCGGTCACCGTGGTCGTCGGCGCCCTGTTCGTTCGCGAGATGAAGGGGGCGGATATCGATGCTTAGGCGCCCCGGCGACGCCATGAAGCCTGCACTCGATCTTCACTTGCCAGCGAACGAGGTTTTCTATCACAGTCCCGTGAACGCAAGTCGGGGGTGATCATGCGCAAGATTCTGACTTTGGCCGCGCTGGCGGCCTGTGGCCTTCTGGCCGCCAGCTGCGAGACGCTGAACGAGGACCAGTGCGTCGCGGGCGACTGGGGCGGCATCGGCTATACCGATGGGGCCAACGGCCATAGCCCGGCACGCTTCGGCGACCATGTGAAGGCCTGCGCCAAGTACAACATCACGCCGGACCAGCAGGTCTACATGCAGGGCCGCGAGCGTGGGCTGCCGGTCTACTGCAACCCGAACCGCGGCTTCTCGGAGGGGCGTCAGGGCCGCACCTACGGCGGCGTCTGCCCGGTGTCGCTGGAACGCGGCTTCATGGCCGGCTACGACGACGGCCGCATCGTCTGGGACGCCCAGCAACGCGTCGACCGGGCCGTCAGCGAGATCAACGACGGCGAGTACCGCGCCCGCCAGGCCGACGACAGCATCCGGTCGGCCGAGGCCCAGCTGGCGGTCCAGGGCCTGTCCGACGACGAGAAGGCCCGCATCCGCGAGCGCCTGAAGCGCCTGCGCGACGACCGTCGCGACGCCGACCGCGACGCCAGCGAAGCCCGCTATCGCCGCGACGAGGCCGAGCGCGAGGTGAACCAGCTCCGCTACCGGTTCTCGCCGACCTACGGCAGTTGGTAGCCAAGGCCCCTCTCCCTTTGGGAGAGGGGGATCACCCGACGGGTGGGGGGCAGACGCTACCTACTCCGCCGCGACCTTGCTGACGCCGATCTTGGCGTCGAGTTCGCCGGCGGCGTAGCGCTTGGCCATCTGGGCGGTGCTGAGCGGCTTGATCTTGCTCGCCTGGCCGTCAGCCCAGAACTCCTTGAAGCGCTGCTCGCAGACCTTGCGCATGGCTTCCTTGGCGGGCTTCAGGTAGGCGCGCGGGTCGAACTCGCCCGGCTTCTCCACCAGCAGCTTGCGGATGGCGCCGGTGATGGCCATGCGGTTGTCGGTGTCGATGTTGATCTTGCGCACGCCGTGCTTGATGCCGCGCTGGATCTCTTCGACCGGCACGCCCCAGGTCTGGGGCATCTGGCCGCCGAACTCGTTGATGATGTCCTGCAGGTCCTGCGGCACCGAGGAGGAGCCGTGCATCACCAGGTGGGTGTTGGGCAGGCGGCGGTGGATTTCCTCGATCACGTTCATGGCCAGCACGTCGCCGTCCGGCTTGCGGCTGAACTTGTAGGCGCCGTGGCTGGTGCCCATCGCGATGGCCAGCGCGTCGACCTGGGTCTCGCGCACGAAGTCCACGGCCTGGTCCGGATCGGTCAGCAGGGACGAGTGGTCCAGCTTGCCCTCGAAGCCGTGGCCGTCCTCGGCCTCGCCCATGCCGGTCTCCAGCGAGCCCAGCACGCCCAGCTCGCCCTCGACCGACACGCCGCAGCTGTGGGCCATCTGGACCACGCGGCGGGTGACATCGACGTTGTAGTCGTAGTCGGCCGGGGTCTTGGCGTCTTCCTTCAGGCTGCCGTCCATCATCACCGAGGTGAAGCCGTATTGGATGGCGGTGGCGCAGGTGGCCGGGCCGTTGCCGTGGTCCTGGTGCATGCAGACCGGGATGTTCGGATAGATCTCGACCAGGGCGTCGATCATGCGGGCCAGCATGATGTCGTTGGCGTAGCTGCGGGCCCCGCGCGACGCCTGGATGATCACCGGCGCGTCGCAGGCCTCCGCGGCCTCCATGATGGCCAAGCCCTGCTCCATGTTGTTGATGTTGAAGGCGGGCAGGCCGTAGTCGTTCTCGGCGGCGTGGTCGAGAAGCTGGCGGAGGGTGATACGGGCCACGGACGGACTCTCTCTGCGCTGATTGTTCTGTATTTTCCGGGGCTCATAGCACCGCATCACGCAAACGTCAGCCCGCAGCCGGGTACGGCAGCGCTGTCATACGGCGACTTTTTCGCGGTTCCGTCGCGACGCCCGGCGCCAGCCCGGAACGCCGCCCCCGGATGATCGGCGTCTAGGCTTCGAGCGCGGCGACGCCGGGCAGGACCTTGCCTTCCATCCATTCCAGGAAGGCGCCGCCCGCGGTGGAGACGAAGGTCATCTGGCCCGCGACGCCCGCGTGGTTCAGGGCCGCGACGGTGTCGCCGCCGCCGGCCACGGCGACCAGCTTGCCGGCCTCGGCCAGCGCGCCGGCCTTCTTCGCGGCCGCCACGGTGGCGGCGTCGAACGGCGGCACCTCGAACACGCCCAGCGGGCCGTTCCAGATGAAGGTCTTGCTGTCCTCCATCGCCGCCAGCAGGCGTTCGACGGTTTTCGGACCGGCGTCGAGGATCAGGTCGCCGTCCTTGACCTCGTCCAGCGCCAGCACGCGGGTGGCGGTGTTCGGCTTCACCTCGGCAGCGACCACGACGTCGATCGGCAGCAGCAGCTCGCAGCCCGAGGCGGTCGCCTTGGCGATGATCTCGCGGGCGGTATCGCCCAGGTCGTGCTCGCAAAGCGAGGAGCCGACCGGGTGGCCCTGAGCGGCCAGGAAGGTGTTGGCCATGCCGCCGCCGATGGCCAGGCGGTCCAGCTTCTCGACCAGGTTGTTGAGGAGGTCGAGCTTGGTCGAGACCTTTGCCCCGCCGACGATGCCCAGCACAGGCTTCTTAGGGTTGCCCAGCGCCGCGTCGAGCATCTCCAGCTCCAGCTGCATCTGCAGGCCCGGATAGGCCGGCAGCAGGCGGGCCAGGCCCTCGGTCGAGGCGTGGGCGCGGTGGGCGGCGCTGAAGGCGTCGTTGACATACAGGTCGCCGAGCTTGGCCACCTCGGCCGCGAAGGCCGCATCGTTCTTCTCTTCGCCCGCGTGGAAGCGGACGTTCTCCAGCAGCGCGACGCCGCCGTTCTCGAGGCCGTTCACGACGGCGGCGGCATCGGCGCCCACGCAGTCGTCGGCGAAGGCCACCGGCTGCTCCAGCAGCTTCGACAGCGGCTCGACCACCGGCTTCAGGCTCATCTCCGGAACCCGCTTGCCCTTGGGCCGGTCGAAGTGGGCCAGCAGCACGACCTTCGCGCCCTTCTCCGACAGGAAGCGGATCGTCGGCAGCACCGCCCGCAGGCGGGTGTCGTCGGTCACCTTGCCGTCGGCCATCGGTACGTTGAGGTCCACCCGGACGAGGGCGCGCTTGCCGGCGAGATCAGCGGTTTCGAGGGTGCGGAAGGGCATGGGTGGAATCCAACCAGTCTAACGTTCGGGACCAGCGAGGTCGTGAAATAGGGAGGTCGTGTCAGCTACGAGTTGATGGTCGACCCAGCAGCAGCCGCCGTCCAAAGGCACCCACTCCTCCTCAACCGCCTTACCAAAACGCTGGCGAGCGTTGTCATCTAGCCAGCCCAGGGTGAGCTCGCCTTCGCAATCATTCAGGCCCAGTAAGGCCCCCGCCCAGAAGGGCTCGTCGGGCGTCCCGGCGACGCGAGCTTCGACAGCTTGAAGCAGCGTCGCCAAGCGCTGGATGCGCCACCCGACGGGTTTGGAATTGTCGGCGGCCGACAGTTGCATCAGCTGGACCACCGACAGGCTCCGCTAGAGGAACTTCGCCATCACGAGCGCGGTGTCGCTCATGCGGGTCGCGAAGCCCCACTCGTTGTCGTACCAGGTCAGGACGCGGGCCAGCTTGCCGTCGACGACCTGGGTCTGCGGCAGGGCGGCGGTCGAGGACGCGGCGACGTGGTTCAGGTCGATCGAGACCAGCGGATCGTTGGTCACGTCCAGAACGCCCTTCATCGGGCCTTCCGAGGCGGCGACCAGCGCGGCGTTGATCTCTTCCACCGTCACGTCGCGGCCGGCCACGACCTTCAGGTCGACGACCGAGACGTTCGGCGTCGGAACGCGGATCGACGAGCCGTCCAGCTTGCCCTTCAGTTCCGGCAGCACCAGGCCCAGGGCCTTGGCGGCGCCGGTCGAGGTCGGAATCATGCTCAGGGCGGCGGCGCGGCCGCGGTAGAGATCCTTGTGCATGGTGTCGAGCGTCGGCTGGTCGCCGGTGTAGGCGTGGATCGTGGTCATATAGCCGCGCTCGATGCCGAACAGGTCGTTCAGCACCTTGGCCACCGGCGCCAGGGCATTGGTGGTGCAGGAGCCGTTGGAGACGACGATGTCGTCGGCCGTCAGGGTCTCGTGATTGACCTTGTAGACAATGGTCTTGTCGGCGTTGTCGGCGGGCGCCGAGACCAGCACGCGCTTGGCGCCGGCAGCCAGGTGGGCCGAGGCCTTGTCCTTGCTGGTGAAGATGCCGGTGCACTCGAAGGCGATGTCGACGCCCAGTTCCTTGTGCGGCAGGTTGGCCGGGTCACGCTCGGCGGTGACGCGGATCTTGCCCGTGCCGATGTCGATCCAGCCGTCGCCCGACGTCACCGTGCCGGGGAAGCGGCCGTGGACGCTGTCGTAGCGCAGCAGGTGGGCGTTGGTCTCGACCGGGCCCAGGTCGTTGATGGCGACGACCTCGATGTCCTTGCGGCCATGTTCGGCGATCGAGCGGAGGACGAGACGGCCGATACGGCCGAAGCCGTTGATGGCGACGCGAAGGGTCATAAGGCGGGGCTCCCGGCGCAGTTTCCTGTGATGGCGGCGGGTTTTGAGGACACAGGCCCATGAGTCAACCCCGCCGCCGCGGAAGGCGGGTCACTTCGGGTGAGGTTTTGTGACTACTTGGCCTTCCGCGCCCAGGTCAGCGCCTCGGCGCGCGAGCCGAACGCCTTGGCGCCGTCCGCCGCCGCGCCGCAAGCCAGCTCGATGGCCCGCTTGTCTGGATCGCTGGCCGGAGGGCTGGGATCGTCCGGCGTGGTTCGCTCGGAGATCAGCGTGCCGTCGGGCCGATAGGCCCCGCCGCGAAGCACACGCGCCACACCCCGCGTACAGTCCATTTCCATCTCGACGACGCTGTGATCCATGTCGTCACGGCCCAGCGTTACCGGCGTATCGAACACGGCCAGCACGGTGACGGTGACCTTGCCGCCGCTGCGCGCGCGGCTGCCCAGGTCGACGAACAGCTTGCCGGTGCTGGTCGTCTGCTCTGCCGTATAGAGGCCGGACAGCACGTACTGGCCGGTCTCGGCGGCGACGGCGGCGCCGCCCGCCAGCGCGGCCGCGAGGGCCAGGATCAGGATTTTCTGCTTCATCGCCTCAACGAACGGCCCCGACGCGGCGAAGTTGCGGCGCCGGGGCTCGGGGGCAATCGGTCAGCTGCGGCGGAAGCGCGCCACGCCGCCGGTGGCGAAGCGCAGCTCCAGCGCCTTGCCGTCGGCGTCGAACACCACGCGCCGCGACGGCTCACCCTCGGCATAGAAGGTCAGATCGCCGAGCGGCCGCAGCACCAGCGCCGGACGGCGGCCGCGTTGCAGCAGCAGGGTCGAGCCCTCGCGCCGGACGACCACGTCGCCGTAGGTTCCCGCCAGCGCATCCAGCCCGCCGATGCCGGCCGGCGGGTTGGCCTTCGCATTCAAGGCCTCCAACGCCCATCGGGTCTCGGTCGAGAACGGACCCGAGCCGCCCTTGGCCAGCACCGCCTCGAGCGCCAGGGCCTGGGCGCGGTCCAGCGCTTCGCCGGCGGGGACGGCGACGTCCGGCTTCACCCCGACGTCCTCCCAGTTGGTCTTGGTCAGCGGATTGATCGGCGTACCGGTGGAAACGAAGATCGAGAATCCGTCGCCGACCGGCACCGGGCCGCCCGGATTGGCCGCCCCGCCGCTGGTCTCGCCGACGATGATCGCCCGCTTGGCCGCCTGCAGCGTGTAGGCGGTCGCCTCCGCCGCCGAGCCGGTGCGACCGCTGATCAGGATGTAGAGCGGCTTGTCCAGCATCGGGGCCGCGTACCAGTCGCCCGGCGCCTCGCTCTCCGTCCCGGCGCGACTGTGGAAGGTGTTGTAGATGTCCGCGCCCTTGGGCGTGAAGGCGCTGGCCAGGTAGCCGACCATGGCCGGCGAGCCGCCGCCGTTGTCGCGCAGGTCGATGATCACCGCGTCGGCGCCGGAGACCAGCGTCAGGGCCGCGTCGACCGCCTTGCGGGCCGGATGGTTCGGCTCCCCGAACGGGAAGCCGGCGTGGCCGCGCATGTCGATGTAGCCGATCGCGCCGGGCATGAGCTGGACGGT
This sequence comes from Caulobacter sp., assembly GCA_044238855.1. Taxonomy (GTDB): domain Bacteria; phylum Pseudomonadota; class Alphaproteobacteria; order Caulobacterales; family Caulobacteraceae; genus Caulobacter. Next base: position 43,059 of record JBIICO010000001.1, read on the forward strand.
GCGGAAGCCGTAATTCCCGCGCCTCAGCTGGTCGTCATAGGACAGTTGCGGGCGCGGACCGCCCGGCGTCGGCGCGGCTTCCGGCCGGTATTCGACGTTGAAGTGGTGATCGAGGGGCTCCAGCCGGTCGCTGATCGCGCGGGCCAGATCGTTGGGATCGGTCAGGGTGTCGAACCGGCCCTTGGCCGCGTCGGCGCGCAGACCGTCGGCGATCGTCTTGCCCTTGGCGGGATCGAAGTAGTTGTCCTCGATCGCCTTGGCGACGCGGTCGGCGGTCACTCTGGGCGCCGGCGGCGCGGCCTGGGCGGCGGTGACGGAGAGGATGCAGGCCAGCGCGGCCCCGGCGAGAAAACGTTGGATCATGACAGGACTTCCCGGACGCCCCTTGCGCCCCCGCAGGCAAGAAAACCCGCGTTCCGTCCGGAGTGTAGTGAAATATCCGTAAGACGTTACGGAAAGCGCGCCCTGTGTCATGCTGGCCGCAACGCGAAGCGCGGAGAGAGCCGGCGCCCGGAAGGCTACGCGCGAACGACCTTCACCCGTCCGGCCGCCTCGCGGGCGTTGGCGCGGGCGGCGTCCGTGTCGGCGGCGCGGGCCAGGGCCACGCCCATGCGGCGGCGCTCGAAGGCTTCGGGCTTGCCGAACAGCCGCAGGTCGCTGCCGGGCACGCAGAGCGCCTCGGCCACGCCCTCGTAGGCGACGCCGGTCGCTTCCATGCCGCCGTAGATCACCGCGCTGGCGCCCGGCTCGCGCAGGGTCGCGTCGACGGGCAGGCCGAGAATGGCGCGGGCGTGCAGCGCGAACTCGCTCTGCACCTGGGTGGCGAGGGTGACCAGCCCCGTGTCGTGCGGGCGCGGGCTGACCTCGGAAAACCAGACCTGGTCGCCCTTCACGAACAGCTCGACGCCGAACAGGCCGCGGCCGCCCAATGCGGCGGTGACCTTGCCGGCGATGTCCTTCGCCGAGGCCAGGGCGGCCTCGCTCATCGCCTGCGGCTGCCAGCTCTCGACGTAGTCGCCCTTCACCTGGCGATGCCCGACCGGGGCGCAGAAGCTGGTCTCGACCTCGCCCGAAGCGCCGATGGCGCGGACGGTGAGCAGGGTGATCTCGAAGTCGAAGTCGATGCGGCCCTCGACGATGACGCGGGCTGTTTCCACTCGGCCGGCGCTGAGGGCGTAGTCCCAGGCCGCGCCGATGTCGGCCGGCGTCTCGACGTAGGACTGGCCCTTGCCCGACGAGCTCATCACCGGCTTGACGAAGCAGGGGTAGCCGACCGCCGCGGCGCCCGCCTCCAGTTCCTCGCGCGACGAGGCGAAGGCGTACGGGCTGGCCGGCAGGCCGAGCTCCTCGGCCGCCAGCCGGCGGATGCCCTCGCGGTTCATGGTCAGTTGGGCGGCGCGGGCGGTCGGGATACAGACGGCGGCGCCCGAGGCCTCGACCTCGGCCAGCACGTCCGTGGCGATGGCCTCGATCTCCGGCACGATCAGGTGAGGCTTCTCCAGCGCGATGACAGCCCGCAGCGCGTCCGGATCGGTCATGGTCACCACGTGCGACCGGTGCGCGACCTGCATCGCCGGCGCGTCGGCGTAGCGGTCGACGCCGATCACCTCGACGCCGAGTCGTTGCAGCTCGATCGCCACTTCCTTGCCGAGCTCGCCGCAGCCCAGGAGCATGACGCGCGTGGCGGAGGCGCTGAGCGGGGTGCCGAGTTTCATGGTCGCTCCTCCACCGGGGACATGCACTTCAGTGCGTGTCCCCGGTCTTGCCTCAGCCCAGCTTCGCCTTGGCCGCTTCCACCACCGCTTCAGCCGTGATGCCGAACTCCTTGTACAGCCGCTCGGCCGGGGCCGAGGCGCCGAAGCCGGTCATGCCCACGAAGGCGCCGTTTTCGCCGATGAAGCGTTCCCAGCCGAACTTCACCGCCGCCTCGACGGCGACGCGCACCGGGGCCTTGCCGATCGTGTCGGCCTGGTATTTGGCGGTCTGGCGGTCGAACAGCTCCCACGAGGGGGTCGAGACGACGCGGGTCGGCGTGCCGCCGGCCTGCAGCAGCTTGCGGGCGTCCATGGCGATGCCGACCTCGGTGCCCGAAGCGAAGATCGTCACCTGGGCGTCGCCGCCCTCGGCCGCCGCCAGCTCGTAGGCGCCGCGGGCCGACAGGTTCTCGGCCGAGGCGACGGTGCGGACCGGCGCGGTCTTCTGGCGCGACAGGGCCATGACCGAGGTGGTCTTCTTCTCCAGCAGCGCGGCCTTCCAGCACTCCGCCGCCTCGACCGCGTCGGCCGGACGGAACAGCAGCAGGTTCGGCAGCGCGCGCAGGCTGGCCAGGTGCTCGACCGGCTGGTGGGTCGGGCCGTCCTCGCCGACGCCGATCGAGTCGTGCGTCATCACGTGGATCACCCGTACGCCCATCAGGGCGCCCAGGCGGATCGAGGCGCGGCTGTAGTCGCTGAACACCATGAAGGCGCCGCTGTAGGGGATGACGCCGCCGTGCAGCGCCATGCCGTTCATCGCCGCCGCCATGCCGTGCTCACGCACGCCATAGTGGACGTACTTGCCGGCATAGTCGGGCAGGTCGAACGGGACCATGCCCTTGACGTAGGTGTTGTTGGAGCCGGTCAGGTCGGCCGAGCCGCCGATCATTTCCGGGATCGACGGGGTCAGCGCCGACAGGGCCGAGCCGCTGTGGGCGCGGGTGGCGTTGGCGACCGGGTTGGCGACGTTGGCGTCGATATGGGCCTGCAGCGCGTCGAAGGCGCCGGCCGGCAGGTCGCCCTTCACCGCGCGGATGAAGTCGGCGCCGTCCTTGGCGTCCTTCAGGCGCTTGTCCCACTTGCGGCGGGCCGAGCCGCCCTTGCGGCCGGCCTTCAGCCAGGCGGCGGCGACGTCATCGGGGATCGTGAACGGCGCGTGCGGCCAGCCCATGGCCTCGCGGGCCAGCGTCGCTTCCTCGTCGAACAGCGAGTAGCCGTGGCCGTGAGCGTCGCCTTCCTTGGCGCCGGCGCCCTTCGAGATCTTGGTCTTGCAGGCGATCATGGTCGGGACCGACTGCTTCGTCGCCCAGCGCATCGCCGCGGCGATCTTGCCGTGGTCGTGGCCGTCGATAGCCTTCACCGCCCAGCCGGCGGCCTTGAAGCGCGCGACCTGGTCGCCGGTCTCGGCGATCGTCGCCAGGCCGTCGATGGTGGTGTTGTTGTCGTCGAACAGCACGGTCAGCTTGTTGAGCTTCAGCCGACCGGCGAGGCTGATCGCCTCGTGGCTGATGCCTTCCATCAGGCAGCCGTCGCCGGCGATCACCCAGGTGCGGTGGTCGACCAGGTCATCGCCGTAGCGGGCGTTCATGCTGCGCTCGGCCATGGCCATGCCGACGGCGGTGGCGATGCCCTGGCCCAGCGGGCCGGTCGTCGTCTCGACGCCCGGGGTATGGCCGTACTCCGGATGGCCAGGGGTGTTGCTGCCCCACTGACGGAAGTTGCGGATCTGGTCCATCGTCACGGCCTTGAAGCCGGTCAGATGCAGCAGGCTGTAGATCAGCATCGAGGCGTGGCCCGCCGACAGCACGAAACGGTCGCGGTCGGCCCACTCGGGCTTGGCCGGATCGTACTTGAGGAACTTGGTCCACAGAACCGTCGCCACGTCGGCGAGGCCCATCGGGGCCCCTTGGTGGCCGGACTTGGCGTGGTGGACGGCATCCATGGACAGGACACGGATGGCGTCGGCCATCTTCACGGGGCTGACGGTCATTTTCTTGGACCCTTGTGAGTCTCGGTGTTGCGCGGCAGGCGCCCGTTCGCACGTGAAGCCGTTTCTTTCAACCCGCCTTCCTGTCGCGACCCGGCGCAGGCTATAGAGAAATCGTCGGATAAGGAGCCGCGGGAATGTCGGGAGAGTCCGAGGGAAGCACCCTGGATCTGGCCGTGCGCCGGCTGGAGCGGGCGGTGGCCGTTCTGGAAAGCCGCATGGCGGAGAAGATGGCTGTGGCCGGGGCTGAAGCCGGCGGCCTGTTCGACCAGGATCGCGCCCGGCTGGCGTCCGAGCTGGACGCGTCCCGGGCCCGCGAGCGGGCGCTGGAAGAGGCCGGCGCCCAGGCGTCGGAAGCGCTCGGCCGCGCCATCGACGAGATCCGCGCCGCCCTGGGCGAGCCCGACTCCGAACCCGCCGAAGCGGAGGCCTGACCCATGGCCCAGGTCACCGTCAGCATCAACGGCAAGCCCTACAGCGTCGGCTGCGAGGACGGCCAGGAGCGGCATCTCCAGGAACTGGCCCGGCTGTTCGACAGCCAGGTCCGGCAGGTCAGCCAGGACGTCGGCCAGCTGGGCGAGACCCGGCTGTTCCTGATGGGCGCCCTGCTGCTGGCCGACGAGCTCGCTGACCTCAAGCTGCGGCTGGCCCACGTCCAGGGCGAACTGGCCCGCACCCAGAGCGACCACGCCAAGGCCGAGACAAAAGCCATCGCCGCCATCGAGAGCGCCGCGTCGAAGATCGAGAAGATGGCGGGGGCGAGCTAGCGGGCGGTTCTGTTTAGATCAGACCGCGACGGCGCTCGACAGAAGAACCTTGATGCGCGCTTCCGCCTGCTTGATCGGGGCGGTCTGCTCGACGACGTCGGCCAGCCACTTGAGGATCTTCTCCTGCTCGACCGGCGCACTATGCTCGACCAGATCCGCCAGCCACTTCAGGATTTCCCTCTGAGTGTAGGGGGTCGGCGAGGCGTTCTCGGACTTCCAGCGCGACACCGTGGCCCTGGTCGTCTCGAACGCCGCACAAAGCGCATCCGGCGTGACATCGAAGCGTTCGATCCCCTCCGAAAGCGCGCGCGAGAAGTCCGCTGGCGCAAAGCCGGTCGACAGCATGCCCCGAACCTCCTCGGCGAAAGCGAGATGCATGGCCGCCCGGAGCATAAGGGAAGGCCTCAGGTGTTGTGCGCTCGGCATCCAGAATTGTCCTCAACTCGGCGCGTGACGCCCCTGTCCGCCCGATTCCTACCGGCGCCGCGGCGCGGATGAGAACGTTCCCGAGTGGGCAGGGTTCGTAAACCAATTCTTAACGCAATGCAACTCGATTACACTACGGAATGGACCCGCGACGAAACTCGTCCCGCATTAGGCGAGTCACTCATAACAAGTCGTTACTTACTAGTTGAATCGCTCAATTCATATCAGGTCGAAACCTGACCGCGACTCAGACAAATTAGAACGTGATGTAATTCGATTGCACCGGCCCGTCGGCCGTGGTACCGAAATTTCCTTGCCTCGCGTCCGCGGCGTAGCCGATCGGCAACAGTCGTCAGCTCTGTTCGGAGCACCCCTGGCGCAGGCGAAAAGCGGGAACCATCTACCTAGGGCAGTTAACCATCACGAGTAGGCGATCCCGGGAAACGCACGCTTAGGAACCAGGCCATGGGCTCAGAATCCGGTCCACAAGTCCCGAAGACCTCGGAGCGCTTCAGCGTTCCCGATACGGATATCGGAACTCCCATGGGAACGGTCCAGCCTCTGCGCTCGAGGCCGGCCCCGGCGGCCTACTCAATCCTCGCCGGACATTCAGCCCTGATCGTGCAGATGAGCTGGCCGGCGGGGCGGCGCGGCAGTGACATGGTTCGCTTCCACAAGCAGCCGCTCGGGAAGCTGCAGGAGTACGGCTGCGAGGATCTGAAGTCCTATATCGAGACGATCGCCGCCGCCGAGTACGATCCGGACGCGCCGCATGTCGTCCATGATCGAGGCCACGATCACGACCTCCACTGGATCAACTACGAGGCCCACATCCCCGCCCGTGGGGAGAAGCCCGGATACATCATTCCCTTCACGGTCCTGAAGGACCTGCGCGACGAGAAGAACGTCCGCGATGTGGTCGTCCTCTTTGTCGTGCCGATACCGCCGGCGCCGCCTGGAACCGGCAAACCCGTTGCACCCCGCGACAGCACCCCCGCGACCAAGCGCGACACCAGCGCCCGCAGAAAGCTGTCCGTCACCTCGCGACCGATCTTCGGTGAGCTGCCGCGCCGCAAGGCCGACGCCCCGCGAGCCGCGCGCACCATGACGCCTTCCGGGGTCAAGCAACCTTGGGCTCCTTCCCGCAATCTGGCCGCGCTGGCCGCGGGCGTCGCCGCCGTCTTCGTGCTGGTCGGCATAGTGCTGGACAAGGAACGGTCGCTGCCGGCTGACGAGCCGCGCTTCTACAGCGTCCTCCTTCCGCCGGCCGCCCCGAAGCAGCCCGGCGTCACCAAGGTCGCCACCGCGCCCGCGATGGAGGAGGCCGCGCCAGAGGCTCGACGCGCCCGGTCGGACGAGGAGGCGTCGTCGGTCAAGGATGCCGAACCCGTCGGCCCGACCGCCGCGAGCGACGAACACGCGACGGCGCCATCTCCGACGGAAAGCGCGCCGCCGACCGGCGGCGCCTCGAAGGTGGTCATTACGACGGTCAAGGTCGTCGAGCCTGACGGGTCGTGGACCTCTTCGACGACGACGGTGCACACCGGCGGCGAGGCCGGCTCCGAGACCAGGCCGACGATAGACCTGGAAAGCTCGCCGCCGACGGCGGCCGCCGTCATGGCCCCGCGACCCCGCGCCGCGCCATCGGCGACGGCGGGCGCACGGGACGGCCGGGCGCCGCGGTGGGAACGTTCAGGCCCGGTGACCGGCCCCTACGGACGGGACGGCCTCGACGGCCAGCGCCCTCAGTAGTCGGCCGAAGGGCACAACGCGGAGAGGCCGGGCAAGCGCCCGGTCTCTTTGCGTAGGGCGCCTTCCTTTCGGCGCCCCGACCCCCTACATTGCTCCGTGGCGGGTCTTGCTGCGGCTCTCGTCGAAGGCAACCATATCCCGGGGACCTTAATTCACCTCTAGGGAGCTGTCCCTGCTTCGGTCCGTGGACTGCGGCACACGGCGCCCACCTGTTTATAACAGGTCCGAGGGGATTGAACCGACCTTCACGGCTCTTCGCGGCGCCGCCACCCTTTCTTTCGTTTCCTGTACATGACCGACATCACCCTCGCCGCCGCCAAGACCGCCCAGCGGATCGAGGCGCGCGCGCGGCGCAAGGCCCTGATGATCGAGCATCCCGAGGCCGACTGGATGGCCGCCGAGCACGCGCCGGCGATGCTGGCCGCGCTGAGGCTGAAGCGGCCGGGCGTAATCGCCCTCTACAAGGCCCTGGGCGCCGAGATCGACCCGCGCCCGCTCGCCGAAGCCTTGGCGAAGGACGCCTGGACCTGGGCCCTGCCCGCGGTCGAGGCCGAGAACGCTCCGCTGGTCTTCCGCCGCTGGGCGACGGGCGAACCGCTGGGCAAGGACCTGACCGGCCTGCCCTCGCCGCTGCCCTCGGCGGCCGAAGTCCGGCCGGATCTGGTCATCGTGCCATTGCTGGCCTTCGACCGCGCCGGCGGCCGGCTGGGCCAAGGCGGCGGCCACTACGACCGCACGCTGGAAGCCCTGCGCGGCGCACCGAACCCTCCGCCGTTCGTCGGCCTCGCCTACAGCGGCCAGGAAGCGCCTGCGCTGCCCCGCGAGGCGCATGACCAGCCCCTCGATGGGATTTTGACCGAGGCGGGGTATATTGCCGTCCGAAAGGACTAACTGAATGCGCTTTGCCTTCTTCGGCGATGTCGTCGGCAAATCCGGCCGCGACGGTCTCGCCGACCATCTGCCCGGCCTTCGCCGCCGCCTGGGCCTCGAGTTCGTGATCGTCAACGCCGAGAACGCCGCCGCCGGCTTCGGCATCACCGAGAACACCGCCCGCGAGCTGTTCGAGGCCGGGGCCGACTGCCTGACGCTCGGCAACCATAGCTGGGATCAGAAGGAGGCGCTGACCTACATCGTTCGCGAGCCCCGCCTGATCCGGCCGGCGAACTACCCGATCCTGTCGGACGCGCCCGGGCGCGGCAGCCACCTGTTCCAGACCGAAAGCGGCAAGACGATCTTCGTCGTCAACCTGCTCGGCCGGGTGCACATGGACGCCATGGACGACCCCTTCGCCGCCGCCGACCGCGAGTTGGACAAGGCGCCGCTCGCCCAGGTGGCCGACGCGGTGCTGGTCGACATGCACTGCGAGGCGACGTCCGAGAAGATGGCCATGGGCCACTACTGCGACGGCCGCGCCTCGCTGGTCGTGGGCACGCACACCCACGTCCCCACCGCGGACGCCCAGATCCTGCCGGGCGGCACCGCCTACCAGACCGACGCCGGCGCCTGCGCCGACTACGACAGCGTGATCGGCAACCAGAAGGAAGAGCCGCTTCGCCGGTTCACCACCAAGATCAGCCAGGGCCGTTACCAGCCCGCCTCGGGCCCGGCGACGATCTGCGGCGTGTTCGTGGAGACCGACGACCGCACCGGCCTCGCCCGGCGCATCGAACCGATCCGGCTGGGCGGCCGGCTGAGCCAGACCGAGCCCGTGGTGACCTTGGCGACAGCCTAGTTGACGCGACTGATTACGAATGTAATCTATTCGAACTACAAACGTAGTTCGAGGGGAGACACCCGTGTCCAGAACGTCCACCGCCATTCTCGCGGCCGCCGCCGCGATCGCCCTGCCCGCCGCAGCCCAGGCCGCGCCGCTGACGCCGCTGGGCATCTTCGGCGACGCCGGGCCGCCGATCAAACTGCTGATCCTGGCGCTGACCGGCGCCACCATCGCGGCGCTCGTCGTCTGCGGGCTGAAGCTGGCGTCCGGGCCGAAGCTGACCGGCGGCTCGGCCTTCCTGTCGGGCCTGCGCCTGGGCGGGCCGCTGGCCGGCCTGCTCGGCGCCTCCTACACCAGCCTGATGATCTTCATCGGCCTGTCGAACGTCGCCGGTCCCGTGCCGATGAAGGTGATCGCCCCCGGCATCGCCGAAGCACTGTTCATCCTGGGCCTCGGCGTCCTGACCGGCTCGGTGGCGGTGATCGCCAACTGGGCGGTCGAGGCGCGCATCGACCGCACGGTCCTGAAGGTCTGAACCGCGTGACCGACCGCATCCACGTGACGGAGGCGGAGAGCGCCGTGCTGGCGGCGCTCTGGCGCCACGGCCCGCTCTCGGCCGCCTCGCTGATCGACGCGGTGAAGGCCGGGCAGCCGTGGGGCGACGCCACCATCAAGACGCTGCTCGGCCGCCTGATGCACAAGAAGGCCGTCCTCTCGGAAAAGGTGGACGGCCGCCAGCTCTACCGCGCGCTGCTGACGCGCAAGGACTATGTCGACGGCGAGATCCAGAACCTCGCTGACCGCCTGTTCGAGGGCGACCTCGAAGCGCTGGCCGGGTATCTCATCCCCTAATCCCGCAGACGCCCGGCCAGCGCCAGCACCCCGACCGTCACCAGCGCGCCGATCGCGAAAGCGGCGATCACCGAGCCGGTCACGACCCCGACAGGCACGGCCAGCGGGCGGCCGTCGTACCATTGCACCAGTTCACCCGCGTCCTCTTCCACGAGGATGTCGTCGTCGGCCATGTCGCTTCCTCCGGGTCCGGCAAACTAATCCCGCGACGCCCCGGCGGTTCCCGCGCAAGTGACAGCCGCGCGCGCTTGGGCTAGATGCCCCGCATCCGCATTTTTCAACGAGACCGACGAACCGACCCATGGCCGGCCACTCAAAGTTCAAGAACATCATGCACCGCAAGGGCCGCGCCGATGCGCAACGGTCCAAGCTGTTCTCCAAGCTGTCCCGCGAAATCACCGTGGCGGCCAAGATGGGTCTGCCCGACCCCAACATGAATCCGCGCCTGCGCCTGGCGGTGAACAACGCCAAGGCCGAGTCGGTGCCCAAGGACGTCATCGATCGCGCCATCAAGAAGTCGATGATGGGCGACGCGAGCGACTATTCCGAGATCCGCTACGAGGGCGTCGGCCCCGGCGGCGTCGGGATCATCGTCGAGGCCCTGACCGACAACAAGAACCGCGCCGCGGCCAACGTCCGCTCTCTGTTCTCGAAGATGGGCGGCAACATGGGCGCGACCGGCTCGGTCACGTTCAATTTCGACCGCGTGGGTGAGATCACCTACCCGGCCAAGACGGCCACCGAGGACGCCATGATGGAGGCGGCCATCGAGGCCGGCGCCCAGGACGTCGAGAGCGACATGGACGAGGAAGGCTCCGGCCACACCGTCTACACCGCCTTTGAGGACCTCAACGAGGTCGCCGGCGCGCTGGAGAAGGTGTTCGGCGAGGCCTCCTCGACCAAGATCATCTGGAAGCCGAAGAGCACCACGCCCGTGACCGGCGACGCCGTCGCGACGCTGATGAAGCTGCTCGACGCCCTCGACGACGACGACGACGTCCAGAACGTCTACTCGAACGAGGAGATCAGCGACGAGGACCTTGCGAAGCTGGGCTGAGCCGAGCCTCATCGTGGACATGGAAAGGGCGCGGGTCACTCCGCGCCCTTTTCGCTGCGTCCTTCGAGACGCTCGCCTGAGGCTCGATCCTCAGGATGACGAGCTCAGTAGAACGCCATCCATATTCGTCATGGCGAGGAGCCGGCCCTCTGGCCGGCGCCTCGAACCACGCGATCACTTCTGGTCCGCGTAGTCCTTGACCAGCGCGTAGAGGAAATCGCGCGCGTCGTAGAGCGACTTGACGCGGATGCGCTCGTTCAGGCCGTGGACGCCGTTGCCGCTGTCGTCGGCGAAGATGCCGGTCAGGCCGTAGGTCGGAATGCCGGCGGCGTTGGTGTACTTGCCGTCGGTCGCGCCGGTCGCCTGGAAGGGCACGATCGGCACGCCCGGCCACAGCTTGGCGGCCTGCGCCTTCATCGGTCCCATCACGGCGGGCGACAGCGGCGGCGGCGGCGGGGTGCGCAGGCTGGTGTCGTCCGCGACGATGGTCACCTTGTCGTCGCCCATCACCTGGATCAGCCGCTGGCGGGTCTGCTCGGCCGTCTGGCCGGGGAAGATGCGGCAGTTCACGTTGGCCCAGGCCCGCTGCGGCAGGGCGTTGGGCGCATGGCCCGCCTTGGCCAGGGTGGGAGTGCAGGTGGTGCGCAGCATGCTGTTCCACAGCGGGTTGCGGGCGATGACCGCGGCCGCCTTCGCATCCTTCTCGTCGGCCGCCAGGGCCTTCATCGCCGCGCCCGTCTCGGCGTCGACCAGCGGCGCCATGGCCGTGAAGTAGGCGCGGGTGGTCTCGTTGAGCTGGACCGGAAAATCGTCATCGTTGACCTTGACCAGGGCCGCCGACAGTCGCGCCAGGGCGTTGTCCTTCACCGGCCGGCTGGAGTGGCCGCCGGGACTGGTCACCGTCAGGTGGAAGTCCTGATAGACCTTCTCGCCCGACTGGATCGACAGCGACACCGGCTTGCCCGCCTTGTCCAGCAGCCCGCCCGCACCCTCATTCAGCGCCAGGCCGGCGTCGATCAGCTCGCGGTGGTTGGTGACCAGATAGTCGGCGCCGTTGAGGGCGTCGTCGCTTTCCTCACCGCAGGTCAGGGCCATCTTGATGGTCCGGCGCGGCTTGTAGCCCTCGGTCTTGTAGCGGATCAGGGTGTCGACCCAGATCGCGGCCTGGGCTTTGTCGTCCGAAGCGCCGCGGGCGTAGAAGAAGCCGTCCTCCTCGACCAGGGTGAAGGGATCGCGCTGCCAGTCCTCGCGATTGGCTTCAACCACATCGATATGGGCGAGCAGCAGGATCGCCTTGGCCTTCGCGTCCTTGCCCGGCAGCACCGCGACGAGGTTGCCCTCCTTCGGGTGCCTGGGATCGACGATGACGTGCAGGTCGCTGTCAGGGAAGCCGGCGGCCTTCAGCCGGGCCGCCATGCGCCGCGAAGCGACGGTGCAGTCGCCTGCGGACAGGGTGGTGTTGGTCTCCACCAGCTCCTTGTAGGTCTCGCGGAAGGCGGCCTGGTCGGCGCGAAGCTGGGCGCCTTGCGCCCCCGCCAGACCGGGCAGCGCCGCCGCCATCGCCACGACCGCCATGCTTCGCCGCCAGATACTCATGTCACGCCCCCGAAATGTCAGGCAAGCACTTCAACGCCTCGCGCAGCGCGGGGCAAGGGCGATGTTCCGTCCCGTGAGGATCGCGCCCGGCGGGTCGCGCGTTGCAGTCGCCGATGGACTGGAGCGAAATCCGCCTCCTGAGGCTCGAATACTGGCTGCCCCTCGTGGCCGCCCTGGTCGCCGGCGGCCTGATCGGCATCGAGCGTGGGCACAGTGGCAAGCCGGCCGGCTTCCGCACCCACGCCCTGATCGCGCTGGCCTCTGCGATCCTGATGCTGGCCGCCCATCACCAGATGGGCTGGATCGGCGACGTGGCCGGCCCGGACGTCATCCGCATCGACCCGGTCCGGATGGCGCATGGCGTGCTGACCGGCGTCGGCTTCCTGTGCGGCGGGGTGATCTTCCGCGAGGGCTTCTCCGTCCATGGCCTGACCACGGCCGCCTCGCTGTGGATCACGGCGGCGCTGGGCGTGCTCTACGGCATGGGCTTCTGGAGCGTGGCCATCTGCGCCACGCTGCTGACCCTGTTCACGCTGCGCGTCCTGCATCTGATCGACATGCGCCTGCCGCAGAGGGAGGTCGCCGACGTCCTGATCCGCTATCGCCGCGACCAGGCGCCGGACACCCAGGCGGTTCGAGAGCGTCTGAAAGGCCTGCATCTGCTCCCCTCGCCGTTCAGCAATCGGCTGATCGAGGAAGGCCGGATCGTCGAGCATGGGGCGACGGTGACGGGCTCCTCGATGGACCTGATCGACGGCCTCGCCAGGGCCCTGCGCGATGATCCCATGGTGCTCGAGTTCGAGATCGTGCCGCGCAAGAACTGACGGCGTTTCCAGGTCGGTTTGCTGTTCGCTAACCACTTCGGCATCATGGAACACATGATGAACACCCCGATTCGCATCCTCGGGCTCGACCCCGGCCTGCGCCGCACCGGCTGGGGCGTCGTCTCGGTCGAAGGGTCACGCGTGACCTGGATCGCCCACGGGGTGATCGCGCCGAAGGATAGCGCGCCGTTCTCCGAGCGCCTGCTGGCCCTGTTCGAGGGCGTCGCCGCCGTCATCGAGGAGCATGCTCCGCACGAGGCCGCGGTCGAGGAGACCTTCGTCAACACCAACGGCCAGTCGACGCTGAAGCTAGGCCACGCCCGCGCGGCGGCGATGATCGCCCCCGCCCGCGCCGGCCTGTCGGTCGCCGAATACTCCACCACCGTCGTCAAGAAGGCCGTCGTCGGCACCGGCGCGGCGGACAAGGACCAGGTCGCCTTCATGATCGCCCGCCTGCTGCCCGCCGCCGGTTCGCCGACCAAGGACGCCGCCGACGCCCTGGCCGTCGCCATCGCCCATGCGCACAGCCGCAAGGCGCGCCGCCTGGGGAACGCGGCATGATCGGGCGCCTGCGCGGCATCGTCGCCGAGGTCGGCGAGGAAGAGATGCTGATCGACGTCGGCGGCGTCGGCTATGTCGTGCGCTGCGGCGCCCGGACCCTGAACCGCCAGCCGGCCGTCGGCGATGAGACCCTGCTGCACATCGAGCACCAGTGGAGCGAGGCCCAGGGCCCGCGCCTCTACGGCTTCTCCAGCCGCGACGAACGCCGGGCCTTCGTGCTGCTGACCGCCATCCAGGGTGTCGGCCCCAAGGCGGCCATGGCGGTGCTGGACGTCGCCTCCCCCGCCGAACTGGCGGGCGCGGTGGCGCGCGAGGACAAGGCCCTGGTCGGCCGCGCCAACGGCGTCGGCCCCAAACTGGCCCAGCGCATCGTCACCGAGCTGAAGGACAAGCCGATCACCGACAGCCCGGTGGCCGCCTTCCATGCCACGACCACCGCTCATGAGCCAGCCAGGCCGTCCGCCGCCGGCGAGGCCGTGGCCGGCCTGATGGGCCTGGGCATCGCCGAGCCGACCGCCCGCCGCGCCGTCGAACAGGCCGCCCTGCGCCTGGGCGAGGAGGCCGACGTCAGCGCCCTGATCAAGGCCGCGCTGCAGGAGATCGGCCGGTGACCGACCGTATCGTGTCCGGCGACCCGCAGCCCTTTGAAGGTTCGGACAAGGCGCTGCGCCCGCAGCTTTTGTCGGAGTTCGTCGGCCAGGAGCAGGCCAAGGCCAACCTCAGCGTCTTCATCAACGCCGCCCGTGACCGGGGCGAGGCGCTGGACCACGTACTGCTGTTCGGACCGCCGGGACTGGGCAAGACCACCCTGGCCCAGATCGTCGCCCGCGAGCTGGGCGTCAACTTCCGCGCCACCAGCGGCCCGGTCCTGGCCAAGGCCGGCGACCTCGCCGCCATCCTGACCAACCTCGAACCGCGCGACGTGCTGTTCATCGACGAGATCCACCGCCTCGCCTCGAACGTGGAGGAGATCCTCTACCCGGCGATGGAAGATCACGTCCTCGACCTGATCATCGGCGACGGCCCGTCGGCCCGGTCGATCCGCATCGACCTGGCCCCGTTCACGCTGGTGGCGGCGACCACCCGCGCGGGCCTGCTGGCGACGCCGCTGCGCGACCGCTTCGGCATTCCGCTGCGACTGGAATTCTACACCCACGAGGAGCTGAAGCGGGTGCTGCTGGGCGCCGCGCGGAAGCTGAACCTGGACCTCGCGCCCGACGGCGCCGCCGAGATCGCCGCCCGGGCCCGGGGCACGCCGCGCGTCGCCGGCCGGCTGCTGCGGCGGGTCCGCGACTTCGCCGCAGCCGACGGGGTGGCGACCATCGACCGCCGTCACGCCGCCAGCGCCCTGGCGCGGCTGGAGGTGGACGAGGCCGGCCTCGACAGCCTGGACCGCCGCTACCTGCGCGCGCTGATCGAGAACTACGGCGGCGGCCCCGCCGGGGTGGAAACCCTCGCCTACGCCATCGCCGAGGCCCGCGACGCCGTGGAGGACGTCATCGAGCCCTACCTGATGCAGCAGGGCTTCATCCAGCGCACCCCGCGCGGGCGCATCGCCTGCGGCAAGGCCTACCTGCACCTGGGCCTGGCGGAGCCGCCCCCGCCGAAGGGCGCGCAGGCGGGGCTTTTCGAGTAGCGATGAAGAACTGGGTCATGCGGCTAACCGGCGTGGAGCGAACGACGCTTGACGCCGCTCTGAGCCCGGACGATTGCGCCCAGCGCATCCGAAGGTCCGTGGACGGGCCGTTCTCGCTCTTTGGGCATCGGCCGGTGCATGGCGTGCTCCTGGGGAGAACCGTCTGGCTGAAACGCCGCGTCGAGTTGTTGTCACGCCGCGCGTTTCGCACCGCCACCTGGGTCAGGATCGAAACGGGGGCCGGCGGCGCCACACTTCACTGCCTTTCCCTTCCGGCGCTATCGAGCCTCCTGGTCGGCGCGGCTTGGGTGGCCTTCTCGGGCTTTACGGCACTGGCCTCGCTGATGGCTATCCTGATCCGCTCCGAAGACAGCGCCGGGGGCCTGAGGCTGGCGATTCCGGCGATCCTCTTCGTCGTCCTGCTTGTCGGCGGCATAGTGGTCCGTCTCGCGGCCGACCATGATGAACACTACGAGATCGTGTCCTTCCTGATGCGGACGACGTCGGCGGAGACCAGGCGACGACCGGCGCGCCCGGGCGCGACGTTCGTTCGCTAGGCCCGCACCGGAACTCGTCCCCGCCTCTCCGGGTTTTCGCCTGCGGAGGAAACCGCCATGCTCAGGATCGTCGCCCTTGCCGCCATCGCGCTGACGCTCGCCGCCTGCGGCGACGCCAAAGGCCGCTGCAAGGCGCCGGATGCCGCCAAGACCGATGCCGCGGCCGGCAAGGCCGCCCCGCCAGCGCCGCCGCCGTTGCGCCAGGACGACGACGGCTACGACCGAGACCTGGCCCGCACCGCCGCCGAGGAGGCCAAGCAGTGCGTTCAGCGCTACGCCTGGAAGCTTCACCGCAGCGAGGAGAAGACCGAGACCCTCGCCCAGGCCGCCGTGACCGCCTGCGACGCCTTCGTCGCCGCCGCCACCCAGGCGGAACAGGGCGCCTACGGCACGCGCGACCTCAACGCGGCGCACGAAGCCAACACCCAGGCCATGACCCGCTGGGCGACGCTCTACGTGGTTCAGTACCGCGCCGGGGTTTGCGACTAGCGCCGGCTCCCCCTAAACGGGAGAGATGACGACCGACACCCCCACCGCCGGCCGCTTCGAGGGCCGCGAGCATATCCTGCCCGTGCGCGTGTACTACGAGGACACCGACTTCACCGGCGTCGTCTATCACGCCAACTACGTTCGCTATTTCGAGCGCGGGCGAAGCGACTTCCTGCGGATGGTGGGGGTGGGGCACGCCGAACTGCTGGAGCACGACAGCCCCACCGCCTTCGTGGTCACCCGCATCGAGATCGACTTCAAGCGCCCGGCCCGCATCGACGACGCGCTCAAGGTGGTCACCACCTACGACGCGGTGAAGGGCCCGCGCCTGTTCGTCAGCCAGCGGATCCTGCGCGGCGAGGCGCTGATCGCCTCGGCCGAGGTGACCGCCGCCTGCATCAGCATGGACGGCCGGCCGCGAAAGCCCCCACCGGGCATGTTCGACGCCGTCAAACCGTTCTTGCGAGAGGGGTAAGGGCTAACGCCCGTTAACCCCTACGCCTTAAATTCACCAAAGCGGCCTAGATGATTGGCCGACAATCCGTAGCCGCTCCGGGGGATCCTGCACGTATGGACGCTTCGACCATCTCAGCCGACACCTTTTCGATCGTGTCCCTGTGGAACAATGCCGACTGGGTGGTGAAAGGCGTGATGGTCGGTCTGGCCCTCGCCTCGCTGTGGTCGTGGGCGGTGATCATCGACAAGCTGTTCCGCTTCAGCGCCCTGAACGCCCAGGCCAACCGGTTCGAGGACAAGGTCGGCTCGGGCCGGCCGCTGGAGGAGATCGCCGCCGAGACGGGCTCGGACAGCAAGCAGCCGATGCCAAAGCTGCTGAACGCCGCCCTGCGCGAATGGCGCGACGCCCGCGCCAAGGGCGCGCTGGGCGACACCCAGACCGCTCTGCTCATCCAGCGCATCGACCGCGTTCTGGACAGCAGCATCGCCCGCGAGAGCGCCAAGGTGGAAGACGGCCTCGGCAGCCTGGCCATCGTCGCCACGGCCTCGCCGTTCGTTGGTCTGTTCGGCACGGTCTGGGGCATCATGCATGCCTTCCAGAACATCGCGATCGAGAAGAACACCTCGCTGGCGGTCGTCGCTCCGGCCATCGCCGAGGCGCTGTTCGCCACGGCCATCGGCCTGGCCGCCGCCATCCCGGCCTACATCGCCTACAACAAGTTCTCGACCGACGCGGCCAAGTTCGGCGGCCGGCTCGAGGGCTTCGCCGACGACCTGTCGACGGCCATCCAGCGCCGCCTGGCGGACAAGGTCTGAGCCATGGCCCTGTCCGCCCATGACGCCTTCGCCGCCGGCGGCGGCCGGCGACGCCGCCGCGGCCGGGCCCGCCGCGGCGCGCTGAGCGAGATCAACGTCACGCCGCTGGTCGACGTGATGCTGGTGCTGCTGATCATCTTCATGATCTCCGCCCCGCTGCTGACCAGCGGCGTGCAGGTCGAGCTGCCGAAGACCGAAGCCGGCGCCATGCAGGACCAGGCGGAGCCGGTCACCCTGACCGTGCGCGCCGACGGCAAACTGTTCGTCGGCGAGAACGAGATTCCGTTCGCCTCGCTCAAGCCCCGGCTCGAGCGGCTGAGCGACGCCGGCTACGACAAGCCGATCTACGTCCGCGCCGACGGCAAGGCCTCCTACGAGGTGGTCGCCCAGGTGATGGCCGCGCTGCAGGGCGGCGGCTTCACCAAGATCAACCTGATCACCGACACCGGCGGCCCCTCGTCCGGCGAAAGCTCCAGGCCCGCCGCGACGGAGGGCCAGTGACGGCATGAGCCGCCGCGACAGGACCAGCATCGTTCCGGCCCTGGTGGCCGCCGCCGTCCTGCACGTCGGGGCGCTGGTCGCCGTCATCGTGTTCGGCGCCATGTTCACCAAGCCGCTGAAGATGGGCGGCGGCGTGCCCGTGACCCTGGTGGCCGAAGGCCCGCCGATCCTGCGCGACGCGCCGCGGGCCGAGGTGGAGCAGGTGGCCCAGGTCGAGGAGCCCGCCCCCCTGCCGCCGGAGCCCGAGCCGGAACCCACGCCGACGCCGCCGACGCCCAGGCCAACGCCTCCTAAGCCACAGGCCAAACCCACGCCGCCCGCGCCGAGCCCGACCGGCAAGAAGCCGACGCAAAGCAAGCCGCTCGATCTCGACCGGTTGCTGAGCGACGTCGAGTCGTCGCGGCCCAAGCCCCCCAAGCCGGGCGGCGGTCGTCGGGGTCCGCCCAAGCCCGCCGGCACCGTCGCGCCCGGCCAGGCGCCGGGTGAGATCAGCCAGGCCTCGCGCGGCTACCTGAACAAGCTGGGCGAGGATCTCGGCCGCGGCTGGCACCCCAACTGCGAAGTGGCGGGCGGCGACCAGGTGGCGCTCACCATCCAGATCGTGCTCGGCGCCAACGGTCGCCTCGCTGACGATCCGAAGGTGATCCGCGGCGCCAAGGACGATCCGGTGACCCGGGCGGCGATCAGTCGCGCCATCTTCGCCGTCCGCGCCGCCCAGCCCTATCGTGACTTCCCCGCCGAGTTGATCGGCGAGAAGCTGAACTTCAATCTGAACGCTCAAGCCGCTTGCGCGATGTGACGACCGCCAGGAGACCCCGATGACTATCCGTCTTGTCCTCGCCGCCCTGTTCGCGTTGGTCGCCTCGACCGGCGTCCTGGTCTCGCCCGCTCGCGCGGAGATCGAAATCGACGTCTCGCAGGGTGACATCCGGCCGCTGCCGATCGCGGTCCCGGCCTTCGCCGGCCCGCGCGGCGCGGAGATGGCCCAGGTCATCAACGCGAACCTGGAACGGTCCGGCCTGTTCGCGCCGATCAACGCATCGACCTTCCCGGAACGGCTCGACGTCAACATCCAGCCCTCCTTCTCGGGCTGGCAGTCGATCAACGCCCAGGCCCTGGTCAATGGCCAGATCGTGGTCGAGGCCGACGGCCGCCTGCGCGTCGACTTCCGCCTGTGGGACGTGTTCGGCAGCAAGCAGGTGGTGGGCCTGACCTTCACCTCGACGCCGGAGAACTGGCGGCGCGTGGCCCACAAGATCAGCGACGCGGTCTACGAGCAGCTGACCGGCGAAAAGGGCTACTTCGACAGCCGCGTGGTGTTCGTCGCCGAGAGCGGCGCGCGCGACAAGCGCATCAAGCGGCTGATGATCATGGACCAGGACGGGGCCAATCCGTCCAGCCTGACCGACGGCAGCTACATCGTCATGACCCCGCGCTTCTCCTCGACCAGCCAGGAGATCACCTACATGGCCCTCCGGCCGACGGGGTCGGCCATCTACCTGTTCAACATCGAGACCGCCCGCCAGGAGACCATCGGCAAGTTCCCGGGCATGGTCTTCGCGCCGCGCTTCTCGCCGGACGGCAACCGCGTCGCCTTCTCGGTCGAACGGGGCGGCAACAGCGACATCTACGTGATGAACCTGACCACCCGGTCGCAGACCAAGATCACCAGCGATCCGGGCATCGACACCTCGCCCAGCTTCTCGCCGGACGGCGGCCGCATCGTCTTCAACTCCGACCGGGGCGGCTCGCCGCAGCTCTACGTCATGAACGCCGACGGCTCGGGCGCCCGCCGCATCTCGCGCGGCGGCGGCATCTACACCACGCCCGTCTGGAGCCCGACCGGCGAGTTCATCGCCTTCACCAAGCAGCAGGGCGGCGTCTTCCACATCGGCATCATGCGCCCGGACGGCTCGGACGAGCGCATCCTGACCACCAGCTATCTCGACGAAGGCCCGACCTGGGCGCCGAACGGCCGGGTGCTGATGTTCTTCCGGGAAACGCGAGGCGGCGATCCGCGTTTGTGGACTACGGACGTCACCGGCCGGATCGTCCGGCCGGCCGCCTACCAGGGGTCGGGTTCGGACCCCGCATGGTCGCCACTGCTCAACTGACTGGTGAATTGTGGTTCTCAGGCTTCACCCTGACGGCATTGTGAGGACGAAGTGAGGACCAAGTTCAGTTTCCAGTCGCGTATTTCCGTCATCTCACGCCACTATAGACCTGAGGGATACAGACTTATGGGAGGGAGCTTCATGGGCTTCGACACCAAGCGCGCTGCCAAGCTGGCGCTTATCATGGCGGCTACCGTCTCGCTGGCCGCCTGCGCCACGAAGCCGAAGCCCGAGCCCGGTCCCGGCCCGGATCAGGGTCCGCCTCCGGGTTCCGGCTACCAGCCGCAGCCGGGCCCCGGCCCCGTGGACGGCCGTCCGATCCCCGGCTCGCAACAGGACTTCGTCATCAACATCGGTGACTTCGTCTACTTCGACCTGGACAGCTACGACGTCCGCTCGGACGCCATGGGCGTGCTCGATGCGCAGGCGGCCTGGCTGCAGCGCTACCCGAACGTCCAGGTCCGCGTCGAAGGCAACTGCGACGAACGCGGCACCCGCGAGTACAACCTCGCCCTGGGCGCCCGCCGCGCCAACGCCGTCCGCGACTATCTGGTCAGCCGCGGCGTTTCGGCCTCGCGCATCGCCACCATCTCCTGGGGCAAGGAACGGCCGGTCGATCCGGGCGCGGGGGAAGACGCCTGGGCTCGCAACCGCAACGGCCACACCGTCATCGTTTCCGGCGCCCGCTAGGGTCCCGCGACGACCGAACTGCCGGGAGGGGGCCGCCACGCGCGGTCCCCTCTTTGCTTTCCGGCGGCGCGCCGTAATTTCGACGCCGCAAGACAGACAGATTGCCGGACATGAAGCGCAACATCCTGATCGCCTCCGCCCTCGCCATCACCGTCGCCCTCGGCGGCGCCGCCGCCTGGTCGCAGACTCCGATGCCCGATCCGCTCGACGACCGTTCGGTGAAGCGGCTGGAGAAGATGGAGAAGGTGGTCCGCGAGCTGCGCTCGATCGTCTTCCAGGGTCGCGACAGCGGCAGGCCCGTGGTCGTCCAGCCGGCCGAGACCGAGGCCCAGATGCAGGGCCTCGCCGACCGCATCGGTGACCTGGAGGAGACGCTCACCCGCCTGAACGGCCAGAACGAGACCCTGACCTTCGAACTGGAGCAGACCCGCAAGGCGCTGACCGACTCCCAGACCGCCAACAAGTCGCTGGGCGACCGTCTGGCGGCGCTGGAAGCCCGCACCACCGCCATGGAGAGCGCCGCCCCCGCCGACGACACGGTCGCCGAGGCCGACGGCCCGGCGCACGACGTCGGCGACCCGGACGTCGCCTTCCAGCGCGCGCGGCAGATGATGCTCGACGGCGACTACGACTCGGCCGAGCGCTCGTTCGCCGACTTCGTGAAGCGCTACGGTGACACGCCGAAGGGCCCGGAAGCCCGCTACTGGCTGGGCAAGACCCAGTCGGTGCGCGGCGCCCACAACGACGCGGCCGCCTCCTACATCACCGCCATCCGCGGCTGGCCGAAGACGACCTGGGCGCCCGACGCGGTGCTGGAGCTGTCGCGCTCGCTGGTCGCCACCAGGAAGCCGGCCGAGGCCTGCCAGGTGCTCGACGAACTGGCCCGCCGCTATCCGAAGGCGCCGACCTCGATCCAGGGCCGCGCCGCCACGGTCCGCACGCAGGCGAAGTGCGCGGCCTAGACCTACCCGCCCTCGATCGAAGACTGCGGACCCACACCGCCGCCCCGCTGGCCGTCGCCTTCTCGGGCGGCGGGGACTCGCTGGCGCTTCTGCTGCTGGCCAAGGCCTGGGCTGACGGCCACGGCCGCAGGCTGCTGGCGCTGACCGTCGACCATGGCCTCAATCCGGCCAGCGCCGGGTGGACCTCCCGATGCGCGGAGATCGCCGAGCGGCTGGACCTTCCGTTCCGCGCCCTGCGCTGGGAGGGCGACAAGCCGGCCACGGGCCTGCCCGCCGCGGCCCGCGCCGCCCGCCACGCCCTGCTCGCCGACGCGGCCCGCGAGGCCGGCGCCAAGGTCATCCTGTTCGGCCATACCGCCGACGACCTGGCCGAGGCCGCTGCCATGCGCGCCGAAGGCTCCACCGTGCCCGACGCGGCCGAGTGGTCGCCCTCGCCCGCCTGGCCGGAAGGGCGCGGCCTGTTCCTGCTGCGACCGATGCTGGGGCTGGGCCGGGCCGAGATCCGCGAGGGACTGACCGCGCGGGGGGAGACCTGGATCGATGATCCCGCCAACGAGGACCTGAGGTTCGCGCGGTCTCGTGCGCGCATCCTCCCCGCTCGCGGGGAGGCGGACCACGCTGAGCGGGGTGGAGAGGATTTGGTGCGCGGCCTCCCCTCAACCGCCTTCGGCGATCCCGCCCTCCATCCGCGATGGGGCGGATTGCGGCTTCCTAGCTCCGCCCCCGCCCGGCACGTCGCCGCCGCCTGCCTGTGCGCCGGCGGCACGTCCCGTCCGCCGCGAACCGACAAGCTGGACCGCCTCGTCGCACACCTCCGCTCGGGAAAGCCTTTTACCGCCACCCTCGCCGGCGCCCGGATCGAATCCGACGGCGACGCGGCTGTCTTCATGCGGGACAGCGGACGATCCGGCCTTGTCGAGCAGCGCTTTCCTGGCGCGAAGGCCCGGGTCTGGGACGGCCGCTTCGAGATCGTGGCGGACGCCCCCGTCATGGTCCGCCCGCTGAAAGGCCTGCTGAAGCAGCTGCCGAAGGCGCAACAGGCCGTCCTCGGATCGATTCCCGCCGCCGCCCGCCAAACTCTGCCCGCAATCTTCGGCGAGGATGGCGTCAGTTGCCCGATCCTTGCAGAAGTCCCTTTGGTTCGCGTCCGCGCGCTCGCAATGGCTCGTTTCGAAGCGGCCGCGGGGCTCGTTGACAGAGAGCCCGCCGTGTGACGAATCGCGCGCGTGGCGAAACTGACGCCGCCGCCCTATGTTCTAGGGTCAGCACAGGAAGAGTTTGAGCGAATGAACCTGCGGAACCTGGCCATCTGGGCGGTCATAGTCGTGGTGGCTGCCGGCGTCTGGAGCATGATGAACCGGTCGGGCGCGCCCGGCGGGGCGACGAGCAGCGAGATCAGCTACTCGCAGCTGCTCGGCAAAGTGGACAACGGCGAAGTGAAGTCGGCGACCTTCCAGGGGTCGACGGTGCATATCCAAGGCTCCGACGCCAAGGCGGTGTCGACTGCTGTCGTGCCGGCCGACTCGAGCGACCTCATCAAGCGCATGGAATCCCAGGGCGTGAACGTGGTCATCAAGCCCGTCGACCGCCTGACCCTGGTGTCGATCCTGCTCAACGCCCTGCCGGTATTGCTGCTGATCGGCGTCTGGATCTTCTTCATGCGCCAGATGCAGGGCGGCGCCCGCGGCGCCATGGGCTTCGGCAAGTCAAAGGCCAAGCTGCTGACCGAAACCAAAGGCCGCAAGACCTTCGAGGACGTCGCCGGCGTCGACGAGGCCAAGGAAGAGCTGTCGGAGATCGTCGACTTCCTGAAGGACCCGGCCAAGTTCCAGCGCCTGGGCGGCAAGATTCCCAAGGGCGCTCTTCTGATTGGCCCTCCGGGCACCGGCAAGACGCTGATCGCCCGCGCCGTCGCGGGTGAGGCGGGCGTGCCCTTCTTCACCATTTCGGGTTCGGACTTCGTCGAAATGTTCGTCGGCGTCGGCGCCAGCCGCGTGCGCGACATGTTCGAGCAGGCCAAGAAAAACGCGCCCTGCATCATCTTCATCGACGAAATCGACGCCGTCGGCCGCCACCGTGGCGCCGGCCTGGGCGGCGGCAACGACGAGCGCGAGCAGACCCTCAACCAGCTGCTGGTCGAGATGGACGGCTTCGAGTCGAACGAGGGCATCATCCTGATCGCCGCCACCAACCGTCCGGACGTGCTGGACCCGGCGCTGCTGCGTCCCGGCCGCTTCGACCGTCAGGTCGTGGTGCCTAACCCGGACGTCTCGGGCCGCGAGAAGATCCTGCGCGTCCACATGCGCAACGTGCCCCTGGCCGCCGACGTCGACGTCCGCGTGCTGGCGCGCGGCACCCCGGGCTTCTCGGGGGCCGACCTGGCCAACCTGGTCAACGAAGCCGCCCTGATGGCCGCCCGCAAGAACCGCCGCATGGTCACCCACCTCGACTTCGAGGAGGCCAAGGACAAGGTCATGATGGGCGCCGAGCGCCGCTCGATGGCCATGAGCGAGGACGAAAAGCGGAACACCGCCTACCACGAGGGCGGCCACGCCCTGGTGGCGCTGACGGTCCCGTCGGCCGACCCGGTGCACAAGGCGACCATCGTGCCGCGCGGCCGCGCCCTGGGCATGGTGATGCAGCTGCCGGAAGGCGACCGCTACTCGATGAACTTCACCCAGATGACCAGCCGCCTCGCCATCATGATGGCCGGCCGGGTCGCCGAGGAGATCATCTTCGGCAAGGAGAACATCACTTCGGGCGCCTCCAGCGACATCAGCGCCGCCACCGGCCTGGCCCGCAACATGGTCACCCGCTGGGGCTTCTCTGACGAGCTGGGCACCGTGGCCTACGGCGACAACCAGGAAGAGGTCTTCCTGGGTCACTCGGTCGCCCGCACCCAGAACGTCTCGCCCGAGACGATGATGAAGATCGACGCCGAGGTCCGTCGCCTGGTGAAGGGCGGCGAGGACGAGGCCCGCCGGATTCTCACCGAGCGCCTGGATGACCTGCACGCGGTCGCCAAGGGTCTGCTCGAGTACGAGACCCTCTCCGGCGAAGAGATCATCAACGTCATGAAGGGCGTCATGCCCACCCGCGACGACGCCGAGACCAAACGCCCCACGGGCCCCAGCGCATCGGTGCCCCTGTCGCCCCGGCCCGGCGGCGTGACGGCGAAGACCGGCGAGTAGCCGCTTCCGCTTTCCGCACTGTCGTTCTAGACCTCCCCTCGATCAGACCCGATCGGGGGGAGTTTTCTTATGAAGATCGCAGTCGCCGCCATCGCCTCGCTTACCTTGCTGAGCTTCGCGGCCCCGGCCTCCGCCGCCGTCAAGGGCCCCATCCACAAGGACGGCCTGACCGGTCCGGAGGTCGTCGCCTGGCTGCAGGGCGAGGGCTACAAGGCGGTGCTCGAGAAGGACAGCCAGGGCGACCCGCTGATCCGCAGCGCCGCCCAGGGCATCGACTTCAACATCTACTTCTACGACTGCGAAAAGGGCCGCTGCAAAGCGCTGCAGTTCTCCTCCGGCTTCGACCTGAAGGCCGGCACGACGCTGGCCAAGGTGAACCAGTGGAACAAGGAGCAGCGCTACATGAAGTCGTTCATGGACGAGGAGGACGATCCCTACGTCCAGTACGACGTCAACGTGAACGCCGGCCGCACCTACGAGGCGCTGAGCGACGACTTCAGTGTCTTCGTCGGCGGCCTCGACGACTTCGCCGACTTCGTCGACTTCTAGTCTGGAGGTTCCGACCGTGACGCGCGCGCGAACCCGGGTGATGGGCATCGTCAACGTCACGCCGGACAGCTTCTCGGACGGCGGGCGCTACCTCGACGACGCGGCGGCGCTCGCCCACGCCCGCGCGCTGATCGCCGCCGGGGCCGATATCCTCGACATCGGCGGCGAGTCGACCCGGCCGGGCGCCGCCCCCGTCGCGGAAGCCGACGAGATCGCCCGCACCGCGCCGCTGATCGCCACGATCCGGGCGGAGAGCGACATCCCGATCTCCATCGACACCATGAAGCCGGCCGTGGCCCGCGCCGCCGTCGCGGCCGGGGCGTCGATCTGGAACGACGTCGCCGCCCTGCGCTTCTCCGCCGACGGCCCGGCCGTCGCCGCCGAGTTGGGCTGCGAGGTCGTCCTGATGCACATGCTGGGCGAGCCTCGCACCATGCAGGACGCGCCGCGTTACGACGACGTGGTGGCGGAGGTGGAGGCCTTCCTGCTCGAACGCGCCAGCGTGGCGGAGGCCGCCGGCGTGGCCCGCGAGCGCATCTGGCTCGATCCCGGCATCGGCTTCGGCAAGACGCCCGAGCACAACCTGGCCCTGCTCGCGGCGCTGCCCCGCCTGTGCGCCCATGGCTACCGCGTACTGCTGGGCGCCAGCCGCAAGCGCTTCATCGCCGCCATCGACCCGGCCGCGACCGACGCCGGCGACCGCCTCGGCGGCTCCCTCGCCGCCCACCTCCACGGCGCCCGCGCGGGCGTGGCGGCAGTGCGCGTCCACGACGTGCGCGAGACGGTCCAGGCGCTGGCCGTTCAGGCGGCGATCGAGGGCGCCTAGCCTTCGGGGACATGCACTTCAGTGCGCGTCCCCACCGGCTTCAGCAGGCGGCCGGAGACACGTAGCGGAGGGGATGAACCTTTCCGGCTACCGCCACCCGTCGACCAGCGCGTCCGGATGACGCCCGACCACGAAGCCCGGTTCAATGCCGTGCTCCAGCCAGATCTTCGCGCCGGCCAGGACAAGTGCGAAGCCGCCGGTGGAGTCGAGCGCGCCCGCGACCTGCTCTTCGTATGAACCGTGGAAGCCGCTGTTCACCACCCTGACGAAGGTCGCTCCGGGTCCGCGCGGCTCGAACGTCCATTCGACCCGGGTCGGCGCGTCCTCGTCCCAGTCGATGACGATGCGGCGGTTCGGCTCCACCTCGTGGACGTTCACCCAGCTGCCGACGCCGTACATCTCCCAGTCCCAGCGGACCCGGGCGCCGGGCTGGAGCCGGCCGGAACCCTTGCTGAACCAGAACCGGGTGATCATCGCCGGATCGGCGAAGGCCTCGAACACCGCCGCCGCGGGCCGGTGGATCAGCATCGCCGCCTCGGCGACCGGCGCCTTGTCGTCCATCATGGATCAGACCTTCACCTCGTCGTCGTACGCCGCTTTCAGCGTCCGCCAGTCGTCCCAGTTCCAGATCGTCTTCTCACCGCCGACGGCCGCTTCCAGCCCGCGCAGATGCTGGGTCCAGCCCCCGAGATAGCCGGTGAGTTCGCCCAGGTCCTTCTCAGGCACGTAATGGGTCATCACCAACCAGGCGCCGTCGCCGTCGGGATGCAGTTCCCAGCGCACGACATGACCCTCGCCGAACGTGTGGGCGAACAATCGCGGCGGGTCGTAGGCGATGACGGTGTTCGGCCGCACGCGGGCCTGATCGTCCGTGGTCCAGGTGTCGGTGCAGGGATGATCGAAGCGCAGGTCGTAGCGGCCGCCGGCCTTCGGCTCCATGTCGGGCTGGGCGAACCAGCGGCCGATGCCCTCGGGCGTGGCGATCGCCGCCCACACCTTCTCCGGCGCGTGCCGCAGCCGGCGCTCGAAGCGCAGCTCGTAGCCGCCCTCCACCGCGCGCCAGGTTCCGGCGTCGGCGGGCAGCTTGGTCAGGGTCGTGGTGGTCATTGGGGGCTCTCCCGGTCCAGGTGATCTTCCAGGGCGTCGAGCTTCGAGGACCAGAACTGGCGATAGGGCGCGAGCCAGGCGTCGATGCGGGCCAGCCGCGCGGCGTTCAGGCTGTAGAGCCGCCGCCGCCCATCCTCGCGCACATTGACGAGCTCGGCCTCGCGCAGCACCCGCAGGTGCCGCGACACGCCCGGCTGGCTGATGTCGAGCGCGTCGACCAGGTCACCCGCCGGCCGCTCGCCCTCCCGCAGGAGGTCGAGGATGCGGCGGCGGTTGGGTTCGGCCAGGGTTTCGAAGACGATGTCCATGACCGACATATTTGCGTACAATTATATAACTGTCAATGCATATATTATCCCTCCCCTTCACGGGGAGGGAACGCTAGAAGGGATCATGCTCTCTCGCGAATCCCACACTCCCGCGTTCCGGGGCCGCGTCCTGATCATCGCCGGGTCCGACAGCGGCGGCGGTGCGGGGATCCAGGCCGACATCAAGACCGTCACCGCCCTAGGCGGCTACGCGGCCACCGCCGTCACCGCCGTCACGGTGCAGAACACCCTGGGCGTCACCGGCGTGCACCCGATCCCGCTCGACATCGTCGAGGCGCAGGGTCGCGCGGTGCTCGACGATATCGGGGCCGACGCCATCAAGACCGGCATGCTCGGCGACGCCGCCACCGCCGAAGTCGCCGCCCGGCTGATCGACAGCGCCGCCGGCGTCCCGACCGTCATCGACCCGGTGATGGTCGCCAAGGGCGGGGCTTCCCTGCTGGCCGCCGAGGCGGTCGCGGCGGTGAAGGCGGTCCTGATCCCCCGCGCCACGCTGCTGACCCCGAACGCGCCGGAGGCGGAGGCGCTGACCGGGCTGACGGTCGCCTCGCAGGACGACCAGCGCCGCGCCGGCGAGGCCCTGTTGGCCCTGGGCGCAAGGGCGGTGCTGATGAAGGGCGGACACGTGCCGGGCGATCGGGTCGTGGACATCCTGATGACGCCCGCCGGCGAGACCCTGTTCGAGGGCGAGCGGATCGACACCCGCCACACCCACGGCACCGGCTGCACCCTCGCCTCGGCCTGCGCGACCGGGTTGGCCCAGGGCCTGCCGCTGACGGAGGCGGTCGCCAGGGCGTGGAATTACGTCCACGAAGCCATGCTGCGCGCGCCCGGCTTCGGCGCCGGCCACGGCCCGCTGGACCACGGCTGGACCCTGCGATGACCGGCCCCCTCGAACAGCGGCTGGAGGCGATCGTCCGTGGCTCGGACTCGCTGATGACCGTCCTGCGCCTGACCCGCGACCTGGACCTGCCCGACTGGCTGATCGTGTCGGGCGCGGTCTACCAGAAGGTCTGGAACAGCCTGACCGGCCGCGATCCCGACTATGGGATCAAGGACTACGACCTCGCCTACCACGACGCCTCGGACACGACGTACGAGGGCGAGGACGTCCACATCAAGCGCGCCGCCGCCCACTTCCCGGCCCCCTTCGACGAGCAGGTCGAGGTGCGCAACCAGGCGCGCGTGCACCTGTGGTTCGAGGATCATTTCGGCGAACCGTATGAGCCGCTCCATTCCAGCGCCGAGGCGCTGGGCCGCTTCGTCGCGCCCTGCTTCGGCGTCGGCGTGCGGCTGGAGGCGGACGACAGCCTGACCATCGCCGCGCCGTTCGGGCTGGAGGACCTGTTCTCAATGACCATCCGCCCCAACCCGAACCGCCCCCTGGCGAAGGGCTGGGACAAGGTCATCCGCTCGGCCCGCGAACGCTGGCCCGAGATCACGGTGATCCAGCCCTAGCGCATCCTTCGCGAGGCTCGCCCGGGGCTCGCTCCTCAGGATGACGAACGCGGCGAAACGCAAACCACATTCGTCATGGCGAGGAGCGGCGAAGCCGCGTCTCTAACCACGCAACGCCTCAGCGCGAATAGACGTCGGCGTCCCGGATCTCCATCCAGCGGTCTGCGCCCGTCAGCTCGCCGAAGCCGTACTGGCGATACAGTCCATGCGCGTCGGCGGTCGCCAGGTGCATGCGCCGAAAGCCCCGCAGCTCGGGATGAGCCTTGAAGTAGCCCATCAGCGCCTTGCCCAGGCCCTTGCCGCGATGCGCCTCGTCGACGAACACGTCGCACAGCCAGCCGAAGGTCGCCCGGTCGGTCACCACCCGGGCCATGGCCGCCATCTCGCCAGCGGCGTCATAGGCGGCGAAGGTCAGGCTGTTCTTCACCGCCGCCGCGAAGGTGACATAGGGGATGCCCCTGGCCCAGTAGGACTGCTCGCCGATCCAACGGTGCGCGCGGAGCAGATCGAACCGCGCCGGGTCGTCGCTGATCGTGTAGCCGTCAGACGTCGCCGTCTCGAAGGTCATGTGTTGCTCCCCGGGCCGGCGTGCAGCCGCCGATAGGCCTCGATCTCGGACAGCAGCCGCCGCGCGCCGCCGTCGCCGAACACGCAGAGCAGCCTGCGGCCGATCATCTGGCCGACGAGGTCGCCGCGATAGGCGAAGTGGAGCGTCGAGGGCGAGACCAGGTCAAGACCCGGCGCGCCGCTGATCCGCATCTCGCCGATGCGGTCCCAGGCGAAGGCCTCGGTCCGGCCCAGGGTGTGGTGGACCAGCGCCGTGGGCGTCAGCTCCAGGCGCCAGCGTCGGCGTCCGAAGCCCCACAGCGCCGCCGTGGCCGCCAGCGGCAGCCCGGCTACCCAGACCAGCGTCAGATACCGGCCTTGCCAGTCGTCCCAGTTGACCGCCAGCGACAGCGCCAGCAGCAGCCAGATCGGCGCGAACATGCCGAGAAGCTTGCCTGCGTTGAGTTCGAACGTCATGACCACCACCCGATACACCCCCGTTATCCAGGGAGTTCGCGCCATGCGCCAGTGGACCGTAGACGCCTTCGCCGCCGAGCCCTTCAAGGGCAACCCCGCCTGCGTGACCGAGCCTCTGGCCGCCTGGCGCGACGACGCCTGGATGCAGGCGCTGGCCGCCGAGAACAACCAGGCCGAGACGGCCTATCTCCTGACGACCGAGGATCCGGCCCGCTTCGGCCTGCGCTGGTTCACCCCGACGCTCGAAGTGCCGCTATGCGGGCACGCCACCCTGGCCTCGGCCCATGTGCTGTTCGCGGAGCTGGGCCTGGACGCCGCGCTGGTCACCTTCGACACGAAGTCGGGCCCGCTGACGGTCCGCCGCGTCGGGGAGGGCTACGAGATGGACTTCCCGTCCAACCCGCCGGTCCGCACTGACATCCCCGAAGGCCTGGCCGAGGCCCTGGGCGCGACGCCGACCGAGGTCTGGGCGGCCAGCTACCTGGTGGCGATCTTCGAGGACGAGGCCGCCATCCGCGCGCTGAAGCCGGACCTCGTGGCGATGGAGAAGATCTCCGGCGCGGCGACCGGCGGACGGGGCAACCTGTCGGCCGCCGCCCTGGCCGACGCGGGCAGGCCCTACGACGTCGTCAGCCGTTTCTTCGGCCCCGGCTCGGGCATTCCGGAGGACCCGGCCACCGGCTCGGCCCACTGCATCCTGTCGCCGCTGTGGTCGGCGAAGCTGAAGCGCGGCGTGCTGGATTTCCACCAGGCCTATCCGGGCCGGGGCGGCGACCTGCAATGCGAGTTGCGCGGCGATCGCGTCTTGCTGCGCGGCCAGGCCCGGACGGTCGTTGAGAGTGTCCTGCGGCTGAAATAGAAAGCGCCCCCGCCAAGAGGCGGGGGCGCTGCTCGCTACCGATGGTCGGGGCTTACCAGCGGCGCGGGTCGTTGGGGAAGCGGTCGACACGGTCCGGACGGCCGTCGCGATCGCGGTCGTAGTCGTGGCGGCCCGGGCCGTAGCGGTCACGGTCGCTCTGCTCGATGCGGATCTTGGAGCTCAGGCGGTCGAAACGACGGTCGAGGTCCTGGCGTTCCCAGCCTTGCAGGCCGCCGGTGCGGCGGTAGCGGGTCTCGAGAGCCGCGATGTCGCGGAACTCGCTGCGCAGGCGGTAGGCTTCGTTGCGGGTGATGTTGCCGTTGCGGACGCCGATGTCGATGCGACGGTCCAGGTTGGCCTGGCGCTGGTTGATGTTCTGCCACGGCGCGGCCATGGCCGGCGCGGCGGCGGTCGTGACGGCGGCGATCGCCAGCAGGGGGATCAGGATCTTCTTCATGGCTTGGTTCCTCTTCGCTCTTCGCCGTCCCCGATGACGACGTTGAGGCACAGAGAACACCTTCGAACCTGAAACGGTTCTGAGTTCGCCGTTATGTTCTGTTCACCTTGCGGCGAGGATCACGCCGCGCGCGCCTTGGCCGCGGCCGCCGCGGCGGCCGCCGTCTCGATGGCCGCGTAGAGGCGCTTGAGCTCGATCGGCTTGGCCACGTGCCCGTCCATGCCGGCCGCCAGGTAGGACTCGACCTGGTGAACCAGCGCGTTGGCCGTCAGGGCGACGATCGGGATGCGCGGCAGGTTCTCGGCGGTTTCAGTCGCGCGGATCGCCCGGGCCGCCTCGACGCCGTCCATGATCGGCATCTGGATGTCCATCAGGATCAGGTCGAAGCCCCCCAGACGCCAGGCGTCCACGGCCTGCCGGCCGTCGGGCACGATGTGCAGGTCGACGCCCAGCGGCTCCATGACCGCCTGCAGGACCTTCTGGTTGGTGGCGTTGTCCTCGGCCGCCAGGATGCGCATGCGGCGCTGCTCGACCGCCTCGGCGGCCGTCACGGACGGCTCGGCGGCCTTCGGCGGCGCCGCGCGGTGCAGCGGCAGGTCGACCATGAAGGTCGAGCCCTCGCCCTCGACGCTGCGCGCGGTGACCGTGCCGCCCATCAGCTGGGCCAGCTCGCGGCAGATCGCCAGGCCCAGGCCCGTGCCGCCGAACCGACGGGTGGTCGAATTGTCGGCCTGGATGAACTTCTCGAACAGCGTCGGCAGCTTGTCGTGCGCGATACCGATGCCGGTGTCGGACACCGAAAGCCGCAGCCCGCCGTCCGGGTTCAGCGAGAACCGCGCCGCGACGGCGCCCTCGACGGTGAACTTGATGGCGTTGCTGAGCAGGTTGTTGAGCACCTGCCGGATGCGGTCGGGATCGCCCTTCCACCAGCCGGACGCGCCCGGATCGACGGCGACGCCGAACCGCAGCCCTTTTTCGACGGCCATCACCGAGAAGGCGCTGACCGCGCCCTCGGCCATTTCCTCGAGCGAGAAGTCGCACTCGGCCAGCTCCAGTCGGCCGGCCTCGATCTTGGACAGGTCGAGCACGTCGTTGATCACGGCCAGCAGCAGCTCGCCGGACTCGCGGATCACGCCCAGCCGCTGGCGCTGTTTGGCGTCCAGGTTGTCGCGCGCCATCACGTCGGCCATGGCCAGCACGCCGTTCAGGGGCGTGCGGATCTCGTGGCTCATGTTGGCCAGGAACTGGCTCTTGAGCACA
>JBIICO010000197.1:0-6614 GCA_044238855.1 Caulobacter sp.
ACGAGGCGGAGGGCGCCGAGACGATGACCACGCGCGAGGCCTTCTCCAGCAACGGCAGGGCCGTCCGCGCGGCGCGCGAGGCCTCCTTGCCGCCGTCCCAGGCCACCGCGATCACGCCGTCGGCCTTCAGGCCCGCACGGGCGACGATGGTGGGACGCTGCTCGTCCGCGACGATCTGCTGGAAGGCCTCCGCCAACGGGCCGCGACCTCGGGCGGCTTCCTCGCCGAACACGACGACGTCGGCCAGCCGGCCTTCCATCGACAGGCCGGCCCAGACGGGGGTCTCCAGCGGCACGAAGGTCGCCTTGGGATAGCCGCAGCCATCCACGGCGGCGCGCGCGGCGCGCTCGCCCTCGGCGGCGGCCTCCTTGAGGCTGTCCATGGCCGTTATCTGGACGCCGCCCATGAACCCTTCGCCCATCCAGGGCATCAGGTCGGCGATGTCGGCCGGGGCGTGCACGCCCGCGACCTCGGCCCCGAAGGGAGCCGCGACGGCGGCCGCGTATTCCAGGACCTCGCGGTCGTGCGCCCCGCCCGCCAGCGGCGCCATGATCCTCGCCCAGCTCATTCAGGTCTCCTTTCGACGACAATGGCCGGCTCAGGTCGAACCGGTCATTGATCTTTGTCAATCAGTGCGCCACTTGGGACGCCCTCTTCGAACAAGGAACGCAAACGGTGGCGAAAGGGCTGCGAAGCGCCAAGAACACTCCCCGCGCCTGGCAACGGATGCTATCTGGCCGGCGGCTGGATCTGCTCGACCCCTCGCCCATGGACATCGAGATCGAGGACATCGCCCACGGCCTGGCGCGCGTAGCCCGTTGGAACGGCCAGACGATCGGCGAGCACGGTTTTTCCGTCGCCCAGCACTCGATGATCGTCGAGGAGATCGTGGCCTACATCCAGCCCGGGATCGACCCGAAATGGCGGCTGGCGGCGCTGCTGCACGACGCGTCCGAATACGTGATCGGCGACATGATCAGCCCGTTCAAGGCGGCGCTGGGCGTCAGCTACAAGGACTTCGAGGAGCGGCTGGAGCACGCCATCCACGCGCGGTTCGGCCTGCCCGCCAAGACGCCCCAGGCGATCAAGAAGCTGATCAAACAGGCCGACCGCGCCTGCGCCTACTTCGAGGCGACGCAACTGGCGGGTTTTGGCCATGAAGAGTCGCTAGGGTTCTTCGGTCCCCTTCCGGAGGGGCTGAGCCTGACCCTGGACCCGCAGCCGGCGCGCGAGGCCCAGGACCGCTACGTGCACCGCTTCCACGTCCTGTCGGAAGCGGCAGGGTTCGAAGCCGCCCCGGCCGCCGCGTTCGATACGGAGTAGGCCGCAAGTGACCCTGATCGTCTGCCCGCTGCGCGATGTCGACACGGTGGTGCGGTTCAGGAAGCCGTCGCACCTGATCACCCTGCTCGATCCGCACCTGATGCGGGACGGCCCCAGGAACTTCCGGCCCGACCGGCACCTGAAGATCGCCGTCGACGACATCTGGGAGCCCAAGGACGGCATGGTCCTGCCGGCGGCCGAGATCGTTCACGACATCCTCGGCTTCGGCACGACCTGGGACGGGGCCTCGCCGATGCTGGTGCACTGCTGGGCCGGCGTGAGCCGCTCCACGGCCACCGCCTTCATCCTCGCTTGCGAGCGTCACCCCGAGGTCGAGGAGGCGAAGATCGCGGCCGCCCTGCGCAAGGCCTCGGCGTCCGCCTCCCCGAACCCGCTGCTGGTGCGGCTTGCGGACGACATCATGGGCCGCAAGGGCCGGATGGTCGACGCCGTCGCGGGCATCGGCCAGGGCGTCTATGCCTATCCGGGATCGCCTTTCGAGCTCGGCCTGAAGTTCTGACGCTTGCGCAACGTGGGCGGACGGCCGCACGTTGGACACCAGACACACAGGAGCTTCTTATGACGGACGTCACCTACGAGATCGTCGAGCACGACGGCGGCTGGGCCTACAAGGTCGACGGCGTCTTCTCCGAGACCTTCCCCAACCACGACGCGGCCGCAGCCGCGGCCCGCCAGGCCGCCGCGCGTCAGCAGGTGGGCGGGGCCGACGAGGAAATCCTCTACGAGGACGACAAGGGGAATTGGAAGGAAGAGTTCGCGGACGGTGGCGAGCGGCCCCAGACGCATGTGAAGGAATAAGGCGCTCTCCCTCCCCGACCGCGGCGGGTGATGCTACTCAACTCCCAATGACCCTTTCCGTCGTCATCGGCCTCTCCGCCGTCACCATGGCCGTTCGCAACGGCGAGGCCGTGGTGCTGACGGTCCGGCCGCACGACGCGGTGACCGACCAGGCCGCCGCCCTCCCCGGCCTGCCATCCGGCCCGTTCGACCCCGAGGGACACCGGACCTTCGAGATCGCCCTGCGCGCCTTCGTGACCGAGCAGACCGGCTTTCACCTGGGTTATGTCGAGCAGCTCTACACCTTCGGCGACAAGGGCCGGGAGGCGCCGCGCGCCGAGGTCGGGGCCGGCGCGGCGCGGGTCGTGTCCGTCGGCTATCTGGCTCTGACGCCGGCGGCGGTCGACACCGAGACGCCCGACACCGCCTGGTCGCCGTGGACGCAGTTCTTCCCGTGGGAGGACTGGCGCCTCGGCCGGCCAGGGATCATCGACCAGGCCATCGGCCCGGCCCTGCGCATCTGGGCGGCCGGCGTCGAGGATCGGCTGTCACGGGCGCGGCTGCTCTTCGCGCTGGACGGCGCGGCCTGGAACGAGGAGCGGGTGCTGGACCGCTACGAGCTGCTCTACGAGGCCGGCCTGGCCCCGGAAGCGGCCCGCGACCAGCGGCGCGAGCGGGGCGAGGACACGGTCGAGCCGCGCGCCCTGTCCGCTGCGCTGGGCGAGCCGATGCTGTCGGACCACCGGCGGATTCTGGCGACCGGCCTGGGTCGGTTGCGCGGCAAGCTGAAGTACCGCCCCGTGGTGTTCGAGCTGATGCCGGCCGAGTTCACCCTGTCGGCGCTGCAGAAGGCGGTCGAGGCCATCGCCGGCGTGCCGCTGCACAAGCAGAACTTCCGGCGGGTCGTCGAGCGGCTGGATCTGGTCGAGGGGCTGGGCCGCATGGACACCGAGACCGGCGGGAGGCCGGCCGAACTGTTCCGGTTCCGGCGCGAGCTGCTGACGCAGCGGCCGGCGGGTGGACTGAGCTTGCCGCTGCTGCGGGAGTAGCCATCGAAGGCCGCGTCATCCGACCAGCTCCTCTCCCCGCGGGAGAGGTGGCCCGGCGAAGCCCGTCAGGGCGCAGCAGGGTCGGAGTGGGAAGCTTGGCGGCGAACTGTCGACCTCGGTTATTCCCACTCGATCAAGGCATCGCCGCGACAGCTCTCCCACGGGGAGAGCGACTGGCCGCTACTCCGCCGCGATCTTCTCGGGCGCTTCAGCCGCCACAGCTTCCCGCGCCTTCCACTTCGCCTTCAGGCTGGCGGAGGTGTCGCGCGAGCCGTCGGGGCTCCAGCCGGGCGGGCCGAACAGGTAGCCGAAGACCTCGCGGATCGAGCGCGAGCCCGCCAGGTCCTTGCCGATGCCGATCCATTCATGAAACGCTACGCGCAACAGATTGAAATCGCCGAGGTTATGGACGAGGCCGTAACGCGGCGGCTCCTTTGCATCCTCCGGGATGAAGGTGCCGAACAGCCGATCCCAGATGATCAGGATGCCGGCGTAGTTGGCGTCCAGGTAGCGCGGGTTGCGGGCGTGGTGCACCCGGTGGTGCGAAGGGGTGTTGAACACCGCCTCGAACCAGCGCGGCAGCTTGCCGATCGCCTCGGTGTGGACCCAGTACTGGTAGACGAGGCTGATCCCCTTCTGGATGGCGATCATCGCCGGCGGGAAGCCGATCAGGCTGAGCGGCAGCCACAGCAGCCACGTGCCCGCCACGCCGCCGGTCCAGGTCTGACGCAGGGCGGTGGCCAGGTTGTAGTGCTGCGAGCTGTGGTGGTTGACGTGACTGGCCCACCAGAAGCGCCGCTCGTGCGACAGGCGGTGGAACCAGTAGTAGGTCAGGTCCTCGGCGAAGAAGATGATCGCCCAGGCCCACCAGGCCGTCATCGGAATCTCGAAGACGCGGTGGTTCTGCCAGACCCAGACGCTGACGAAGGCGATGCCGGCGGCAGTGAAGCCACCGGCGACGGTGCTGCCCAGCCCCATCAGCAGCGAGGTGGCGGTGTCCCTGGCCTCGTAGTTGGCCTTCGCCTTGCCCAGCTTGCCGAGCAGGATTTCCAGCAGAATCGTGACCACGAAAACCGGGATGGCCCAGGTGACCGGGTCGAAGGCGGGCTTGATCGGATCCAGGGTCATGCGGCGTCGGCCTTCTGCAGCGCTTCGGGCGGCCAGGGGTTGATGCCGCTGACCGCCAGCTTCGCGACCGGAGCGGCGGGGTCGCGCAGCTTCAGCCGCACCGTGCCGCGCACGACGCGGGCGTTCAATGCGTCCCGCCAGCGCAGGCTGCGCGCCACCCAGGAATCGCCGAGGCGATAGAGCACCAGCGCCGTCTCTCCGTCGCGGGCGATGACGCCGGCGCCGTCGGCCGCGATCCAGGCGAAGTCGGGACGGTGGTCGGGGAACTCGGCGGCCAGCAGCGCGAACGCGCCGGCCTGATCCAGCGGCGCGGTCGGGCGCGCGATCCGCGCCCAGGCGGCCACGGCGACCATCAGCCCGACGGCGACGGCCGAGCCCAGCAGGATATAGAGTTCGGTCACGCCGTTTGTTTTCTCCCCGGCGCAATGTCCTCCGACCAGCCCGCGCGTCAACGGAAAAAGCCCTCCCCCGTCACCGGGAGAGGGCTTCGTCAGTCGCGGTTCGACGCCCGAAGGCGGCGGACCTAGAACTTCCGGGTGTAGCCGACGGACCAGACGTCGGCTTCGCCGTCGTCGTAGTCGTGGCGCGTCCAGTCGAGGCGGACGCCGTCCTTGTCGGTGATGTAGTACTGGCCGCCGACGCCGTAGGCGAAACCGTCGCCGTCCACGTCGCCGAGGTCGGTGTCGATGCTGGCGCCGGTGTAGCCGACACGGGCGAACAGGTCGGCCTTCGGGGTCACCGGGGCGAACACCACGCCGTAGACGCCGGCCTGGTTCTTCAGCTCGACGTCGACGCCGCTGACGGTGTCGTCGTTCACGCCGAAGCCGACTTCACCTTCCACGCCGACGTAGGGATTGAACTTGTAGCCGAGCCGGCCCTGGATGGCGCCGAGGCTGGCGTCCTCCACATCGACGGCGGCGTAGCCGAGGGTGCCGTAGAACTCCTGCGCCTGCGACACGGCCGGCAGAGCGGCGATGGACAGGACGGCGGCGGACGCGGCGATCATGAGGGATTTCATCGTCATAGACTCCTTGACGCTTTTCTCAGCTCCCCAGCTGTCTCTCGAGTAGGGACCAAACGCGGCGCGTCCGGGACGGTTCAACGGGCGGAATGAGGCGCATTTGTTGCGTTGCCTTTGGGCCACAGGCGCCGCTGACGGGCTGACGTCGCGAATGGGCGTGCTATCTATCGTCCCAGAGAGAACAAGAACGCCGCGAGACGCCTCCGCTCCGCGGCCATCGGGAATACCGCCAAAGTGCATCAGGCCGTCATCGCCGCCACCGGGCTCTTCACGCCCGAACAAAGCATCTCCAACGCCGAACTGGTCGAGAGCTACAACGCCTACGTCGAGCGGTTCAACGCCGACAACGCCGCCGGCATCGAGGCCGGCGAGGTCGTCGCGCTGACCCCCTCCTCCGCCGAGTTCATCGAGAAGGCGTCGGGCATCAAGTCGCGCTTCGTCATGAACAAGGACGGCGTGCTCGACCCCGAGATCATGGCCCCGCGCATCCCCGAGCGCTCCAACGAGGAGCTGTCGGTGCTGGCCGAGATGGCCGTGAAGGCCGCACAGGAAGCCATCGCCAGATGGGGCAAGGGCGTCGACCGCATCGACGCCGTGCTCTGCGCCGCCTCCAACATGCAGCGCCCCTACCCGGCCATGGCCATCGAGGTGCAGCAGGCTCTGGGCATCGGCGGCTTCGCCTTCGACATGAACGTGGCCTGCTCCAGCGCCACCTTCGGCATCAAGACGGCGGCCGACTTCATCGCCACCGGCTCGGCGCGAGCGGTGCTGATGGTCAACCCCGAGATCTGCTCGGGCCATCTGAACTTCCGCGACCGCGACAGCCACTTCATCTTCGGCGACGTGGCCACCGCCGTGATCGTCGAGCGGGCCGAGGACTGCGAAGGCGGCTGGGACATCCTCGGCACGCGGCTGAAGACCCAGTTCTCCAACAACATCCGCAACAACTTCGGCTTCCTGAACCGCGCCGCGCCCGAGGGCGTCGGGGCCCGGGACAAGCTGTTCGTCCAGGAAGGCCGCAAGGTGTTCCGCGAGGTGGTGCCGATGGTCAGCGAGATGATCGTCGAGCACGCCGCCGACATCGGCCTCGACCCGCATGGCCTCAAGCGCCTGTGGCTGCACCAGGCCAACATCAACATGAACGAGATGATCGGCAAGCGCGTCCTCGGCCGCGAGCCCGAGCCCGGCGAGAACGTCATCATCCTGGACGAGTACGCCAACACCAGCTCGGCCGGCTCGATCATCGCCTTCCACAAGACCAACGACGACTTCGCCGCCGGCGAGACGGGGCTGAT